>MEKR01000036.1:0-32096 GCA_001767035.1 Acidobacteria bacterium RIFCSPLOWO2_02_FULL_61_28
ATCGCCCAATGGGCTTGGGCCGACAGGTACGCCGGCGAGACCTTCCAAAAAGCTGAGAAACTGCTGCAGCAGGCCGAAGCGTATCAAGCACGTAAAGCAGGGAAAAAGCCTGTTGTGATGACGGCTCGAGAAGCCGCGCAGACCGCTGAAGATGCGCGGATGATCGCGGTGAAGCGTAGGGAAGAAGAACAGGTAGCCACCGAGCGACGCGCCGCAGCGGAACGGGAAGCGCGCGCCAAAGCCGAGGCTGCGGCCGAGGCCCAGAGACGATCCCAGGCGGAAGCGGAGCGGGCAACTGCCGAGCGCGCAAAGCAGGAGGCCCAGGTCGCCGCAAATCTTGCGGCAAGGCAGAAGGCCGATGCGGATGCTGCGCGCCTCACTGCTCTTGCCCAGCAACAGGCCGCGCAGGCCGAAGCGGAAAGAGCACGCTTAGCTGCTGCGGAGGCCGACCGCCTCCGGCAGAAAGCCGAAGACGACAAGGCAGCGCTGCGCGCGGAACTCTTGCGCCAATTGAACCTGATTCTGGAAACACGCGATACCGCGCGGGGATTGATCGTGAACATGTCCGACGTTCTCTTCGATTTCGGGAAATATACGTTGCGATCCGGGGCACGGGAGAAGCTCGCAAAAATTTCCGGCATCGTCTTGTCACATCCGGAATTGAAGCTGGAGATGGAGGGGCACACCGACAGCGTAGGCAGCGACGAATTCAATCAGCAGTTGTCGGAAAACCGGGCGGGCGCGGTGCGCGACTATTTCCTGCAGCAGGGCATTGCAAGCAACAACCTGACTGCGCGGGGATTCGGTGAAACAACGCCGGTGGCTTCTAACGATACGGCGGAAGGCCGTCAAAGGAACCGCCGCGTCGAACTGGTGGTATCGGGCGACGTGATCGGCGCGACGGCCATGCTGTTCCGCATACCCCAATAGGGCAACGAGCACACCCTCTTTGGCGGGGGGGCCTGTGGTCACACAGGCCTTCCTGCCGTCCTTTAGGGGGATGGGAATTCAGGATACGATGCTGTTCAATTTGTTCCGTTTCTAGTTTCACAGAGCACTACAAAAACGTTGTTCGGTTGAGGAGGATACAATGAGGAAGGGACTGGCAGTTCTCTTTACTATGGTTCTCGTTGCGCTCCCCTTGCTGGCGAAAGACGAGAGCAAGGAGGAAGAACGTCTGCGGGAGAGTGGGCAAGTGTTGCAGGAAATTCTGGACATCCCCGACAATATTCCCGCTGACTTGATTGATCGCGCTGAATGCGTAATCGTCTTTCCCTCGGTCAAGAAGTTCGCCATCGGGATCGGCGGAAGCTACGGCCGGGGCGCGATCTTTTGTCGCAGCGGCCCGCAGTTCACTGGCTCCTGGAGTGCGCCGGCCATGTTTGCTCTGGAGGGCGCTAACATCGGGCTTCAGTTGGGCGGGCAAGCAACCGACTTCGTCCTGCTTGTTATGAATCCCAAAGGCGCCGAATCGGTGCTGGGCAGCAAGGTAAAACTGGGCGCCGATGCCTCTGCCGCCGCTGGACCCAAGGGACGCACGGCTGCTGCTCAAACTGACATCGTAATGAAGGCGGAGATCCTGACTTACTCGCGTTCCCGGGGACTGTTTGCGGGCATCTCCCTGGAGGGTTCTACCTTGCGGCAGGATAACGGCGCGAATAAGGAAATCTACGGACGGGAACTGACCGCACGGGATATCGTCCGCGATGGTAAAGTCGGAGTGCCCGCTGCCGGCCAGGAAGCGGTATCGCTGCTGAACCGGAATAGCCCTCGCAATCTTTCCGACAGGCGCTGAAACGCGGGCGCGCGTTTCTGGATTACCGCAATTCGGCCTGTTTTGGTTCCGCTTCCAACCTTTTTCGCAACTCGGCGAGGTTCAGTTCGATGGACTCGTGGACGCCGATGAGGGTAGCCAGGGTTTCTTCCGGAGAACGCGTGGGTCGCGGTGCCGGACGATGGTCCTCCAGGTAGGGCCAGAGCGGCTCCCGAACGGAGGACGGCAATACGGTTTCCAGATATTCCAGCGCGATGCCGCGCAGGTTCTCGTCGCCGGTATGCAACCCGCGAAAGGCAATCCGCAGCGGTTCCTTGGGCAACACGAGCGACAAGAGCCGAAACACGTGCTCCAGGCTGCGGCTGGTGCGATCGCGGAGCAGGCCGGCGAAAGCCGGGCCGTATTGACCCTCGGTGCGGTCCAGAAGCTGATGCGTATCCCAAACTTTTTTCCCCGCGGTTACCTCGCGTTGCACCGCGTCATAAGCCATCTGAGGGGCAATGTGAACTTCGGGGTTCTGTTCGGTGACCTCGGCGAGCGCGGCGCCGCATTGATAGCGGACTTCGAATCGTTTATCGGCCAATCCCGCGAACAAACCCTCGGCGGCTCGCTGCGAAGAGCCAGCAGAAAGGACGCGGGGGAGGCGTCGCCGCACGGCGAACGGCTGTTCTTGGTCGAGGAGCGCATCCACCAACTGGCCTGTGATTTGAGGGGCCATCGTGCGCAGTGCTGCGACCGCATCGAGCACCATCTCATCCCACGCCAGTAAGACAATCACTTGCGGAACCAGCGTCAATTCTAACGGAGATTGCTCGCGAAGAATTTGCCGGACGGTCTGGGCGTTGCCGGAGCGCAGCCCCGCCATCTTGCGGAGAACCGGATCCGCAAGGAGAGGAGCCGCTGGCTGCGATTCTGCCGTGAGAGGGGCGGCCGGGGTGCCCACGGACGGCAACGGACCCGCCGTTTTGTAGACCTGGGGACGGGCGCCTGGTTGCGCCGCTGTGAAGGCGGCCTCCAGCGAAGAGCCGGGCCGTTTGTGCAACGTGCGCAAGACCATGGAACGCGTTGTGCTGTCCTGCACCTCGGACAAGTCCAGCTCGAGAGCGCGATTCAGCAACGCCCGTTCGAGCGACACGATATAGCCGTTGTTCAGTTGGCGGGTAAACCATAGCCCGACGATGGCCAGAAAAACCGCCACACCGAGCACGGATGGGATTGCAATCGCCGTGCCGAGCAGGAGAACCAACCCAATGATGCCGCCGCCGAGCAGGTCTCCCAACCGTTCGCATCCCACATCCACGAAGGACTTGGTCGCACGTTTTTCCCGGGTGGGAATCGGCGTGTAAAGAATCTCGTACCCGGAGCGAAACAACGAATCACCGATGGCAGCCCCCAAGCCCCACGCGATGGCGATGCTTGCCAGGCCGGGCACGGCAATCGCGCCAACGCCTCCCGCGAGCACGACCAAAGGCAGCGCCCCCACGGTTCTGGCCAAACCGAGTCCTTCCAGGGCGCGGCGGCTCAGCGTGGTCTGGAAGAAAAATGTACCCACCGCGACGGTGGCGTAGACGATGGCGAAAAATCGCAGCAGGTTTTCCCCTTGGCCATAGACCCGAGCGGCCTGCGCCTTGAATACATAATCCAGGCAGATGTCGCTGATCGCGGTGAGCAATGTCAGAACCACCAGATTGCGCAGGTAGGGGGCCTTCCGCAGGATTTCCCACGGCGACGGCTCCGGGCCAAGGCCGGCGCTTCCGCTGTCTTGGTCCGGGGGCGAGACCGGCGCGGTCCTCGGCATCTCCACGCCCCGGACTCTCCAGGCACAGAACAAATGGATCATTCCCAGAATCGGCAGCATGGCCGCGACGGAAAAAGAATCCCCCACGCGCTCGGCCACGATCCCGCCCAGCAGGCCGCCGAACGTAGCTCCTGCGGCGATCTTGCCGATCTGCCGCTTGGCGGCGCGGGGATCGAACTGCTCGTTGACGACCGACCAGAATCCGGAGATCAGCACGCTTCCCAGCCCGGCCATGTGGAGGTACACCACAATCGAGCCCAGCTTGGGGTAGGCCAGCACGAGCATCCACTCCCCGAACAGAAGCAGGCCGCTCGCGCCCAAAGCCATCGGCATAACCCGAGCAGGCCCGAAGCGGCTCAAAAGGCGGGAGAACAGGAGAACCATCGCAAAGGAAAACACGGACGCCCCGATGAACATTGCGGGGAGCGAAGTGACGTCAAATGTGGAAAGAAACAAAGCGTCCCGCGTGGCTTTTCCGCCGACCTGCTGCGCGATCATCCCGGCGGCGGTGAACATCGCGGCGAATGCGGCGGCGTTGCTATGGAGCCGGCTGGACATACCTGCGGGCCTTCCACCCCGAGCAGCGGCCCGCTCGAATCCGGTGGAGCGATCCAGAACGTTCCCACCAACTCTATCATCCCTTCCGTGGCTTCTTCTAGTCGGCCACGGGCTCCGTCTTCAGTAGCTTGGACGCGCTTCTCGCCCCGTTTCTCGCGTTGATCTTCAATAATGCGGTTCTCCCTGGATGAGGATATAATGTGGTGACGGAAGAGAACGCACCGGTCATTGAGAGCAGCCTCGGCTGATTCATCGGGCGCGGAGCATCCTGTTGAGCGAATCCGAAAAAACCAATAGGGAAATATGGGGTAAACTGGACCCTCTCCAGTCAGGCATCTCTGAAATCGCGGTCCCCTCGACAGCGACGCCAGTCCCCGCGCTGCCCGCGCAAATTTCAGACCGCTACGAGATTCTGGGGGAAGTAGGCCGTGGGGGGATGGGGATCGTGTACAAGGCCCGCGACCGGGAGACCGGGGAGATCGTGGCGCTCAAAGTCCTGAAGCCGGAGATTTCCGCCGATCCGGCCGTCATGCAACGCTTCAAGAATGAGCTACTACTGGCTCGCAAGATTACTCACAAGAATGTTTGCCGCCTCCACGAGTTTAACCGGGTCGGAGACATCGCCTACATCACGATGGAATTTGTGGAGGGGGAAAGCTTGCGGGCCTTCTTGAAGAAGAGGAGCAGCCCCGATCTGACGACCACCCTGGGCATGGCCCACCAGATTGCCGAGGGCTTGCAGGAAGCCCATCGCCAGGCGGTGGTCCACCGCGATCTGAAGCCGGAAAATGTGTTCGTCATGCCGGACGGACACGTGAAAGTCATGGATTTCGGCATCGCCCGGTCGCTCGAAACCAATACGCAAACCGTCACGCTCATCGGCACGCCCGCCTACATGGCCCCGGAACAGGCCAGAGGCCAGCGCACCGATCATCGCGCCGACATCTACTCATTCGGGCTGATGCTCTATGAGATGGTGACCGGAACGCCCGCCTTTCAGGCCGATACTCCCATGGCGGTGCTCCTCCAGCAAATCCAGGACATCCCGCGGCCGCCCAGCGAGCTTACCCCGGGGCTGCCTGCAAGCCTCAACCTTTTGATCCTTCGCTGTCTGGAAAAGGACCCGGTCAACCGGTTTGCCTCCACGGAGGAGTTGCTGCGCGAGTTGGACTCGGAAGCGGTCAGTGCCGGGAAACGCCCCAGCCCCCCACTCAGCAACATCGGGACCGACGTACCCGCCATGCCTTCCGATCCGGCCGATCCGCTGGCCCGGACTCCAGTACCAGCCCTGCTCCCCGAGACGGAATTCGCGGCGCCCCGCGGCTTGGCTCGCACATTATTCCTCACCATCCAAGTCGGCTACCTGGCGCTGTATGCTGCAGCCGCGTATAAGGCCGAGTCCTTACAACAAGCCCTGGAAGGGATTGCGATGATTGGTACGGGGATCAGTGTGCCACTGGTAATCGTCTCGGCCATGTGCGGGGTTTCTGTACGCCTTTACTTGCTTTCCTCCGTGGGGCTGGATCACCCTGCTGCCGGAAAGAAGTTCGTGCGGCTCTTTCCCGCACTGTTCTTATTGGACACTCTGTGGGCTTTTTCCCCTCTGCTGCTGGCGCAGAAAATTGGTTACGGCCTGGCTCTATTGGCCGTGCCCGGAATGGTTTACTTACCGTTCGCACAGCGCACGCTGATGCAAAGCATTTACCCCGTACGCAGTTTGAGTCTCAGCAAGTAGCTGTCGCGCGTGGCGTTGCCGCTGACCGCGCGCAGGCATCGGCTTAGGAGTTGGCGACGGCCGGCAATCCCACGGGAAGAGGAGCCGCCAAGGAAGGGGCGTGGGTCCGCCACCAGTCCTCCGCCCGGGTCCGGTCCCAACCGCCCGCGAGGCGGCAGGCTTCGAGCAGGCGGGCCAGATCCTGCGCGCTCGGCGGGCGCTTGGCGGGGTCTTTGTCCAGGCAGGAGAGAATCACCCGCTCCAGGTCCTCGGGGATCTCGAGTTCCGTCCGCTCGGAGGGCGGGATCGGGGGATTTTGAATGTGAGCCACGAGCACGGCCATCGGGGTGTTGCCCTCAAAGACCAACTGCCCGGTCAGCAGCCAGTAGGCGACGCAGCCCAGCGAGTAAATGTCGGCGCGGGCATCCACGGTCTTATCGCCCAAGGCCATCTCCGGGGACATGTAGGCGGGGGTTCCGGTCGTCGTGCCGTCGAGCGTCAATCCGCCTTGAAAACTTTCCGACGGCACGGCGGATTTCACCAGACCGAAGTCGAGCACCTTGAGGAAATCGTAATTCAGCCCCAAGCGGCACAGAAACATATTCTTCGGCTTGATATCGCGGTGGACCAGTCCGGCGCCGTGCGCCTCCGCCAGAGAGTCGCAGGCTTGCAGTAAGAAAGAAATCACCCGTTCAGGAGGTTGCGGACCGAAGCGCTCCACCAGCTTTTCCAGATCGAAGCCGTCGAGCAGCTCCATGACATAGTAGAAGCACCCATCGGCCGTGGTGCCGTAGTCATACACCGCCACCGTGTGGGGAGAGCGCAGCGCCGCCGTGGATTGGACTTCACGCTCGAAGCGCCGGTGCAGGGTGCCGGCGTGTCCGTCGCTCATGCCGCACACTTCCGCGCGGACCAGCTTGATGGCGGCCGGGCGCGCCAGCATCCGGTGTTCCGCGCGCCACACTTCCCCCATGCCGCCCGAGCCGAGCAACTCGACCAGCTTATAGCTCCCCATCTCCCGCGCCTTCGTCACGTCGCATCCCAAGTTGTAAATGAAGCGGGAGAGAACAATGGCAAAGGCTGCGAACAGGAAGCTCGAAAAAAAGAATTCAACCCATCGGCCGACGGGAGGCGCGGGATTCCCGTAGTACAGGCCAGAAACCAGCAGGCCGAGAGGACCCATCAAGACCGTCGTGAAGGCAGCTAAGACCGTCTTGCCGAGCGTGCTCGGAACCACCAGAACAAAGAACGTGATCCACAAGCCGATGCCGGAAAGCCCGCGAAACGGCAAGTCGGCCAAGGGCGGAATTCCGTGCTCCCAGATAGCAATCCAAAACGCGCCGACCACTTCAAAGAGCAAACCGAGGTCGAGCATCAACGCGGGCGGGACCTTGCGGCTCCAGGTCAGCGCGCTGATGATGCCTCCGGAAAGGACACCGCCGAACAGAGCGAAATCCACGAGCGGGTACCCGCTGTGATACACGGCTTCGAGCGACGGGCTGAAGCCTTCGGTGATCCGCACGATGGGGTGGGAAATGGCATAGAACAGTGCGAGCCATCCCAACCGGCCCACCGCTTTTTCCACAAAGTCGGGAGGTAACCCGCACGCGGGACTCTTGCTCTGGAACAGCCCGCTCGGGCGCGGCGTTTCCGCCCGAAAGACCTGAGTTGGATTATTCGTTGGTTCTTGCATGGGCCTCTGCCAGGAAATCAAGAAATGAAAATCAACGTCCGGACGCGGGCTCCTGGATTAGATGCGGTTACCCACTTCCCGTATTCAAAGATTTTGCCATGAAATGGCGGGAAGCGGGCGTCGAACATCCAAAGCCGCCGGTTGCAATAACGAAACTTTCCTATGGCTCCGGCAGCGGAACGCCGCTCGGGCGGCTCTCCACGATTGCTGCTTGGGAAGGAGCCGCCACGGCCGGTTGCGTGGCGCGCGCGGAAATGCGGTGCAAAGCGAAGTAGCAAGCTGCGCTCGCCACATTGAGCAGGGCCAGATAGAGGAACCCGCCCCAATACTCGCCGTCCAAGGCATTGATCAGGCGGCCGAAGATCGCCGGACCCAGCGCGGAAAGAAAGTTGCCCACCCCGGTATAGATGCCCGTCCCCCGCGCGATGGCCTCGGGCCGAACCAGCGTGTGCAGGAGGGCACCGTTCAATGCGGCGGTCGTGGCGCTGGTCCCGATCAGGGCGGCCAGGAGAACGGCGCTCGCGACGGGCGAGAGCAACAGCGCCGCCGGAATCACCGCCACGGCAAACAGGGAGCACGTCCAGGCCGCCGTCCGGGCGCGTTGCATGGTGCGGTCAGCGATCGCGCCGCCGAGCACCATCGTCGCGGTCGCCAGCACGTAGCCGACGGTGACCCACCGGGACATGGTTTGGAAAGGGAGCAGCCGCTGGGAGACCAGGAAGCTCGGAGTCCACTGGATCATCGTGAAGACCGTGGTCGTCGAAGCGATCATGCCACAGGCAATCAGCCAAAACGACTTGCTCCGCAGCAATTCCCCGAAACTCATCCGCTCGACCGCCGCGTGCTTCTTGGCGTGCCGTTCGATTTCTTCCACTTCCGCCGTTCCGATGCCGCGCTGATCGGCGGGACGGTTCGCCAGGAACGAAAACAGGGCGATGGGGATCAACGAGATCGCCGCCAGGGCCACCATCATCCCGCGCCAGCCGCTGGCCAGCATCAGCGCCGTAACCACCGGGACGCCGACGGCCGTGCCCAGCGTGGAGCCGGTCAGCCAGAAGGCTTGCGCCCGGGAGTGCTCGTGCGCGGGAAACCAGCGGTTGGTCAGCGAGTTGCTGACCGGCCACATGTTTCCTTCCGCCACCCCCAACAGGAAGCGAGCCAGCAGCAGGCCTTCCAGGCTCGTAGCCCGCGACATCAGGAGCATGGCTCCGCACCAGCCTGCCGAACCGAGCATCAAGCAACGGCGCGGGCCAAAACGGTCCACCAGGAACCCCCAAACGAAGACCGAGGCTCCGTAGCCGATGAAGAACGCCGACATCAATCCCCCCAACTCGGTATTGCGTCCCACCAGGTTCAGTTCTTCCTGAAACGGCCGGTTGGCGATCACCAGGGAGATGTTGGCCTTGTCAAATTGCCCGATGATCCAGAAGAGCAGCAGGCTGGGGGCCATCCACAACCAGCGATTGGTGCGCAACAGCCGCCGGACTCCACCATGCCCGCCCTCCTGGTTCATTTCTCTCTCCTTTCATTTTGCAAGCAAATCATGTTGTAGGACCGCCATCTTAGCGGCCTAGAGAGCCGGCTGGAAGCCGGCGCTACACTAAATTGACCCACAACAAAATGTTCAATTGACGGCCACCGTCACGCCTGGCTGGCTCGATGCCCCTCCGACGCGCAGCAAAACCGGGACCGCCGCGCCCGGCGTGACGCCGGGGGGAATCCGCGCGTTGACCTGCAACAAGCCGGCAAAGCCGGGAGCAGATCCCGCGAAGAGAACATCGGCCGCCAGGCCGCCGATCTCCAGCGAAACCGGAAGCAACGGCAGCGGAAAAGGAACCTCAGCCAATCGCCCATCCGATCCGGCGGGTGTTGTTTGCCCCTCGCCGGTCGCATAGACGACCACGACGGAGCCGCGTGGCGCCGGGTTCGCAGAAGAGTTGGGGGTCGTATCCTGATTCAAGATTGCTCCCTGACCGCTCCCGCCGGACTGCGCGAAGATGCCGGGAGCCGCTTCGGCCACCAGCAGCGTCACCGGGCTTGTCAGCGCGCCTCGATATTGTACCTGCAACTGCGTGCTGGTTCTACCGGCAATCGCATAAGGGACCTGGGCGTTGACCTGATCGGCGCGCACAAAGTAGAGCGGCGCGGGAATCCCGTCGAAAAACACTTGTGCCTCGGCGGTGGAGGTGCTGACGCGGCCCGAGGAATCAAGTTGCGCGCCGACTCCCTGATTCGGCCCGATCCCTGCGCCGAAGATCGTGGCGATCTTGCCGGGAGCCACCGCGTCGGGAAGAAAGGAGGCGGCGTTGACGATGCCTCCGCGATTCACCGCCGGTTGCGGATCCCCGCTTTCGATGATTTGACGCACGCTGCCGCCGTAGTCCACCACGTACACTTCCCCGGCTTCATCCTCGCCGAAGGAACTGATGTTGCCCGCCGTGAGAAGTTGCTCCGCCTCCCACTGGCCGCCGGTCGTTTCCGTCAGCGCCCACAAGCGCCCCGAGCCGAAATCGCCGAACAGATACTTGCCGGTGAGCGATGGCGCGCTCTTGCCGCGATAGACGTAGCCCCCGGTGACCGACGTGCCGAGGTCGCGGCCATAGTCGTGGATCGGCAGAATCAAACCGGTTTGATTGCAATTGGTCGAGGGCAAGAAGCAGAGCATTCCCTCCATGATGTTCCAGCCGTAATTGCCGCCTTTGACGATGATGTCAATTTCCTCGCGGCGATTTTGCCCCACGTCTCCGGCGATCAATCGCCCCGTCAGGCGGTCAAAGGAAAACCGCCAGGGGTTGCGCAGGCCGTAGGCCCAGATCTCGTCGCGGCCCGCTCTGCCGACAAAAGGATTGTCCGGAGGCGACGCATACGGCTCGCCCGAGTCCACGTCCATCCGCAGTATCTTCCCGAGCAGCGTCTCGACGTTCTGCCCGTTCCGCATCGGGTCGCCGGCCGAGCCGCCATCGCCCGTGCCTATATAGAGAAACCCATCCTGCCCGAACGCCAGCATTCCTCCGTTGTGGTTCGTGAAGGGTTGCGCAAACCGCAGCAGAATCCGCTCCGAGTTCCGGTTCGCCAGATTCGGATTCGCTGAAGAAACGGCGTATTCCGCGATGACGGTCTCCAGGCCCTCGGGGCCGTTTCGCGTGTAGTTCAAGAAAAACCGTCCATTGGCCGGATAACGGGGATGGAAGGCCAGCCCCAGCAAACCCAACTCACCGCCCGAACGCACGCGGTCCTGAATGTCTAAGAAAGGCGTGGGCAGCATGGCTCCTGATGAGAGTATCCGAATCCGGCCGCCTTGCTCTACGACAAACAGTCGCCCGCTTCCGTCGCCCGCATGGGTGACGTAGAGAGGCGAGGAGAGGCCGGTGGCGATGGTTCGAAGCTCAATAGCGGCTTTGGCTGGCGCCCCTCCCAGCAGCAGGGCTGACCCGACAAGCACGCTCCAGAAGCGTTGCCGCCAAAGCCCTGTTCCGGGATGTTGGAGTATGGTGCGCACGAGCAAAGTATACCCTGCGTCGCAGGACCGCATCCTTCAAAATCGGACTGGGGGGAAGTTCGAATTCGAGAGTTTCGGCTTTCCGACTTCGCAGCGGTTGGAGGACTTCGAACCGGCCAAGACGGGAAGGCCTTGATTCGATGAGCTTCGGGAGAGCTCACCGGAAGCTGGCGTTCAAGATTTTCTTTCGCAGCCGGATGGACTGCGGCGTTACTTCCACCAGTTCATCGTCGCGGATGAACTCGATGGCCTGTTCCAGGCTCAGGATGCGCGGCGGAACCAGGCGGATGGCCACGTCGGCGACGGAGGCGTGCATATTGGTCAGCTTCTTTTCCTTGACAATGTTGACGTCGAGGTCCTTGTCGCGCGCGTTCTCGCCGATCACCATTCCCTGGTAGACTTCCGTGCCCGGCGTGATAAAGATTTCTCCGCGCTCCTGCAAATTGAAAATGGCATAGCCGGTGGTCCTGCCGGGACGGTCGGCCACGAGCGACCCCGTAGGCCGGGACGGAATCTCGCCCTGCCACTCGATGTAGCCGTGGAACAGCGCGTTCAGGATGGCCGTGCCGCGGGTGTCGGTGAGGATTTCGCTGCGCAGTCCGATCAGGCCGCGGGAGGGTACGTGGAACTCCAGGCGCACCCGCCCCGAGCCGTGGTTCACCATCTTCACGATCTTGCCCTTGCGGGTCCCCATCTTCTCCATCACCACGCCCAAGAACGTCTCGGGGCAGTCAATTTCCAACAGCTCCAGCGGTTCATGAAGTATTCCGTTGATTTTCTTGGTCAGAATCTCCGGTTTGCCCACGGCCAGCTCATACCCTTCGCGCCGCATCATCTCGATGAGGATGGCAAGTTGCAGTTCCCCGCGGCCCATCACTTTGAACGAGTCGGGTCCGCCGGCCTCTTCCATCTTGATCGAGACGTTGGTGAGCAGTTCCTTCTCCAGCCGCTCGCGCAGATGACGGGAAGTCACGTAGGCGCCCTCGCGGCCCGCGAACGGCGACGTGTTCACCGTGAATTGCATGGCGATGGTCGGCTCGTCAATGGGGACGTGCGGCAGGGGGCGCGGCGTTTCCGGGTGGGTGACCGTTTCGCCGATGGTGATGCCTTCGACGCCCGCGATGGCCAGAATGTCGCCGGGCCGCCCTTCGGTTTCGTCCACCCGCTTCAGGCCCTCGAAGGAATAGAGCTTGGTGATCTTCGTCGTTTCGAGCGAGCCGTCCAGCTTCACGATGCCGACCAGGTCGCCCAACCGCAGGGTTCCCTCAAACACGCGGCCAATCGCCAGACGCCCCAGATAGTCGCTGTAGTCCAGGTTGGCGACGAGTATCTGGAGGATGCTTTCGGGATCGCCGGCCGGAGAAGGGATGTCGCTCAGGATGGCGTCAAACAACGGCCGCAGGTCTTGCGAGTCGTCGCCGGGCACTCGATGCGCCAGCCCCGCGCGCGCGTTGGTGTAGATCACCGGGAAATCGAGCTGGTCTTCGGTGGCGTCGAGGTCAATGAAGAGGTCGTAGATTTCGTTGAGAACTTCCGGGATGCGCGCATCCGGCCGGTCTATCTTATTGATGACCACAATGGGCGGGAGCTTCGCTTCGAGCGCCTTCATCAGCACGTAGCGCGTTTGCGGCAGCGGCCCCTCGCTCGCGTCCACCAGCAGCATGACGCCGTCCACGATCTTCAGCGCGCGCTCCACCTCTCCGCCAAAATCGCTGTGGCCGGGCGTGTCCACAATGTTGATCTTGACGCCATGGTAGCGGATGCCGGTGGTTTTGGCCAGGATCGTGATGCCCCGCTCGCGCTCCAGTTCGTTCGAATCCATCACGCGTTCCGCCACCGTTTCGTTCACACGGAAGATGCCGCTCTGCTTGAGCATGGCGTCCACCAGCGTGGTCTTGCCGTGGTCCACGTGCGCGATAATAGCAATGTTGCGGATGCTTTCGTTGCGCACACCCTGCTCGGCCGGCGCAAACGACTGTGGTGTTGTTGCCAAGTTAATCTTTCTCTGATCCTTCGATTCCTAACCGGGATTTCCGCCAAGGGGGTTCCGGGCAGAGTCTTTAGTATACACCGGACCGGCTTCTGGAAGACAGTTCTATTTGTCTTAATGTCGCCCCTTCCGGGGCTTCGTGCGTTTGTATGAGTTTCGATCTCCCACGGCCATGCCGTGGGCCACAAGCTGACGCCCCTCTCGTGGCTGTTTTCAACGGACTTTCGTGAGAAACCAGTGACACTCTCCCGCGAACGATGTATGCTGGAATCGGAACGCGCGGCTGTGGTTCCTTACAGAGGCTGCATTATGTCCCCAGAACGGCTCAAGCGAATCACCATTGACGAAGGCAAGTGCGGGGGGCGCCCCTGCATTCGCGGAATGCGGATTCGCGTAACGGACATCCTGGAACTCCTCGGGGCGGGGGCCTCGTTTGATGAGATCCTCAAGGACTATCCTTACCTGGAGCGAGAGGACATCTTGGCAGCCATCGAATACGCTGCGCATCAGACAGACCATGCGGTGCTCCGATCAGCGTGAAGTGTCTCATTGACAATCAGCTTCCCCCTGCCCTCGCTCGATTCCTGACATCGCGCGGCGTCGAAGCCATCCACGTCACTGAAGTCGGGCTCGCCGAGGCTCGTGATCGAGACATTTGGAACTACACACTGGAACACAATTACGTGCTTGTGACAAAGGATGACGACTTCCTCAACATTTCCTCTCAGTCGCCCGGTGGTCAGTTCGTCTGGGTACGATTGGGGAACTGTCGGGCTCCCGAGCTTCTCCAGGCGTTTGATCGCGTTTGGAGCGCGACAGAAGCTTGCTTGAACAAAGGCGACCGAGTCGTCGAAATTCGGTGATGAATCCTTCCAGCGACAGCGAAGCGCCTCCCACGACAAGCCAGCCGTCGCCCCCTCCCACCCGCCGTCTCTTCCTGATAGACGCGATGAGTTACATTTTCCGCGCCTATCATGCGCTGCCGCGGTTGACGAACAAACAAGGGATGGCCACGCAGGCCGTTTACGGGCTGCACAACATGCTGCGGAAGCTCGTGGCCGACTATCAGCCGGAGTACGTGGTCGCCGCATTCGATCTGGCCGGGCCGACGTTTCGCCACGAGTCGTTTGCCGATTACAAAGCCAATCGCGAGGAAATGCCGGACGAGCTGGCCGCGCAACTGCCCTACATCCGGGCCTTGCTCGACGCGCTGCGCATCCCCGTGCTGGCGCATCCCGGCTTCGAGGCCGACGACGTGATCGGCACGCTCGCGCGGCAGGCTGCTGCGCAGGACCTCGACGTGCTCATCGTTTCCAGCGACAAGGACATGATGCAGTTGGTGGGCGGCCGCGTGGCGATGATCAATCCTATGAAGGAGGACCTGCTCTACGACCGCGAGCGGGTCGTCGAGAAGCTCGGCGTGGCGCCCGAACAGGTGCCCGACCTGATGGCCTTGCAGGGCGACGCCGTGGACAACATCCCCGGCGCGCCGGGCATCGGTCCGAAGGGCGCGCAAGAGTTGATTCAAAAATACGGGCGCGTCGAGGAATGTCTCGATCACGCCGCCGAAGTCCCGCGCAAGACCTACCGCGAGGCGCTGACCAACTACCGCGACCAAATCCTCCTGAGCAAGCAGCTCGCCACGATTGATACGGCCGTTCCGGTCGAGTTCCGCCCGGAAGAAGTCGCGCGCCAGGAGCCCGACCGCGAGAAACTGCGCGCGCTTTTTCAGGAGCTGGATTTCACCTCGCTCGTGCGGGAACTGCTGCCGGTGGCCGAGACCGGCCGCAAGGACTATCAGGAGCTGACCGGCGAAGTCGCACTGCGCGATTTTCTGAAGGGTCTCAGTAGAGAGCGAGCCGTCGCCCTGGCTGCGCGCGGGGACGAAACGGGAGCCATGCTCTCGGCCATGTCCCAGGAAGTCGCGCTTTCGCCGGAGCCGGGTGTCGCCCGAACGGTTCCGGCTTCCTTGCTGTCGCTGCTCCGGGCTTGGCTCGAAGACCCCGCAGACCCGAAAGCGGCTCACGATTCGAAATCCACGCGCCGGACGCTTGCGCGGCAGGGCATTCGACTCGAAGGAGTCCGGCACGACACGCTGCTTTACTCGTTCTTGCTCGATGCGAACGAGAGCAATCATTCGCTCGCCGCCGTGGTCGAGCGCCGGTTCGGGACGCGGCCTTCGGGGAGCCTCGCCGAGGAAGCCGATTGGGCCGGGCAGCTTGCCACGTTGCTCGAACCGGAGATGCGAGCGGCGGGGCTGGAACGGGTCTATACGGAGATCGAGTTGCCGCTCGCTCCGGTGCTGGCTGAGATGGAGGCGGCGGGCGTCAAGCTCGACGTTGCGCAACTCAAGCGCCTCTCCGGGCAATTGGAGGCTGATCTCGAAAGGCTGCGCCGCCAGATTTACGAGTTGACCGGAACGGAGTTCAATATCAACTCGCCGAAGCAATTGGGCGAAGTGCTGTTTGAGAAGATGGGGCTGCCCGCCCCGCGCAAGCGCGGCAAGAGCAAAGCGATCTCGACCGCTGCGGACGTATTAGAGGAACTGGCCGCAACGCACGAAGCGCCGCGCCGGGTGCTTGAATTCCGCCAGTTGGCCAAGCTCAAATCCACTTACGTGGATACGCTGCCGGAACTGATCCATCCGGTGACGGGCCGTATCCATACTACGTACAACCAGGCAGGCGCGGCCACGGGCCGGCTGTCGTCGAGCAATCCCAATCTCCAGAACATCCCGATCCGCACGGAGCTTGGGCGCGAAATCCGGGCCGCGTTTGTGGCCGAAAATGGTTGCGTGCTGCTGGCGGCGGATTATTCGCAGATCGAATTGCGGCTGCTGGCCCACTTCAGCGAAGACGCGCTGCTGGTCGAAGCATTCCGGCGCGGGGACGACATCCACGCGCTGACGGCCACCGCCGTCTTCGGCGTCCCGGCGGAAGAACAGACGCCGGAGCACCGCCGCCGCGCCAAGGCGATCAACTACGGCATCGTCTACGGAATCAGCCCGTTCGGGCTGGCCCAGCAGACCGGAGCGGCAAAGGCCGAAGCCGAGGAGTTCATTAACCAGTATTTCAACCGCTATCAGGGAGTGCGGAAGTTTATTGACGCCACGCTCGACGAAGTTCGCCGCACGCTCGAAGTGCGGACCTTCTCCGGGCGGCGGCGGCCAATTCCGGAGATCAACAGCAAGGATTTTAACGCGCGGCAGTTTGCCGAACGGACCGCCGTCAACACGCCGCTCCAGGGCAGCGCCGCGGACTTGATCAAGCTCGCCATGCTGCGCATCCACCGCGAGCTGCGCGAAGGCGGCCTGCGCTCCCGCATGATCCTGCAAGTGCACGACGAGCTGGTGCTCGAAGTTCCCCGCGAAGAGATCGTGCCGGCCGCCCGGATCGTCCGTGAGGGGATGGAACAAGCCTACGCTCTGCGCGTGCCTCTGATCGCGGAGGTGGCAGTGGGACCCAATTGGCGGGATATGGAGGAGGTCGGAGAGTAACTGAGGCCGTCACTGCGTACCCTGCTGTGAAGTCCTGCGAGAATCCTTATCGGGAGATCCGGGGATGAGACAGGCAATTCCGCCAGCTATGGGGATGAATCCCCTTCGGGGGTTTTGCGGTGCGCAAGCTGCCCCGGAATGCTGGTGAGAAATCCGGGCCGGCCCCAGTTGCCTCAGCCCGCGGCATCGCCTATACTCGCAAGGAAAATTTTGCAGGGGAACCTGCGGGCGGTTTCAAGGTCCCGGCTTGCCGGGAAGGGACGGGCCGGGAGGCTCGGCGCCACGTGCGCCAACTTGAGCTATGACTGATGCCGGAGCGGAGAAAGAATTAAATCCCTGGGAGTCGCAGGGCGCGCTGTTTGACGAAGCAGCGCGACGCTTGCAGCTCAATCCCGGCTTGGCGAAGGTGCTCCGCGAGCCGAGCAAGGAAATCATTCTGCACATCCCGGTGCAGATGGACTCCGGGGAACTGGAGCTGTTCACCGGCTACCGCGTGCAGCACAGCATCGCGCGCGGCCCGGGCAAGGGCGGCATCCGCTACACCCCCGACCTTACGCTCGACGAAGTGCGCGCGCTGGCGAGTTGGATGACCTGGAAGTGCGCCGTGGTCAACATTCCCTTCGGCGGCGCCAAGGGCGGGGTCGTCTGCGATCCGAAAAAACTTTCCAAGGGCGAACTGGAACGCATCACGCGCCGCTACACCGCCGAACTGCTCGATTTCCTCGGCCCGGAGCGCGACGTGCCCGCGCCCGACGTCAACACCGACGAGCAGGTGATGGCCTGGATCATGGACACCTACTCGATGCACGTGCGCCACACCACCACGGCCGTCGTCACCGGCAAGCCGCTCGACCTGGGCGGCTCGCGCGGCCGCCAGGAAGCCACCGGGCGCGGCTGCATGGTCGTCTGCGACGAGGCGCTGAAGCGGTTCAAGATGGCTCGCGACCGCACCCGCGTCATCATCCAGGGCTTCGGCAACGTGGGCCGGGCGGCGGCGCAGCACCTTCATGCGGAGATGTACCGCGTCATCGGCATCGCCGAGAAAGACGGCGGCATCTACAACGCGAACGGCCTCGACATCCCCGCCCTGGTGGACTACCGCAAGGAAAATCGAACGATCGTCGGGTTCCCGGCAAGCGAGCCGGCCGACCCGCAGGAACTGCTCCTCGCCGACTGCGACATCCTCCTCCCCGCCGCCCTCGAGAACCAGATCACCACCCGCAACGCCGACCGCATCAAAGCGCGGATCATCTGCGAAGGCGCCAACGGGCCGACCACGGCCGCGGCTGACGAAATCCTCGAACAGCGCGGCGTCTTCGTGATCCCCGACATTCTGGCCAACGCCGGCGGCGTCACGGTCTCCTATTTCGAGTGGGTGCAGGACCGCCAGGGCTATTTCTGGACGCTGACGCAGGTGCGCGAGCGGCTGGAGCGGATCATGCGCTCCGCCTTCTTCGACGTCATGGGCTACGCCGAGCAGCACAGCGTCCGCCCGCGCATCGCCGCCTACATGCTCGCCATTGACCGTGTCGCCTTCGCCGTCCAGTTGCGCGGGATCTATGCGTAGCATCCGAGCCGCGATCGTAAGAGAGCGGTCACCAAACGCGAGGAAGAGGGTTTCCAATGAATCCGGTCACGCATCTGCTGGTGGGCTGGACGGTGGCGAACGCAACCACGCTCACGCCACGGGAGCGCGCGTTGGTTACGGTCGCGGGCATTGTTCCGGACGTGGACGGCTTCGGGATGGTCACGGACCTGTTGACAAGAAATTCGGAGCACCCCCTGGAACTGTGGGGCAGGTTTCATCACGTCCTGGCGCACAACCTGGGGTTTGGGCTGGGAGTGGGCGTGGCCGCGTTCGCTCTCTCCCGCCGCCGGTGGGTTGCAGCGTCTCTGGCCCTGCTGAGCTTCCATCTGCACCTCGCAGGAGACCTGGTCGGCGCGCGCGGCCCGGACGGCGATCAGTGGCCCATCCCCTACCTGTCGCCCTTTTCCCAGGACTGGCAACTGACGTGGACGGGCCAGTGGGCTTTGAATGCCTGGCCCAACTTCGTGATTACGGGGGCGCTGTTGCTACTTGCGTTTTACCTGGCGTGGCGCCGCGCGTTTTCGCCGCTCGAACTGGTGTCGTCCCGAGCCGACCGGGCGTTTGTGAAGACGCTGCGGGACCGTTTCGGAGCTCCGCAAGAAAACGAAGGGTAGCCACAGAGACACAGAGGCACAGAGAATAACAAGAAGGCAGAAGTCAGGAGTCAGAATGAAAACCGAACTTCAACACTGTCATCCCGAGCGCAGCCGAAGGCGGAGCGAGGGACCTGCACTTCTTCTAACTTCTAACTTTTTTTCCGTGCCTCTGTGTCTCTGTGGCTAAATTCTTCCGATGAAAAAACGCCGCACGCTCATCACCTCGCCGCTCGAATGGCAGCTCACCGTCGCGCCCGTACCGCCTCCTCCGCTGCCGGTTGCCGCCGAGCGCGGGGGAACCCAACTCCAAACGCCAAAACCCACCCTCATCGTGGACACCCGCGAGCAGAACCCGTTTTCCTTCGCGCGCTTTCGCGGCTGGTTTGCCGGGGTCAAACACAAGGCGCTGAAGGTCGGCGACTACTCGGTCGTGGGCCTTGAAGATGTCTGCACGGTCGAGCGCAAGGACCTCCCGGACCTGATCCACTCGTTCACGTCCGACCGCGCCGTTTTTGTGGATCGCCTGCGAAAAATGAGCCGCTACCCGCACCGGCTCTTGGTCGTCACCGCTGCGCTGAGCGAGATCAAATCGCCCTACGGTGGCACGAGCATCAACCCGAACCGCATCACCCAATCACTCGTCGCCACGCTCGCCGGCCTCGGCGCCGAAATCGTGGCGTCGTATCTTTATCAGGTGTTTCTATACGACTGGTTGGATAAGAATGATTACGGGCGGTATTTAGCGGATAACGATTTGTAGGACCCTCTTTACCGGCCCGGCGGCGACATTCCTTTGAACGCCAGCTTCTGAAGTCCGCGGGCGGTCTGAGCCACGTAGAGGTTGCCTTTGGAATCTGTGGCAATCTGGTGGCCGCCGGTCAGCAAGCCCCCGCCCTTGACGGACCCGACAATCTCGAGCGTCTTGCGGTTGAGGATGAAGATTTCCTCGCCCCCTCCGACGTACAAGAACTGCTGCTGCGGGTCGGGAGAGAATGCCAAATTCCGGGCAAACGGCGCAGAGGCGTTGACCCGCTGCTGGAGGAATTTGCCTTCGGTCGTGAACGCCTGCACGCGCCGGTTTTCCCGGTCGGCCACATACACCGTCCCGTCGTTGGACACGCGAACGGCATGGACGATGCTGAATTGCTGCGGCCCCGGCCCATCCGGAACAGAAGTCAGGCTGGGCGGCGGGCACTGGTCCAGGTCCTCCGGTTTGTTCCCAAAGGCCCCCCACAGGCGCTTGAACGCGCCCGTTTCGGCATCAAACACGGCGACGCGGTGGTTGCCGTAGCCGTCGGCGACGAACAGTTCGTTGGTCCTCGGAACAACGACCGCGTCCGCAGGATGGTGGAGATTCCGGGTGTCGGCATTGCCCTTGCTCCGGCTGGCGCGACCAATTTGCATCACGAGCTTGCCGTCCGGCGAGAACTTCAGCACTTGGTCATCGGAAATCGGTTGGAGGCCGGGCAGGTTCCTTCCAATACAATTGTTTCCCCCAATCCAGACGAAGCCTTTGTGGTCAATGTGGATGCCGTGCTCCCTCTGCGGCCATTCATAGCCGCTTCCGTTTCCGCCCCAGGCCTGAGCAAAATTGCCCGCCCCATCGAAGACCATCACCGGCGGCGCGGCCATGGCGGACTGATCTGCGGGAAGCGTTCGCGGGCGGTGCAGGACCCACACGCGATCCTGCGCATCAATCCCGATGCTCGACGCATCGCCCAGCTTCCACTTTGCCGGCACCTTCGGCCAGGAGGGGTCAACCTGGAACATCGGCACGCCGCCCGCCGGCTGCTGGCCTAGCATCACTGGCAGAACAACCGTAAACGCAAGGAACACGACGCCACCCCGAATCGTCAGCTTCATTAAGGTCTCCTAAATCTGAATTTTCCTCTGGAGCTTCCGGTCTCGGAAATTATACCGCCAATTGTTTCCGTTGCGGTTGCTCAAAAGTTCCGATCAACCGTGGGCGTTTCGCAGTAAGATTCTACGTGGCGGGCTAATCCTTCCCAAGCCCGTTGAGGAGCGGGCGATGGCGCTGGTGCTGAGCAACGAAGACATCGTGAAACTGCTGCCGATGGACGTGGCGATTCGGGCGCTCGAGCCGTCTTACTGCGATCTGTCGCGCGGGGAGGCGCTGTCGCCGGCACGCCTCGACCTGCTGACGCCGCTGCCCGAGAAGGAGAAGTGCGTCTATGAATTCAAATCCATGCCGGCGGTTTACCCGCGCAAGAAGGTTGCGGTGTGGCGTGTCAACTCGGACTTTCTGACCTGGCGCAATCGCGCCGGGAACGTCCGCCGGGAGAAAGAACCGCGCGCGCCGGGCGACCGCTACGTGGGCCTGGTCCTGCTCTTCAGCATGGAGACCGGCGAGCTGACGGCCGTCTTCCCCGACGGCGAGATGCAGCGCATCCGCGTCGGCGCAGCGAACGGCATCGCCGCCAAGCATCTGGCGCGCCCCGACGCAAGCACCGTGGGCCTGCTCGGCTCGGGCTTCCAGGCCGGGGCGCAGTTGCTAGCGATGTGCGCCGTGCGCCCGATCCGCCGCGTCCGCGTTTTTAGCCCGAACGCGGAGCACCGCCAGAGTTTCGTGCGCGAGTGGACAGCGAAGCTTGGCATCCCGGTCGAGTCGGTAACCTCGGGCCGGGAAGCCATCGCGGGAGCCGACATCGCCATTGCCTCGACCAACTCCGCGCAGCCGGTCTTTGATTCCGCCTGGATGCGCCCGGGAATGTTTCTCACCTCCATCCGGCCGTTCGAATTCGACCGGGCCACGCTCGACCGCTGCGACGTGCTGGTGATCCACAGCCGCGAGTCCGAGCCGCAGAGCTATGTCGCCGGCGGCGACAGGAGCGTCGTGCCGGAACTTGCCGGAGGCGGAGCCAAGGCCAAGGGCGGCGTCATTGACTGGGGCGAGCAGAAGGACCTGGGCGAGTTGCTCTTGGGCCAAGCGCCCACGCGCACCAGCTCCGAGCAGGTTACCTGCTTCGTCAACAACATCGGTCTGAGCTTGCAATTTGCCGCGTGCGGTGCTGCCGCCTTGGAGCGCGCCAGGGAGCAGGGCCTCGGCCGCGAGCTGCCCGGCGAATGGTTCACCGAGGACGTGCATCCGTGAGAAGAACAGTGATGAGTGAGGAGTGACGAGTTTTATTTGCTTCTTGCTTTTCACTTATCACTCATCACTGGTCACTGTTTCTACATCCGAGCCGCGACCGTAAGCGAGCGGTGTTTCTGCCACCGAGACACTGGCCAGTACCTAAGTTCCAGTTCCAGAAGAGTCACCGGAGATTTTCCGAATCGCGCTGGCGCTTCCGTTGAAAGAAGCGTCTAATGGGAAGGGAGTGGAAGGCCGAAAGAGGAAATGGAGTGGTTAGTGAATAGTGATTAGTGGGTAGCGGTAAGGCAAGGCTGGTCTTTCTAATCACTAAACACTAACCACTAGCAACTGTAGTCAAAGGAGGGCATATGAAAAGGGGTGCAGCCTACGCCACGGCGGCGATTGTGGCATTCACAATGATTGGCAGCTTCGCCTGGGCGCAAGGCCAGGGACGAGGCAGGGCCGGTCAACAACAACCGGAACAGACGGCTGGCGACAAGGTGCGGCAGGCGCTGCCGCCATCGGAGCCGGTCTTCACCACGGCGGAGCGAACCGTCATCACACGGTGGTTTACCACCAACCGCAGCAACCTGCCGCCCGGGTTAGCCAAGCGCGAGACGCTGCCGCCGGGCCTCGAGAAGCAGTTGCGCGAGCGCGGGACCTTGCCGCCGGGCTTGCAGAAGAAAATCCAGCCGCTCCCGGTCGAGCTGGAACGCCAGTTGACGCCGATTCCCACGGGCTACCGCCGCATCGTCATCGCCGGCAACGTCATCGTGATGAACCCGACCACCGGCCTGATCTACGACATCGTGCGGAACGTGATCCCGTAGGGGTAAGGCTTTGTTTGACGCGGCGGGGAATTGGGATTTCAGAAGAAGCTGGGGATGTCCCGCGCTCCGTGCAGGACACGCGCAACCTCGATTCCTCTCTTCGTGGGGAAGTAGAAGATGCCGTATCGGTCTACCGGAAAGCTGCACAGTTCCGGCCCGAGGTCCCTCCGTCGGCGACCGATCTCCGGCGAGGCAGCATTCAGAGCACAGATTCGCTCCATTCTTTCAAGAAGACTATCGGCTGCTTTCGGATTGTCCTGGGCAATGTAAAAGGCGATCTCAAGAAGGTCTTCGTCTGTCTGCGGGCTGAAGATGACCCGGCTCATCGAGCTTTCAGCCGTTCTTGGCCCTGGAGGCGTTTTCGCAGGCGGGATTTGAGCTTCGCGATGTCGAGGGGGACTCCTTCACCCCGCTTCGCCTGTTCGAGCCCGATGCGGATTTCCTTCCGGAGTTCTTCGAGTTTCCGCCGACGCAGTTCCTCTTGTTCTTTCAGCAGGCGCAGCGCCTCTCGAATCACCTCGCTGGCGGACGAGTACATCCCGCTCTGGACCTTTTTATTGACCAGCCTTTCCAATTCAGGCGTAAGCGAAACGTTCATAAGGCTCTATTCCTCCGCCGAATCCCCGCACATACATAATAGCAAAAAATGTTAATGTTTGTTATCCTGCGCAAAGGGTGCGATGGATGCTACGACAGGTTCTGCAATGGATAGGTCCGGGAATTCCCCTAGATTCGGGAATTTCTCTGCTGACACTGATTGTCCTGACTTGGACTCTCGTGTGGATACATCGCTATACCCGCGCCGCACAGAAGCAGGTAGACGCTGCTTTGGAACAGGTCGAAGCACTACAAAAACCTTTTCTCACAGTTACATGGGAAAAACTAACGGATCACGAGGTCATCGTCGAAATAAGCATGGCACTCTACGAAAATCGCCCTCTTCGTCTAGGCAAGGTTCCCACCGATGGATTTAGAATCTACAACATCGGCAGCGGCCCCGCTCTAAATATTTCCTATCGATTAAAAAGCGTACAAAACGGGAAGATACTAAAACCAGCATATGCTTCTTCGTTCCCGCATCTTCCATGCAAGGAATGCCTTCAAACGGACATTAATAGAAATGTCCTTTTTGACTCAATTGTCCGATCTGCCCTCGATGAATCAGAAAACGTGGAATTCGCCATTCAATACGAAAGCCTGCGAGGGGTAAGCTACCAAACAACGGTCTCGATCCATCGGGAGGGGATACCCGAAGGCCCCGAAGTGCTAGGAAGCAGCAACTTCACGTGGGTGATTACTCGCGTCCAAATGAACAGAATTCCGCTCGTTCGATAATTTTACTGAGCTTCCGGCTTCCCTTCATAGTGCGGGCCACTATGGACGCGGTCGTGGTCTTCCAGGGATTCCAGATGGGTGGTGACTTCGGCGGGCACGGGCAAGCGCTGCTTCAGCTCGTGTTCCAAGCGGGTGGCTTTGGCGTGAGCCTCTTCGAGCACCGTGCCGCCGGGGAAGAGCAAGTGCAGCTCGATCCACACGCTCATCCCGGAGTTGCGGAAGCGCACGCCGTGGTAGCCGATGTTCATCTCGCGCGTCACGCGGTCGAGGGTGTCGCGGATGGCGCTGCCTAATTCCGGCTCCGCCACGTCCATCAGCCCCGCATAGGAGCGGCGGATCAACGCTCGTCCGGTCCACAGGATGTTGATGGCAACCGCGATAGCGAGGATCGGATCGAACGGCTTCCATCCCGTCAGCAGAACCAGGCACAATCCCCCGACCACGCCGAAACTCGTCCAGCTATCGGTCAGGACGTGTTTTCCGTTGGCCTCGAGAATCAGCGAGTTGTTCTTCTTTCCCTTCCAGACCAGGTACGCGCCGAGCGCCGCGTTGATGAGCGAAGCCGCCAGGACCACCAGCGTTCCGAGACCTAGATTGGACAGCACGAGTCCGGCCAGCCAGCGATGGATGGCCTGATAGATAATGACCCCGGCGGCGAGGATGATCAGCGCGCCTTCAAAGCCCGCCGAGAAGTAGGAGATTTTTTCGTAGCCGTACGGGAAGCGGGCATCGGCGGGCTTGCTGCTCAAGCGCAGGCTGTAGGCGGCGAAGCCGACCGCGACCACGTGCACGACTGATTCGGCCGCGTCGGAGAAGATCGCCGCCGAGCCGGTGATCGCGTACGCCGCCCACTTCCCGGCGAGCATCGCAAAGCCCACCACGAGCGACAGCGTCATCGCCAGGCGCGTCTCGCGGACTCGCAACGCATGAGCCGGGCTTTGTGGGGCAGTGCTCACGAGAGGGGCCTCTCCGTCGGCGATCCCGGGGCAGGCAAGTGCTATCTTACTCTTTCACTTCTCTCTGGAGCAATTCCAGGAAGCGCACGGTGGCGGGGCTCAATTTCTTGCGGCGGCGGTGGATGATGCCGATGGTGCGCACCAGTTCGGGCCCGTTCAGCGGGATGGCGGCGAGCCGGCCCAGGCTCACGTCCTGGCGCACGGTCGGCTCCGGCAGGATGCTCACGCCCGCGCCAACCGCGACCGCTTCCTTGATGTTGGCGATGTTGTCAAACTCCATCACTGGCCGCACCGCCACGCGGTTCTCTTTGAGATAGCGGTCAATCATTTTCCGGATCGGCAGGTCGTAATCGAAGGAGACGAACGGTTGCCCTTCGAGCGCCGCGGCTTCAACCCGCTTCTCGCGGGCCAGTGGATGCTCCCGGTTTGTCACGACCACCATCCGCTCGCGCCGCCACGGGATGATCTTCAAGTCCTTGCCCGGCGTGGGATAGCTCAGCAGCCCGATGTCCACTTTGTCTTCGAGCACCGCTTGATAGATTTTGTCAGTGCGGAGGTATTCCAGATGCACCGTGGCCTGCGGATACAGGCGCATGAACTCGCGCGTGTGCCCGGCCATGTCATAGAGGCCGATCGAATAGATGCTCGCGATGCGGACCGGGCCGCTGATCTTGTCCTTGAAAGTTTCGAGATTCGCCTGCAATTGTTCGAAGCGGCGCAGGATGTCCCGGGCCGCCCGCGAGTACACTTCCCCGGCCGGGGTCAGCGTGAGCGGCCGCTTGCCGCGCTCGATCAATTGCACGCCCAGTCCGCGCTCCAGTTGCTGAATCTGCTGGCTCGCCGCCGATTGGCTGACGCCGTTCATCCCGGCGCCGCGCGTGAAGCTCTCCGCGTCGGCTATATCTTTGAATAA
Source organism: Acidobacteria bacterium RIFCSPLOWO2_02_FULL_61_28 (assembly GCA_001767035.1). GTDB lineage: Bacteria > Acidobacteriota > Terriglobia > 2-12-FULL-54-10 > 2-12-FULL-54-10 > 2-02-FULL-61-28. The sequence continues at coordinate 25,835 of MEKR01000036.1, forward strand.
TTTGAGCGTGTCGAGATCCATCTCCTCCATATTACTATAAGCATATCTAATGTCAAGAATTTTCTATTTTCCTATTGACTTATAATCTGGCCGCCGGTATCTTTGATGAGATACGCTGGGGAGCACACTACTCTGAATGAGGGATGAGGCTCTCGAGATGCATGGAGAGGCATGAGCTACCACGGATTACCCGAAAAGCAAGGCCTTTATGATCCCGCCTTCGAGCGGGACGCCTGCGGCATCGGCTTTGTGGCCGATTTGAAAGGGCGCAAGTCGCACGACATCGTCGAGAAGGGTCTGCAAGCGCTCATCAACCTCACGCATCGCGGGGCCTGCGGCTGCGACGACCGCACCGGCGACGGGGCGGGGGTGAACCTGCAAATCCCCCACGAGTTCTTCGAGCGCGAATGCGGCCGGTTGGGCTTCGGGCTTCCTGCGCCCGGACAGTACGGCGTGGGCATGATTTTTCTCCCGAAAGAAGCGGACCAGCGCGCCACCTGTGAGCGCGTGCTCGAGACGATTGTCGGTGACGAAGGTCAGCGCGTGCTCGGCTGGCGCACCGTGCCCGTGGACAGCTCGCCGCTCGGACGCCTGGCGCACGACACGCAACCGGCGATCCGACAGCTATTTGTCGGTGGCGCGCAAGGTCTCGACGAAGCGGCGCTCAACCGCAAGCTCTATGTCATCCGCAAGCGCGCGGAGTCGGAAATCCGAAAGCTGAACCTTTCGTATTTTTACATCCCCAGCATGAACGCGACGACGATTGTTTATAAGGGGATGCTGCTCGCGACGCAGATCGCGGCGTTTTACCAGGACCTGCTCGACCCGGCGGTGAAGACCGGGCTGATCCTGGTCCATCAGCGCTATTCGACCAACACGTTCCCGACCTGGGATCTGGCGCATCCGTTCCGCTACATCGCGCACAACGGCGAGATCAACACGCTCAAGGGCAACGTCAACTGGATGCACGCGCGGGAGTCGGTGCTTCGCTCGCCGCTGTTTGGCGACGACATCAAGAAACTCTTCCCCATCATCACGCCGGGCGGGAGCGACTCGGCCATGATTGACAACGCCATCGAGCTGCTGCTGCTCTCCGGACGCTCGCTCCCGCACGCCATGATGATGGTGATCCCGGAGGCCTGGAGCACGAACCCCCACATGCCGCCCGCGAAGCGGGCCTTCTATGAGTTTCACGCCACGCTGATGGAGCCTTGGGACGGCCCCGCCGCGATGGTCTTCACCGACGGCCGCGTGGTCGGCGGCACGCTCGACCGCAACGGGCTGCGGCCCTGCCGCTACACCGTCACGCACGACGGCCTGGTGATCATGGCTTCGGAAACCGGCGTGCTGCCGCTGCGTCCGGAAGAAGTCAAACACAAGGGGCGACTCCAGCCCGGACGCATGTTCCTGGTGGACACGGCGCAGGGCCGCATCATCGAGGACGAGGAGGTCAAGGAGTTCTACGCCTCGCGGCACCCGTACGAGCAGTGGCTCGAGGAAAACCTGATCGAACTGGAGGACCTGCCGAAGCCCGCGCACGTTCACGGGCCCCATGACGAGACGCTGCTCGAGCGACAGCGCCTGTTCGGCTACACGCAGGAAGACCTGAAGATGATCCTCGGGCCGATGGCCGAGAAGGGCGAAGAGCCGGTAGGCTCGATGGGCACCGACACGCCGCTCGCCTGCTTATCCGACAAGCCCCAGTTGCTCTTCCATTACTTCAAGCAACTATTCGCCCAGGTCACCAATCCGCCGATTGACCCCATTCGGGAAGAGCTGGTGATGTCACTCATCAGCTATATCGGCAAGGAAGGGAACATCCTGGACGAGACGCCGAAACACTGCCACCTGCTGAAGCTGCGCGATCCGATCCTGACCAACCGGGAGCTGGAAAAAATCCGCGCCATCCGCCAGGGAGACTTCCTGGCGATCACGCTCCCCACGCTGTTTCGCGTGGCGGACGGGGGGCCGGGTCTTGACCGGGCGCTCCAGGAACTCTGCCGCAGCGCTTCCCAGGCGATTGCGGACCACTACAGCGTGATCATTCTTTCCGACCGCGGCGTGGACTCCGAGCACGCCCCCATTCCGAGCCTGCTGGCGCTGGCGGCGGTGCACAATCACCTGGTGCGGGAGGAGACGCGCACGCAATGCGCCCTGGTGGTCGAATCGGGCGAGCCGCGCGAGGTGCACCACTTCGCGCTGCTGATCGGCTACGGCGCGAGCGCCGTGAACCCCTACCTGGCGCTCGAAACGCTGGGCGGGCTGGTGCGGGACGGGCAGCTTCCGGCCGGGCTGGCCTGGGAAAAGGCGGTGTACAACTTCACCAAAGCGGTCAACAAGGGGTTGCTCAAGGTCTTCTCGAAAATGGGCATCTCCACCTTGCTGAGCTACCGGGGCGCGCAGATTTTCGAGGCCATCGGACTGAACAAAGACGTCATTGACCGCTGCTTCACCGGAACAGCCTCGCGCATCGAGGGCGTCGGCCTCGACGTCCTCGCTAAAGAAGCCGCGATGCGCCATGCGCACGCCTTCCAGCCGGTGTCCGAAGCGGATCTCGAACTCGCCGTGGGCGGCCAGTATCAGTACCGCGTGCGCGGCGAATTTCACCTGTTTAACCCGCTGACGGTGGCCAAGCTCCAGCACGCGGTGCGTCAGCAGAGCTACGCCACGTTCAAGGAATACTCGCGGATCATGAACGACTACAGCCGGCAGCTCTGCCAGTTGCGCGGCTTGCTCGACTTCAAGAAGGCCGAGCAGCCGGTTCCGCTCGAAGAAGTCGAGCCGGCCCAAGAGATCGTGAAGCGATTCTGCACCGGCGCGATGTCGTTCGGCTCGATCAGCAAGGAAGCGCACCAGACGCTCGCCATCGCCATGAACCGCATCGGCGGCAAGAGCAACACCGGCGAAGGCGGCGAGGACGAGGACCGCTACACGCCCGATCCGAACGGCGATTTGCGCTCGAGCGCCATCAAGCAGGTGGCCTCCGCGCGCTTCGGCGTCACCACCACGTACCTGGCCAGCGCCAAGGAATTGCAGATCAAGATGGCGCAGGGAGCCAAGCCCGGCGAGGGCGGCCAGTTGCCCGGCCACAAAGTGAGCGAGGACATTGCGCGCACGCGCCACTCGATCCCTGGCGTGGCCCTGATCTCGCCGCCGCCGCACCACGACATTTATTCCATCGAGGACCTGGCGCAGTTGATCCACGATTTGAAAAACGCCAACCCCCAGGCGCGCATCGCCGTGAAGCTCGTTGCCGAAGTCGGCGTGGGGACCATCGCCGCCGGGGTCGCCAAAGGCCATGCCGATGTCGTGCTCATCAGCGGCGACACCGGAGGCACGGGCGCGTCCCCGCTCTCTTCGATGAAGCACGCCGGGATTCCCTGGGAGCTGGGCCTCGCCGAAACGCAGCAGGTGCTGGTGATGAACGACCTGCGCGGGCGGATCATCGTCCAGACCGACGGCAAGCTCACCACCGGGCGCGACGTGGCGATTGCCACGCTGCTCGGCGCGGAGGAGTTCGGATTTTCGACCGCCCCGCTGATCTCGATGGGGTGCATCATGATGCGCAAGTGCCACCTGAACACCTGCCCGGTCGGCATCGCCACGCAGGACCCGGTGCTGCGCGCCAAGTTCGCCGGCGTGCCGGAGAACGTCATCAACTTCTTCTTCTTCATCGCCGAGGAACTTCGGGAGATCATGGCTCAGTTGGGCTTCCGCAAGATGGACGACATGATCGGGCGGTCGGACTTGCTGAAAGTCCGGGAAGAAGTCATCCAGGATCACTGGAAAGCGAAAGGTCTCGACTTTTCCAGCATCCTCTATCAGCCGCCGGCCCCGCCGAGCGTTGCCCGCCGCCGCGTGCAGGCGCAGGACCACGGCCTCGAGAAGGCGCTCGACTACAAGCTGATCGAGCTGGCGAAGGACGCGCTCGAGGGCACCGGGCCGGTCGAGATCAAGCTGCCCATCCGCAACGTCCACCGCACCGTAGGAACGATGCTCTCGAACGAGATCGCCAAACGCTACGGTTCGGCGGGCCTGCCGGATGACTTCATCCACTGCCACTTCACCGGCTCGGCGGGCCAGAGCTTCGGCGCGTTCGCGGCCAAGGGGTTGACGCTGCTCCTCGAAGGCGACTCCAACGATTATGCCGGCAAGGGCCTCTCGGGCGGCCGCATGATCATTTATCCGCCCAAGGCATCGAACTTCGTTTTTGAAGAAAACATCCTGATCGGAAACGTCTGCCTCTACGGGGCCACCAGCGGCGAAGCCTTCTTCAACGGCATGGCCGGGGAACGCTTCGCCGTCCGAAACAGCGGCGCCACGGCCGTGGTCGAGGGCGTCGGGGACCACGGCTGCGAGTACATGACCCGCGGCCTGGTGGTCGTGCTCGGCAAGACCGGCCGCAACTTCGCCGCCGGAATGAGCGGCGGCATCGCTTTCGTGCTCGATGAGGCCGAGGACTTCGCCGAGAAGCGCTGCAACCTCTCGATGGTGGACCTCGAGCCGGTCACCGACGAGGCTGACCAGGAATTGCTCCGCCGCTTGATTGAACGGCACTTCGAATACACGCAAAGCCCGAAGGCCGAGTGGGTGCTCGAGAACTGGGAGCACATGCTCCCCAAGTTCGTGAAAGTCTTCCCGCACGAATACAAGCGCGTGCTCCAGGAGCGCGCCACCGCGCGAGAAAAAGCGCAAGTGTGAGGGCGGTCCGAGCCGCGATCCACGACCCCGGTCGGGACGGGGCCGTGAGGGAGCGGTCCACTCGCAGGTTTAACTAAGGCTTCGTGGCCGCTTGCTGACGCGCACGGCCCGGGTGGGTTTTCGGACAGTCAATAACATGGGTAAAGTCACGGGATTTCTGGAATACGAGCGCCGCACGCCGGGCTACCGTCCGGTCCAGGAACGGATCGAGGACTACCGCGAAGTCTATCAGAAAATGCCGGAGCCGGAGCTGCGCACGCAGGGCGCGCGCTGCATGGACTGCGGCATCCCGTTTTGCCACACCGGCTGCCCGCTGAACAACATCATCCCGGACTGGAACGACCTGGTCTATAAAGACCGCTGGAAAGAAGCCCTCCAGGTTCTGCACTCGACCAATAATTTCCCGGAGTTCACCGGGCGCGTCTGCCCCGCCCCGTGCGAAGCGGCCTGCGTGCTCGGCATCAACAACGATCCCGTAACGATCAAGCAGATCGAGAAAGCCATCGCCGACAAGGGTTTTTATGAAGGCTGGACCAAGCCGCAACCGCCCGCCGTGCGGACCGGCAAGCGCGTGGCTGTCATCGGCTCCGGCCCGGCAGGAATGGCGGCGACCCAGCAATTGAACCGCGCCGGCCACACGGTCACTCTCTTTGAGCGCGCCGACCGCGTCGGGGGCCTGCTGCGCTACGGCATCCCCGACTTCAAGATGGAAAAAAGCCTCATTGACCGGCGCGTCGCGCAGATGGAAGAAGAAGGGGTGATCTTCCGAACCTCCGTGAATGTCGGCGTTGACATATCCGGTGAGGACCTGTTGCGCGAGTACGACGCCATTCTGATCTCCATCGGCTCGACCATCCCGCGCGACCTGCCAGTGCCGGGACGGGAGCTCAAAGGAATTCACTTTGCAATGGAGTTTCTGCCGCAGCAGAACCGGCGCGGGGCGGGCCTGCCCGTGGACCCGGAAACAAGCCTCACCGCCACCGGCAAAAAGGTCGTCATCATCGGCGGGGGCGATACCGGAGCCGACTGCCTCGGCACGTCGCATCGCCAGAAGTGCGCGGAGGTGCACATGTTCGAGCTGCTGCCGCAGCCGCCCGCCGCGCGCACGCCTGAGATGCCCTGGCCGAACTGGCCGATGATTCTCCGCACGGAAAGCTCCCACGAAGAAGGCGGCAAGCGCCGCTGGAGCGTCGCGACGAAGAAATTCACCGGCGAGAACGGCCACGTCACCAAACTCCACGGCATTGAGCTCGAGTGGGGACCGCCGGACGCGAGCGGGCGGCGCGCCATGAACGAAGTCCCCGGCAGCGAATTTGAGCTGGACGTGGACCTGGTGCTGCTCGCCATGGGCTTCCTCTACCCGCAGCGCACGGGCCTGGTCGAGCAACTCGGCCTCAAGCTCGACCCGCGCGGCAACGTCGCCGTGGACGAGAACTGGAGGACCAGCGTCCCCAACGTCTTCGCCGCCGGCGACGCGCAGCGCGGCCAATCGCTGGTCGTCTGGGCTCTCGCCGGAGGCCGCAAGGCCGCCCGCGCCATGGACCTCTCCCTGATGGGCACG
>MEKR01000036.1:32132-50430 GCA_001767035.1 Acidobacteria bacterium RIFCSPLOWO2_02_FULL_61_28
GTGGTGGGGTGTAGCGCCGCCGTCTCGCCACCGCAAAGTGCCACGGGACGCAGGCACATCGTTCCCGCCGTCCTCAGATACCGATTTTCAAAATGCCGCCGCCCCAGACTGGTTGACGCGTCTGGGCAGGTGCGGTAGAATCCAGCTACTTTCCCGAACGTTCACGTCCGCGAAGGGAGTCTCGCCGAAGGGCTGGGATAAGGAGGCAGGATGAAAAAGCCCCGTGTTGTAATCCCCGACTGGCTCCTGGGGGGAATGCTGACGGCTGTGATTCTGCTCCTGTTCTTAATGCAGTGGGGCCCCTTGGAAGGGATAGAGGCTAGGCTCTACGATTTGCGCGCGCGGCTCCGTCCGCTGGCGGGTGTGTCGCAAAACATTGCCATCGTGGAAATTGATGACGCCAGCGTTGCCCAGCTCGGCCGCTATCCCTGGCCCCGCTCCCGCATTGCCGAGGCCCTCGACGTGATTTCGGAGGGTGGAGCCAAGGTGATTGGCCTGGACATCTTGTATCCCGACCCGGAAGAGAATCAAGGCCTGGAGGCGTTGAAAGCCATCCAGCAAGTCGTGCAGGAAAGCAGCGTGGCCCTCACCGGGCGGCAAGTTTCGTTGCCTGCGGCCGCCGCCGCCGAGACTGCGGAGACCCCGGCCCGGATCGCGGCCACCGATCCCAGGACCAGCGCCGTGCAGAATATCCTCCAGGGGATTGACGACGCTGTCCGCCGGCTCGATTCCGACGCGCGCCTGAGCGACTCGATGGCGCTTTCCGAAACCGTCGTCCTACCCGTTTATTTTACCATCGGCACTCCGCTGGGGCGCGCCGAAGGCGAGTTGCCGGAGAAGGTCCTGAAGAATTTCGTCACCCAGGTGGACAATGCCGGCGATGTGGCGGGAGCCAGCGCGATCCTCCAGGGCATTGAAATCAAGCCGCCCATCCCGGCGCTCGTGGAAGCCGCGCACTCGCTCGGCCACATCAATATTCAGCCCGACAGCGACGGGGTCCTGCGATCCCACGTATTGCTGGTGGACTACGAAGGGCAGTATTTCCCGTCTTTTGCCGCCCAAATCGCCAAAGCCTATTTGAACTTGCAGCCGACCGACATCCGCGTGCGGCTCGGGGGAGGCATCGAGTTGGGGAAAATCCAGATCCCCACCGATCCCCAGTTCAAGATGTTGGTGAACTACAGCCCGCCCAGTTGGACCGCCGAGCGCAACCCGATCTTTCCCTATTATTCGTTCGTGGACGTGGTGAACAAGCGGGTCCAGGAAGAAGCGTTCCGCGACAAGATTGTGCTGCTGGGGGTGACCCTGACCGGGTTGGGCGAGCAAAACGTCACGCCCCGCTCGCCCCGGCTCCCGGCCGTCGAGGTGATCGCCAGCGTGGTGGAAAACATCCTGGACCAGAATTTCCTCCTGCGCCCGGCCTGGGCCCGGAGCGCCGAGCTGGCCTTGATCGTTCTTTTCGGCGCCTTCATTTCCTTCGGAGTCCCCCGCCTGAGCGCGGGCAAGAGCGCAGCCATCACCGCCTTTCTGGTGCTGTCGCTGGCGGGAGTGGCCGGCTACCTGTTTGTGAATCAGGGCGTGTGGATCCAGGTACTCTATCCCGCCGCCACGCTCGTGCTGGGTTATACCGTCATGGTTTCGAAGCGTTTCCTCATCACCGAGCAGGAGAAAGAGGTCCTGGAAGTGGACAGCATCGAAACGAACAAGATGCTGGGGCTTTCGTTCCAGGGGCAAGGAATGCTCGACCTGGCGTTCGAGAAATTCCGCAAGTGCCCGGTGGAAGACGTGAAGGATTTGCTCTACAACCTGGGATTGGACTTCGAGCGCAAGCGGATGTTCAACAAGGCGGTGGCGGTGTACGAGCACGTGGCCAAGGCCGACCCCAAATACAAGGACCTGACCACGCGCATGGAGCGCGTGCGCGCGGCCGGGGAAACCGTGATCTTCGGGCCGGGCGGCGGGCTGAAGCGCGGAGCCGACGCCACGGTTCTGATGGAGGGCGGCGCGGCCACGACCCCGACGCTCGGCCGCTATGAAATCATCAAAGAGCTGGGCCGGGGCGCGATGGGCATCGTCTACTTGGGGAAAGACCCCAAGATCAACCGGACGGTGGCGATTAAGACGCTCCGGCTGGAGGATGAGGACATGGAACCGGCGGAGCGCAAAGCGCTGCGGGAGCGGTTCTTTCGGGAAGCCGAATCCGCCGGACGGCTCTCCCATCCCAACATTGTGACCATCTACGACGCGGGCGAGGACAACGACGTCTGCTATATCGCCATGGAATTGCTGGACGGAAGCGACCTGAAAGATCGCTGCCAGAAAGGCAACCTGATGGCCGTCCCCGCCGCGTTGGAATTGGTGACGAACGTGGCCTCGGCTCTGGACTACGCGCACCAACAGGGGATTGTGCACCGGGACATCAAGCCGGCCAATATCATGATCCTGCAAGACGGCACCGTCAAGGTGACGGATTTCGGCATCGCCCGCATCACAGCTTCCTCGAAAACGCAGACGGGCGTCGTGATGGGGACCCCCAGCTATATGTCCCCCGAGCAACTGATGGGAAAGAAGGTGGACGGGCGCTCGGACCTGTTCTCGCTCGCGGTGGTTCTATATGAGTTACTGACGGGCCAGAAGCCGTTTGAGGGGGACAGCGTGGCCACATTAATGTATAAGATTGCCAATGAGGCCCCGCCCTCCCCGACCGTGTATAACCAGGACCTCCTCCCCGAGGTCGTTCGGATCATCGAGCGCGGCCTGGAGAAAGACGCCGAGAAACGGTACCAGCGGGGCAATGAGGTGGTGGAAGATCTGCGGCAAGTGATCCCGCTGGTCCGGAAAGACCGTCCGGCGGGGCAAAGCAGTTGAGCGAGGCTCGGCTCCGGCGCGAAAGCGCGGGGGGCGGAGCACGGAGGGAAAGAGGGTTTGCGGATTGCGGTCGGAGCGCGCTCGGACACTGGTCTGGTCCGTCAAAACAACGAGGACCGTTTTGCGGTTGATCTTTCTCTAAATTTGTATATTCTGTGCGATGGGATGGGGGGGCAGGCTGCCGGGGAAGTCGCCAGTAAGCTGGGGGTGGACATCATCCTGGAACATTGCCGGCAGGCCGCCACGAATCCGCACCTGGAAATGGCCGGCGCATATCAGCCGGAATTTTCGGCCCCGACCAACCGGCTGGCAAGCGGCATCCGCCTTTCCAACCAGGCGATCCATGAGGCAGCAGGACAGCAGGCCTCCACCAGCGGCATGGGGTCCACCGTCGTGGCAGCCGAGATCAACGAAAACATTCTGAGCATCGCTCACGTGGGGGACAGCCGGATTTATCGCTGCGCCGAAGGGGAACTGCGGCAGTTGACGCAAGATCACTCGCTCGTCATGGAGCAGGTCCGCCGGGGATTGATCACCCGGGAAGAGGCGGAGCAATCCGAGCTTGCCAACGTCATCATGCGTGCGCTCGGCGCCGAGGAGACCGTGCAGGTGGACCTGGACGAACACTGGGTCAACGAGGGAGACCAGATTCTGCTCTGCTCGGACGGCCTCACCCGCCTGGTCTCAGACGCGCAGATCGCGCCGATCTTGGCGGAACCCTGGACCCCGCAGCAGGCCTGCGAGCGGCTCGTGGAGCTGGCGAACGAACAGGGGGGGGAAGACAACATCACCGTCGTCTTGGTCCGCTTGCTGCCCCCGCCCCCGCTGAGTCGGTGGAAAAAAGCGTTGCGTTCCATCTTGGGAGGAAATCGGGTATGGCCAAACTGATTCTCAAGTTCGAGGCAGCCGTGTTGAAGGAGATTCCGCTTCAGAAAGCGGCAATTAGCATCGGGCGGTCCCCGGGCAATGACGTGGTCATTGACAACCTCGCCGTCTCGGGACACCACGCCAAACTCTCCCTGGACCAGGATCATTACGTGATTGAGGACATGAGCAGCCTGAACGGCACCTTCCTCAACAACCAGCGCATCCGGCGGAGCTTGCTCAAAGACGGCGATGAAATCCTGATCGGCAAGCATACGCTGGTGTACCAGGACGAAGGCGGGGTGCCCGCCGGCGTGCCGGCCGCCGTGGAGAAGACCCAGCAACTCCCGTCCGCGGCCGATGCCACCGTGGTCCTCGATACCAAAAAGCGGCGCGAGTTTCTCGCCAAGGCCACCAGCATTGCCACCGAGGGAGCTTCGTCGGAAGCGAAAGAGAAACTCGGCTGTCTTGTCGTGCTGGATGGAAGGACGGACCAGCGCGAATACATCCTGACCAGCAAGCTCTGCGTGATTGGCAAGTCTCCGATGGCTACGGTGAAGCTCAAAGGCTGGTTTGCCCCCAAAGTGGCCGCCATCATCAACCGGCGCGAAGGCCGCTACGAGATTGCTCCCTCCAACAAGACCGTTGCCAAGGTCAATTCCGAAGTCCTCTCGGCTCCGCGCGAACTCAAGGAAGGGGACGTAATCCAGATCAAGCGGGTGAAGCTGCAATTTAATTTCCGGGAATAAGCGGGGAGCCCGCGCTGCCGCGGAGACTTTCCGGGATGCCTCCGGAAACGGCGCGCTCCCGGGCGGGGAGAGGCAAGATCGTTTGTTTCCCGAAGCCGCTTCCGGTTGCGGAGTTGTCCTCCTGCCGGAAGGAGTAGGAGAAAAAACCATGACGCGAACGAACTGGTTGCGGGCGGGGATTCTCCTCGCAGTTCTGCCCGGCATGGTGGGGCAGCCGCTGTGGTCCCAACAACGCCGGCAGCGGCCCGGCGGCCGGATTCCGCCGGTCACATCGGAGGAAACCGTTTCCCCCACCCCGCCGTCTATCAGTCGGAGGATGTTACGGTCCAGCTACGAGCAGTTGCAGAAAGACGTTGCGGAATTGGCGGAACTGGCCCTGGCCTTGAAGGAAGAAATCAGTCAAGCGAACGAAGATGTCCTGCCGCTTTCGGGTGTGAAAAAGGCCGAGGATATCGAGAAGCTTGCGAAGAAGATTCAAGGCCGAATCAAGAACTTGTAGGCGCGGTGGTCGGGCTGCCCATCGTAGGTCTCGCGGGGACCTCGCTGTGCGGCTCCTGGACCGGCAGCCATCGCGCGTGGCAGGCGAACATTTTAGGGTATAATCCTATCCCGCCAGTAGTCAGAAAATCTCGCGGCGCCCAGGATTGGGGCGGACGCCCATTTGGCGGATAGAGAGTTAATCTCAGCTTTTCATCACCGGGAGGATCACCATGACACGTCGGGTTGGAATCGTTTGTCTTATTGTCTGGATTTTATCGTTGGGCGGGACCCAGGCACGGGCTCAAGAGAGCACTCTGTTGGGGCCGCTGAAGGCGCAATGGGAGAACATACGGACGCAAGTTGTGCGGACTGCGGAAGCCGTCCCCGAAGATAAGTACGCCTTTAAGCCCACCCCAGAGGTCCGCAGCTTTCTCGACCTATTCATCCACATCGCCGAGGAAAACTATTTCTTCATGGGTTTTGTGACCGGTGACCGGTCCGGGGACCCCAACCGGTTCAAGAACCTCAAGACGAGGGCGGAGATCGTCAAGGCGCTGAACGAGAGCTACGATTACGGCGCCAAAGCCCTGGCCGGTCTGGACGACCAGAAGGCCATGGAAATGGTTCCGATGATGGGCGGCCGACAGGGGCCCCGCTGGTCGGCGGCGCTCGCCAACATTGCGGACAATATGGACCACTACGGGAATCTGGTGGTCTATATGCGACTGAACGGCATCGTGCCGCCTTCGACCGCCGCGCGCCAGCAACGGCAGCGATAGGGATCGCCTTCCGGCCCGAACCCTTGAGGCGATGGACGGCGCCCGTCGAGGCGCGCAACCAGGACTTGTGAAAACCGTATCTGAAACCACACCGGAGCGGGCGGGCTGGTGAACGGAATGCCACTTCGCGGGCAGCGGGGATAAAAGAAGTTGGGATCGAATATGGCTCCTCGCTTGGAACAACTGGCGGGAGATTACCGTTCCGGGATGATGAGTCGCCGGATCTTCCTGGAACGAATGATCGCCGTCCTGGGCAGTTGTTCCCTCGCGCAGCACTTTCTGGAAACCAGCGGCTGGGCGCTGTCGCTGCTCTCGCCCCAGGAATCGCAGGCTGCCGGGGTTCATTCCACCGCCGTCGTGTATCCGGGAGAAGGAGCAACGCTCCAGGGCTATTGGAGCCGCCCGCAAACGGGCGGGCCATTTCCGGGCGTGCTCCTGATTCATGAGAACCGCGGGCTGAACGAACACATCCGTGACGTGGCGCGCCGCATCGGCGCCCAGGGATATGGCGTGCTGGCCGTGGACCAACTCTCGCGCAAAGGCGGTACCGCTGCCTTCGCGACGCCCCAGGACGCTACCGCCGCCTTCCAAACCCTTACCGACGACCAGGTGATCGGGGACATGGGTGCCGCCTATCTGTACGTGACTTCGCACGCGGCGGTGCGCCAAGCCCGGATCGGGGTCATGGGTTTCTGCTGGGGAGGCCAGCGTGCGTTCCTCTATGCCACAGCTAATCCCAATCTGAGTGCCGCTGTGGTTTTCTACGGCATCCCGCCGCCGGAGGAGAAGCTTGCCGATATCCAGTGCCCCGTCCTGGGTAACTACGGCGAGACCGACACCCGGATCACCTCCACGGTCCCGACGGTGGAAGCGGCGATGAAAGAGCTGGGCAAGAGCTACGATGCCAAGGTCTATCCCGGAGCCGCCCATGCCTTCTTCAATGACACCAACCGCGAGCGGTACAACGAAGCCGCCGCCAAAGACGCCTGGGCGCGCAGCATCTCGTTTCTTAAGAAGAACCTGGGCTGAGCTTCCACTCCAGGATTCGTTCGAGGGGGAGCGCCGCCGGGGAAATTGGCCTTGGTTGCTGCCTTCTTTCTCTGCCCACACGGACTGCGTCCAAGTTGTTCCATATAAAGAAACCGTACCGAAGACCCACAAGTCCTACCCGCGCGGATTGAACCTTGACTCGGCCACGCGGCTTCCGGGATAATTGGCATTGTCCCCCTAACGCCCAGCGGCGGGCTGGCGCTACGCTGATGCGGGGCTGTTTCTGAGCTGTTCGAGGGTTCCAGAGGAACGCCCCCCAAGCACAGCAACCCCAGTGAGGCTTCCGCAGGAGGGAATAAAACTGTGAGCGATCCCAGAATGAGCGTTGGATTTTCCCGAAGACCGGCTGTCGGTCTCATTGCCGCATTGCTCGGAACGGCCCTGTGGGGGCCGGCCACCGGAGCGGCTCAGACTGCCGGTGGAGGCCAGAACAGCCCTCGCCCGGTAGTCCGCGACGCTACTCGCACGGACACCTCGGTCGAGTTGCGGCATATGCCGGAAATCCCGCCGACTCCGGTGGTGCTCGGGGAAATCTTCGAACGCCCCCGCAAGCTTCTGCCCAGGCGGGAGGGGAGCACGGCCCCTCCGTCGTTCACGGACCCGGTACTACAGGGTCCCACCGCTCAAGTCGGCGCGCCCACAACCGGGGCGAATTTCGATGGGGTCAACAATGTCAACGGCGTCCTGCCTCCCGATCCGAGCGGCGCCATCGGACCCAATCACTACGTCCAGGTGGTCAACCTTTCGCTCGCGGTCTGGGACCGGAGCGGGACCATGCTGAAGGGCCCGGTCAATATCAACACGTTGTGGCAAGGTTTTGGCGGCGCCTGTGCGACCACCAACAACGGCGATCCGATCGTGCTCTACGACCGCGTGGCGAACCGCTGGATGGTCAGCCAGTTTGCCCTGCCGAACTACCCGATTGGGCCTTTCTACCAGTGTATTGCCGTCTCCCAGACGGGCGATCCGCTCGGAGCCTGGCACCGCTATGAATTCTTCATTAGCCAGACCAAGCTCAACGATTATCCCAAGTTCGGCGTGTGGCCCGACGGCTACTACATGGCGATCAACCAGTTCAATTGCAAGGTCACCGGCTGTTCCTGGGGTGGCCAGGGGGCCGTGGTCTTCGAGCGGGACAAGATGCTGTTAGGCCAAGCGGCGCAAATGGTGTACTTCGATCTCTTCACGATAGACTCCAACCTGGGCGGGATGCTTCCGTCGGACTTCGACGGCCCGGCGCCGCCGGCCGGCGCTCCGAACTACTTCGTCGAAGTGGACGACAACACGTGGCTTTACTCTCCCGATCAGCTCCAGATCTGGGAGTTCCACGTGGACTGGTCCGATACGGCGAAATCCAGCTTCACCCATACCCCGGCGATGAATCTATCGACCGCCGCGTTCGATTCGAATCTGTGCGGCTATTCCCGAAACTGCATCCCGCAACAAGGCACGAACAGGAAGGTAGATGCCATTTCCGACCGGCTCATGTACCGGTTGCAGTATCGCAACTTCGGAACCTACCAGGCCCTGGTAACCAACCACACCGTGGATGTTAATGGCGCGGATCGCGCCGGCATCCGCTGGTACGAGCTGCGCAATCCGGGCAGCGGCTGGAGCATTAACCAACAAGGAACGTATTCGCCGGACAGCACTCACCGCTGGATGGGCAGCATTGCCATGAACAAACTCGGCGATATCGCGCTGGGTTACTCCAAGTCCAGCACCTCGGTCTACCCGTCCATCTACGCGACCGGCCGTCTGTCGGGGGATGCCGCGGGAGTAATGACGCAGGCCGAGATCCCGATCCAAAACGGCAGCGGCTCCCAAACCCACACCTCCGGACGCTGGGGCGACTACAGCCACATGACCGTGGACCCGGCGGACGACTGCACCTTCTGGTACACGCAAGAGTATTACGCGACGACCGGTTCCGCCCCGTGGCGAACCCGGATCGGGTCCTTCCAGTTGCGCAACTGCGGCGGGGTCCATGACGTGGCGGTGACTTCCGTTACTGCTCCAACGCCGGTGCTGGTTAGTAGCCCCCAGACGGTGACCGTCGGGCTGGCCAATCAAGGCACTGAATCGGAAACATTCAACGTCTCCCTGACCGATAGCCTTACGGCGACGATCACCGGCTCCCCGCTGCCGGTGACACTTGCGGCAGGAGCTTCCACCACCGTGAACTTTGGCTGGACCCCGACAGTGACGGGCAGTCACGTGTTGACGGCAACGGCCACCCTTGCGAGCGACACCGACACGGCGGACAACTCGAATTCGGCGACTTCCACGGTGCGCACCCCCGGTGACGTCGCCGTGACGAGCATTACAGCGCCGACCCCGGTGATCCAAGGCACGTCGGCGAACGTCTCCGTGAATGTCGCCAACCAGACTGCCAATAGTGAAACCTTTACGGTGAGCGTAACGGATACACCTCCGGGCGGCGGCACGGCCGGCGCCGTGAGTGCGCCGCAGACAATCACCCTCGCCGGCAGCAGTTCCACCACGTTGAACTTCACCTGGAACACGACTGGGGCGACACCTGGCAGTCACAGCCTGACAGCGGCCGCCAGCACCGTCCTCGGAGAGACCGACACGGCGGACAACTCGAACTCCACCACCTCGCAGGTGGACGCACCCGGCGGCAGCACGACGATGCACGTCGGCGACCTGGACGGCTCCAAGACCCTCCAGGGCTTAAGCAGTAATTGGACGGCGCAGGTGACCATCACCATTCACGACTCGAACCATGACCCTGTGTCTAATGCTACGGTGAGCGGAAACTGGAGTGGTGGCGCTTCCGGCTCGGCCTCCTGCACCTCTGATGGTACGGGGAAGTGTACGGTAAGCAAGGGCGGGCTTAAGAGGGCGACCAACAGCGTGACCTTGTCCGTATCGGGTGTAAGCCTTGCTCCGCTGACGTACAGCTCGATTGCAAACCACGATCCAGACGGCGACAGCAACGGCACCAGCATCACGGTGACCAGACCGTAATCGGAGGGGTGGAACCCTCACCCCTCGCGATTGGCGAGCCGGAGTTATCTCTTCCTTAGAAAATTTTGAGTTGAATCGTCAAGAACTGCTTGGGGTTCTTGCGGAAGTCGGCGATCAACTCGCGGACCTCGACGCTGGTGGTATTGAGGCTGTTATAGAGCGCCGGGTCGCGCAGCAACCGGCCCAGCGTGCCGTTGCCCTGCACGTCGGCCAGCACCTTGTCGAGGTTCCCGACCGCGCTGGTGAGCCGCTGGTGGAGGGCTTCGTCGGTGGTCAGCTTGCCGAGAGTGCCCTTGCCCTGGTTGATGTTGTCTACCAGCGTGGTGCCTTTGGCCACCAATTGCTCCGCGTTGCGGTAGAGAGCCGGATCGTGGAGCAGCTTGCCCACGGTCCCCTCGCCGCTCTCGATCTGATCTGCCACGCGCTCGAGTTTGACGGCGGTCTGGTTGAGGTTGTCGTACAATTCCCGCGAACGCACCAACTGCCAAAGCGTTCCCTCCCCTTCGGAGATTTGGGCGACGAGCCGCTCGGCGCTGCTGACCGTAGCGTCAATGCGGCGATGCAGGGTGTCATCCTTGATCAGTTTCCCGACCGTTCCCTGTCCGCTGTCAATGGTCCCGACGATGGAGTTCAGCCGGCTGGTGAGCACGTTCAGGTTGTCGAGCAGATCGCGGCTGCCGCCGACCAGCTCTGTGAACTCCGCCGTCCTGCGGAAGGGAACCGTGCCGTCCGGCGGGACCGGCTGGGTCGCCGCGGTGCCTTTGGTGATGTTGATGTACCGCTCGCCGAGCAAGCCTTCCGCCGCCAGCAGGATTTGAGAGTCAGAGCGGATGTCGGACGCGAAGATCGTGTTGACCTCCATGACGATCTCGACCGCCTCCTCGAGGTTGGGGCGTCCGGACAGAGCCACGCTCCGGACGTTGCCCACGTCCACGCCCGCCAGGCGCACCACGCCCCCGCTCTTGAGTCCCCCGGCGTCGGGGGTATAGGTGCGGAGCGTCATCGTTTCGGCGAAGAACCCCGTCTGGCCCGTGATCAAGAAAATCGTGAGGGCGAGCAAGATCACGCTTGCCAGAGCGACAAGTCCTACTTTCAATTCCGACCAGCGAATTTCCCTTCGTTGCGGCATATCGCCTCCAGTGAATCCGTGTCCAACCTGCGGCATGGACGCCCCGGCCTGCCGGGGGGCGCGTCAAGCCAAAAACTCTTGCAAATACGGGTCGCGCTGCGCGGCCAGCTCTTCGAGCGAGCCGTGGAAAACCAACTCTCCCTCCCGCAGCACTAAGAACCGCGTATGGGTGTCGCGCCGCGCGCCGTCCTGCCCCGCCGGAAGGAGATTCTCCTGGCGGGCATCGTAGTAGGACCGGGCCATCTGAATGGCGTCCTGCACGCGGTGGGTCACCAGCAGCGAGCTGACCCGGCCGACGTCGCGCTGCTTGACGATCAGCGTCATGATGCGGGCGGCGGTGATGGGGTCGAGTCCGGCGGTCGGCGAATCGTAGAGCATCAGTTCGGGCTGGCCCACCACGGCGCGGGCAATCGCGACGCGCCGGCGCATCCCGCCGGAGAGCTGCGAGGGATAGAGATCGAACGTTTGTTCGAGCTCGACAAAACGGAGCGCCTCTCGCGCGCGCCGCTCCGCCTCCTCGGGGGAAACCGCGGGCAGCCGCTCAAACACGTAACCGACGTTCTCGCCGATCGTAAGCGAATCAAACAGGGCGCCCTCCTGGAACACCATGCCAATCTTCCGGCGCACGACGAACAGCTCATCCTCGCCGCGATGGGAAATTTCCTCGCCCAGCACCGTGATGCGGCCGGAATCGGGCTGCCACAACCCCATCGTCAGTTTGAGCAAGACGGACTTGCCCGATCCGGCGGCTCCCAGCACAATTTTCGTTTCGCCGCGCTGGAGGGTGAAGGAAATCTCCCGCAACACCGCCTTCGTTTCAAAACGCAGGGTGACCCGGTCAAACTCGACTACCGTTTCCTGAGCCAGCCGTTCCGTCATTTACGCCAGCAGCCAGAGAATGATCTTGGTGAGGAAAAAATCAGAGACGAGGATCAGGACCGAGGCCGCGACCACGGCCTGGGTTGTGGAGCGCCCCACACCCTGCGTTCCCCCGGTCGTAGTGAGACCGTAATAGCACCCCACCAGTGCCACGATGAATGCAAATACGAACGGCTTGAGCAGTCCCTGAAAGACGTCCTCGAACTCCAGCGATTGGTAGGCGCTGTACCAGTATTGCCCCGGGTTCAACCGGATGATGAAGAAGGACGTGGCGAAGCCGCCGAGCAGCCCCATGAAGTCGGAGATGATGGTGAGCATGGGGAGCATGAGGACGGTGGCCACCAGCCGGGGGGTCACCAGCTTCTTGCTCGGGTCGGTGCCGAGCGCCCGCATGGCGTCAATCTGTTCGCTCACGACCATGGAACCAAGCTCGGACGCCATGCCGGAGCTGTTCCGGCCGGCCACCATCAGCGACGTGAGCACCGGACCCAATTCGCGCACCAGCGAGAGCATCACCAACTGGCCGGTCAGCGAAGTCTCCCCGAACGTGGAAAGCGTATTGGCGCTCTGGAGAGCCAGCACGGCCCCGGTGAAAAAGCCGGTCAGGACGACAATCGGAAGCGAGCCGAAGCCGATGAAGTCCATCTGCCGGACGATATCGGTCGCATAGTGGGGGGAGCGAAAGACGTTACCCAGGGCGCGGCTGGAGAGCAGAGTAAACTCCTGGACCGCGAACACGCGCTGCTTGGCAAAGTCGTCGAATAGACCCAAGAGTCTTCATCCCCTTCGACCCGGCGCGGCCTTCGCGGATCATTCTTCCTTGTCCGCTCCCTTACGGTCGCGGCTCGGATTCGGGCGGCCTTCCCAAACGGTGGCTCCAGCCCGGAGCGAACCTCGCCCATTTGCCGCGCGGAGAAGGGGGCGGTGCCGGGTTTGCCCACCCTCAAATCCCGATGAGTCGTTCGTTCTGGGGGGCGGGATCGGGAAGTTCCGCGGAGAGTTGGAACCGGTCAATGCGCCAGGCGCCTCCCTCCTGGACCAGGAGGTAGCGAACCGGGTAACTGTGCCCCAGATTGTCCTCGAAGCTGCCCCACAATAGGGCGGTGCCTCTCCAAGCCGAGCGTCCCCAGAATTGCAGATGCTGCACGTTGGCCAGGCGTTTCTGCCGCCGCAGCCAGCGGCGGAACATCGGCAGGCTCATGCCCTCCTGATAGCTTCGGGAGAACAACGTGTAGGCCTCTTCCACTTTCCCGTCGCGGATCGCCTGGACCTGTGCCTGGACCGCGTTGACCGCCCCTTGGGAGCGCACCCAGGACAGCCCGATCAGGAAGGCCACCGACGCCATCGCGATCAAGACCGCGGACGCCAACACGCCCAACGCTCGGCGGGCGCGGCCCCCGTAGCGGCGTGACCGAACCGCCGGCGAAGCGGAACGGGGAAATCCAGGCTCGGTCACCTCGCTCGCCGGTTGTACGTTCTCGTGCTCCATTCCCTTTCGCCGCTCCCCATCCCTCGTCCCGGCCCGCCTAGCGGTTCTTCCAGACCGGCTTGCGCTTCTCGACCGCGGCGCGCAAACCTTCCTGGGCGTCGTCGAGGTCCATCAACTGGTTCAAGTAGATACTAACCGATTTCTTCAAGGCCCCGGCGAGCGGCAGTCCAATCGTTTCGTAGAGGACTTTCTTGGCCATTTGGAGGACCGGCGCGCTCTGATCGGTGATCTTGGACAGCAGACTGCGGACTTCTTCCTCGAGCTTCTCCTCCGGGACGACGCGGCTCACCAGCCCCAATCGGAGGGCGTCCTGGGCGCTCAGCGGCTCTCCAGTAAAAATCATTTCAAGCGCCCGCTTGTGCCCGATGATGTGGGGAAGGATCACCGACGCCAGCGCCGGATAGACCCCCAGGCGGACTTCCGGTTGCGCAAAACGGGCTTTGGGTGTCGCTACCAGGATGTCTCCCAATGCCGCCAGTTCGCAGCCTCCTCCGATGGCCGGGCCGTTCACCACCACGACGACGGGCTTGGAGATTTCGAGGAAGCTGTCGAAGACCGACTGCATGGCCTCGATGGTCTGGAAGGCGCGCTCGGGCCGGAAATCTTCGACCGCAATCCCGGCGGAGAACGCCGTGCACTGCGGGGACGCCTGCAAGAGAATCACCCGCACGCGCGGCTGCTCGCTCAGACTCTGGATGGCCCGCGCCATCTCCGTCATCATGTCCGCGGTCAGCACGTTGTAGGGCGGGCGGTTCATCGTCAGCCGCGCCACATCATTGACGATCTCGAGCTGGATGTACTGGTAGGGGAGCTCCTGGACTGCCGCCGCCCCGATTTCCTCGTCGCTATACGGATTAACTTCCGGTTCGGAATCTCCCATGGAAAGAACTCCTGTTGGAACCAGCCGTGTCACGCCGCTTCGAAAGCCATCGCCATTCCCAGCCCGCCGCTGACGCAGAGCGTAGCCAATCCCCGCCCGACGCCGCGCTGCCGCATCGCATGCAGCAGCGTCACGACGATCCGCGCCCCGGTGCAACCGATGGGGTGGCCGAGCGCGATCGCGCCTCCGTTGACGTTGAGTTTGTCGCGGTCAAAATGCAGCTCCCGGTCGCAGGCGAGCACCTGGGCCGCAAAGGCCTCGTTCAGCTCGATCAGGCCGAAGCTCTCGAGCGTCCAATGAAGTTTCGGGAGGAGCTTGCGCACCGCCGGCACCGGCCCGATCCCCATGATGGAAGGGTCCACGCCCACCGTTGTGTAATCCACGATGCGGGCGAGCGGCTGCAGCCCCCATTCCTTCACTTTCCTCTCGGAGACGAGCACCGTCGCCGCCGCGCCGTCGGTGATCCCGGAAGAATTGCCCGCCGTGACGGTGCCGGTCTTCGAGAAAACGGACGGGAGTTTCGCCATCCCTTCCAGCGTGGACCCAAAACGGATGTGCTCGTCAGCGTCGAACTGTTGCGTGCCCTTTTTCGTTTTCACTTCGACGGGAATCATTTCGTCGCGGAAGCGCCCCTCGCGCGTGGCGGCCTCGGCGCGCAGTTGCGTGGAGTGCGCGTAGCAATCCTGCTCCTCGCGGCTGATGCCATGGAGTTGCGCGAGTTTTTCCGCCGTCTCGCCCATCAGCAGCTTCGAGAGCGGGTCGGAGAAGCCGTCGCGGTACATGGCGTCCACCAGCGTCTGGTTGCCCAGGCGCATTCCCCAGCGCGCGCCTTCGACGTAGTACGGAAGACGGCTCATGGATTCGGTTCCGCCCGCCAGCACGCAGTCCGCATTGCCGAGAAGAATTTCCTGAAAGCCCAGCGCAATGCATTTCAAGCCGCTGGCGCAGGCTTTGTTGACCGTGTACGCGGGAGCGGTTTCGGGAACGCCGGAGCGGTAGCTGATCTGGCGGGCGACGTTGGGGCCGCCGCCGGCCTGCCGGGCGTTGCCGAAGATGGTCTCCTCGACCTGCTCCGGCTTCACGCCGGCTCGGTCGAGGGCGGCTTTCGCCGCAATCACGCCCAGGTCGGCCGCCGTAAAATCAAGAAGCGTCCCGCCGAATTTGCCGATGGGCGTCCGGGCGGCGGAGACAATATAAACGGGCTGCACTGGGCCTCCTGGAGGACTAAAGGCCATAGTAACACACCGATGCGAGAGTGTGTAGGGTGGACGGATTGCTGCGGTGCGCCAGCCGCAGTCTGGCCCAGGAAGCTGTCGGGAGGACGACGCTATCTTCCAGTCACTGCCAAGGCGATTCGTTTATCGGAAACTCAACGCTGCGGGGGCGGGCTTTCGACGGGAGGATGCCCCTGCGGGAGGCTCTCACCGCTCGGCGGTCCAGCGCCTTCGGGCGGCGGGCTGCCTTCGGGCGCAGCACCGGGATGAGACGAGCCTGCCGCGGCCGGGCTTCCCCTCTCGATCTTCCACTCGCCGCCTTCTCGGCGCAGCTCGTAGTGGTACGCCATTTGCGCCTCCGGGTTGTCGCGGCTGCGGAAGACCACCTCGGCCTGGGCCCGCTCGCCCTCGACGCGGATCTGCTGCACCTCCAGAATCATCCTGCCCGCGTCAATCCCCGGACGGCTTGTCAAGTACTGCTCAATCGCGCTCTGGATCGCGGCATTGGAGTTTGCCTCCTGCCGGCCCGAGCAGCCCGCGAGCAAGCACCCCAGGACCCCCAGGATCATGATCCACACTGCATGAGTCTTTGCGTTCACTGCCCCTCCCATACCAACTCGCAGAAGCCTATCGCAGTTCGGGGGAACTTAGCAAGCACTGCATGGTCGAGAAAGCGCCGCCGGGGCGTGTCCTGCGTCATTTCCCGATGCAGAAGGTCGAGAAGATGTGGGTAAGAATATCTTCGATGGTGGTCTCGCCGGTGATCGAGTCGAGCGGGCGGAGCGCGTTGTAGAGATCGAGCAGGAGCATCTCGTGCGGGACGGCGTCGGCAAGGCTGCGGCGGGCGGCGGCGAAGGCGTCGAGCGACTCCCGCAGCAGACGCTCCTGCCGGACGTTGGTCAGAAACTGAGACTCCCGCTCGCCAGCCAGCGCCGGGACTGCCGTTTCCAGGATTGCCCGCCGCAATTCCTCAATCCCGGTGCGTTGGAGGGCCGAAACAAAGAGGATCGGAATGGCGGTGTCCGATTCAAGCTGGTTTCCCTCACGGGATGCGAGGTTCCTGACCTGCTCGATCCATTGCTCCCGCTCCAGCCGCAGCGGCAGGTCGCACTTGTTGACGACGACCAGAAGCTTACCGAGCGGCGAGAGTCGGGCCAGCAGGTCGCGGTCCTCGTGAGTCAACTCGTCGGCGCCGTCGAGCACCAGCAGGGCCAGGTCGCTGTCGGCGGCCGCTTCATAGGATTTGCGGACGCCGATGGCCTCGGCTTCATCAAACGCCTGGCGGATGCCGGCGGTGTCCACGAACCGCAGCGGCACTCCGGCCAGCTCGACCGTCTCCGAGACCAGGTCGCGCGTCGTCCCCGGCGTGGCGGTGACAATGGCGCGATCCTGTTCGAGCAGGCAATTAAACAAGCTCGATTTGCCGACGTTGGGCCGGCCGAGAATGGCGAGCGTCAGGCCTTGCTGGATGATCTTGCCGGTGCGGAAGCTGTCGGCGAGTTGCGCCAGCCCCTCCTCGACCGGAGCGAGCCGGGCTGCGATGTCTTGCGTTGGCAGCACCGCCACGTCATCTTCGGCAAAATCAATATCGGCTTCGAGCAGCGCGATCAGGTCCACGAGTTGCTGCTTGAGCGGCGCGATGCGGTGCGCGACCGCGCCCTCCATCTGCTGCGCGGCCACTTTCGCCTGGTAGAGCGTCTGCGCCTCGATCAAGTCGCGCACGGCCTCGGCCTGGGTGAGGTCCATGCGCCCGTTCAAAAAGGCGCGCAACGTGAACTCGCCCGGCTCGGCCAGCCGCGCGCCCGCCCAGAGGCATCGCCCGACCAGGAACTCGAGCACCACCGGCGAGCCGTGGCAACTGATCTCGACTACATCTTCTCCCGTGTAGGAGTGCGGTTTCTGGAAGTACGTCACCAGGGCGCGGTCCATGACTTGGCCCTGCTCATCGGGAAGCTCGGCGAAACGGACGCGCCAGGATTGTAAGTCCAGCGGACGCTTTCCATCGCTCCCACTTGCTGTGGGTGCGGCTTCCGACGTGCTCTTGCTGCTTTCTGTGCGCCGTTCTGCCGTGCCCGGGGACCGCAGAACCTGCCGGGCAATAAGCAGCGCGTCGGGCCCCGAGAGGCGCACCACGCCGATCCCGCCGCGCCCGGCAGGCGTTGAGATGGCGACAATGGTGTCGTCGGTGTTCATCGCGGCGCGAGGATTTCCGGGGCCGATCCCGCCCCGGGAAACCGGTTTGCCTCCCACCGATTATTTCTTTTCTTTAGGAAAAATGACAACCTTGCGGAACGGGCCGCCGCCCTGGCTCTCAGTGCGGACGGTCGGATGGTCGTGCAGGGCCAGGTGGACGATGCGGCGGTCGCGGGCGTCCATGGGGTTCAAGGCGAAGGGCTGGCCGGTGCGCTCGACGCGTTCGGCAGCGGTAGCGGCGGTCAGGCGCAGTTCTTCGACATGCAGGCTCTTATAATCGCCGCAGTCAAACGAGATCTGACCCCGTTCCTCGGTGGAGAGCCGCAGGAACTTGGTCGCAATATATTCGAGCGCCGCCAGCAATTCGCCGCCGCGTTGCAGGAGCAAATCGGAGTCCGGGCCGGAGAAATTGACGAGGATCGCCGGCGCGCCCGTTTCGGCCTCCGACTGGGTTCCCGGCTCGATCTGGAACTTCACGTCGAAGCGGGCAGCCCGGAGCAGTTGGCGCAGAAACGGCTCCAGCGTTGCCTGCACGGATTCGATCTCGAGTGGCGTCATAGGGTTGATGATCCTACTTCTTGGTCGCGGGCAGCTTCTTGCGCCCGGCCTTCTTCTCTTCGACCAAATGTCGTAGCTCCGTGCGATTAATGTACCACTGCTGGGCGATGCCCACGACGTTGCCCGTCAGCCAATAGAGCACCAGGCCGCTCGACATGCTCCAGAACAAGAACAG
>MEKR01000037.1 GCA_001767035.1 Acidobacteria bacterium RIFCSPLOWO2_02_FULL_61_28
GGGATGGTGGGGGTCTCGTTCCTCTACTCGCTGATGGCCGTGCTGCAACTGGCCTCGCTCCCGGAGCATCGGTTTGAGACGGTTCTCTACACGTGGCTGCCGGGCAATCTCTTTCACCTCGCCAACGGACAAACCGCGACGTTGCAGGCCGACTGGGGCTTCCTGCTCGATCCGCTGTCCTCGGTGATGGTCCTGGTCGTCACCGGGGTCGGTTTCCTGATCCACGTCTATTCGGTCGGCTACATGGCCCACGAAGGGGGTTACTACCGATTCTTCGGCTACATGAACCTGTTCATGTTCTCCATGCTGACGCTGGTGCTGGCGAACAATTACCTGCTGCTGTTTGTGGGTTGGGAAGGCGTCGGGCTTTGCTCCTACCTGCTGATCGGGTTCTACTTCCTGCGCAATTCGGCAACTACGGCGGGGAACAAGGCTTTCATCGTCAACCGGATCGGCGACGCCGGCTTTGTGCTCGGCATGTTCACGATGCTGGCCGTGTTTGGTTCCTTGCAGTTTACGACGGTCACCGAGCAGGCTGCCAGCGGCGCGTTCGCGGTGGGCGACTCCATGATCACGGCGATGACGCTGCTCTTGTTCGTCGGGGCCTGCGGCAAGTCCGCGCAGTTTCCGCTTTACGTCTGGCTGCCGGACGCCATGGAAGGCCCCACGCCGGTCAGCGCGTTGATCCATGCGGCGACCATGGTGACCGCCGGGGTCTATATGATCGCCCGCTCGAACGCCCTGTTTGTGCTCGCGCCCGACACCATGGCGGTGGTGGCCGGGGTCGGCGCGTTTACCGCCATCTTCGCGGCCACCATCGGCATCGCCCAGAACGACATCAAGCGCGTCCTCGCTTACTCGACCGTCAGCCAGCTTGGCTACATGGTGATGGCGTGCGGCGTAGGAGCTTTTGGGGCGGGTATTTTTCACCTCTCGACCCATGCCTACTTCAAGGCCCTGCTCTTCTTAGGCTCCGGCAGCGTCATCCACGCGCTCTCCGGCGAGCAGGACATGCGCAAGATGGGCGGGCTGCGGAACAAGATTCCGATCACGTATGCGACATTTTTTGTGGCCGCTCTCGCCATCATCGGCACTCCAGGGCTTTCCGGATTTTTCAGCAAGGACGAGATTCTCTGGAAAGCCTTCACCACCTCGGTCGGAAACGGATGGATTCTCTGGGGCGTGGGCTTTCTGACGGCGGGCCTGACCGCATTCTATATCTGGCGGCTGATGTTCCTCACCTTTTTCGGCAAGTCGCGCGTGAGCCACGAAGCCGAACACCACCTGCACGAATCGCCCCCGGTGATGACGATTCCCCTCATGGTGCTGGCAGTGCTGTCGCTGGTGGGCGGCTGGATCGGCTGGCCGCAGGCCCTCGGCGGCAGCAACCGCTTCGAGCACTGGTTGGAGCCGGTGTTCGAGCCGGCAGCCCGGATTCTCGCGTCCGAGGCGGCGCAGGAAGCGGCCCACTCCGCCAGCCAGGAATATCTCTTCATGTTCTTCTCCGTGGCCATCGCGGGTTTGGGAGTGTCGCTGGCGTACCGCTTCTTCCTCAAGCGTCCGGAGGCTGCGGACCGAGTGGCCGCATCCTTCAGCGGCGTCCATCGCCTGCTCCAGAACAAGTACTACGTGGACGAAATCTACGGCGCGCTTTTTGTGAACGGGCTGGCCAAGGGCGGCGGAACGGCGCTGGGGCGTTTCGACTCCTCGGTGATTGACGGGGGCGTCAACGGCTCCGCCTGGCTCACCCGGTTCACCTCCACGCTTTCGATCTGGTGGGATACCTGGGTCATTGACGGGAGCGTTCGCGCAGGTGCGTTTGGCGTGAAGGTGGCCTCCTACCCCGTGCGCCTGCTCCAGACCGGGTTGGTGCAGAGCTATGCCCTGATGATCGTCGTGGGGGTGCTGATCTTTATGAGTTATTACCTGCTGCGCTGATGCAGGAATCCGAGCCGCGACTGTGAAGGAGCGGCCAAGAAGTTGATGGAATGGAAATCCGTAACCTCAGGGGCTAAAGCCCCTCGCAGGAAGCGAGCTGAATGGCGCGACTGAAGTCGTGCCCTGACAATTAAGGATTAAGCCCATATGTGGTTCTCCAATCATATTCTGAGCGTCGTGCTCTTCCTCCCGCTGGCCGGAGCGATCCTCCTGATGTTCCTCCCGAAGGAGAGCAAAGACCTGATTCGCTGGACGGCGAACGTGGCCGGTTTCGCGGGCTTTCTGGTCTCCCTGCCGTTGGTGTTCTGGTTTGACAGCGCGAACGGGGAGTTTCAGTTTGTCGAGAAGGCTTCCTGGATCCCCTCGATCGGGGCCAATTACGCGCTCGGCATTGACGGCATCAGCCTCCTGCTGGTGATGCTCACGACGGTGCTCGGGTTCCTTGCCATCCTCTCCTCGTGGACGGCGATCGAAGAACGCGTGAAAGAATATTACGTCTTCATGCTGGTGCTCCAGGCCGGGATGCTGGGCGTGTTCATGTCGCTCGACTTCTTCCTCTTCTATGTCTTCTGGGAAGTCATGCTGGTCCCGATGTACTTCCTGATCGGGATTTGGGGCGGGCCGCGCAAGCTCTACGCCGCGATCAAGTTCTTTCTCTACACGCTGGTTGGTTCCGTCCTGATGCTGCTCGGAATCCTGACGCTCTACTTCTGGAACCACGGCCAGACCGGCCAGTACAGCTTCGACATTGTCACGCTGTCGAACATGACGAACCTGCCGGCGAACTACCAGATTTGGATTTTCCTGGCGTTTTTTGTGGGATTTGCGATCAAGGTTCCGATGTTCCCGTTCCACACCTGGCTCCCGGACGCCCACGTGGAAGCGCCGACGGCGGGCTCGGTCATCCTGGCCGGGGTCTTGCTGAAGATGGGGACTTACGGGTTCGTGCGGTTCTCGCTGCCCATGCTGCCTGAAGCCGCGCGCGACCCGCGCATCGTGAGCTTCATGGTGACGCTTTCGATCATCGGCATCATTTACGGGGCGCTGGTTTCGCTCATGCAGACGGACTGGAAGAAACTTGTGGCGTACTCTTCGGTCAGCCACCTGGGTTTCTGCACGCTGGGGATTTTCGCGCTCAACCCGAACGGATTGTCCGGCAGCATCATTCAGCAGATCAACCACGGCATCTCGACGGGCGGCCTGTTCTTGATCGTGGGGCTGATCTACGAGCGGCGGCACACGCGCGAGATCGCGCAGTTTAGCGGGCTGTCCACTGTCATGCCGGTCTACGCGACCCTGTTCATGATTATGGCCATGTCATCGCTGGGGCTTCCGACGCTCAATGGGTTCATCGGCGAATTTGTGATCCTGCAAGGCGCGTACGAAGAGAATTGGGTCTGGGCGGCCTTCGGCGCCGCGGGCATCGTGCTGGGCGCGTGTTACCTCCTCTGGCTCTACCAGCGCACCATGTTCGGAACGATCGACAATCCCAAGAACAAAGATCTCAAGGATTTGAGCTTCCGCGAAGTGATGACGCTGGTTCCGCTGGTCATCTGGGCGTTCTGGATCGGGCTCTATCCCAAACCGTTTTTCACGGTTCTGGAAAAGCCGGTGCAGAAGATCGTCCAGCGGGTCCGGCCCGACTACTATGCGGCGCGCGGCGTCCCGGCACCCGCTCCGAGGGCCGGCCTCAATGCGCCAGGGAATCCCGCGCAGACCCGGGGGCAGTAGAACTTATTTCAAAGTTGCCGTTGTTACGTCAGGGCACGACTTTAGTCGTGCCGGAAACGAGGCAAAACCAGTGATCTTCCTTGCGGCTTCAGCCGCTGAGGGACTTACCTCAGGGGCTGAAGCCCACTCCATAGGAGGCGACTTTTCGGCATGGCTGAAGCCATGCCCTGACAACACCTCGAAACAGGTTTTGAAACAGCCTATAGTGAAGTTGGGAATGCTCCATGCTGAGTGAATATTTTTCGGCCGTAGATTTCCTCGTCTTGAAGCCCGTGATCCTGCTCACGCTCTTCGGCGTCGGGGTGATGCTGACGGATTTGCTGCTCGAGGAGCGCCATCGGTATTTGAGCGCCGTGACCGCGCTGGTGGGACTGGGTTTTGCGGGCGTGCAGATGTGGATGATCCAGTCGCAAATGCGGCAGGCGGAAGTCAATGAGTTGGAGGCTTTCCGCGGCGCCGTGCGGCTCGACCACTTCGGAATCTTCTTTTTCTGGATTTTCTTGATTTCCTCGGCGATTGCGATTCTCCTCGCGATCCGCTACCTGGAGATCGAGCAGGAACATCACGGCGAGTATTACGCCCTCATCCTGTTCGCCACGGTGGGCATGATTTTGCTCGCCATCGGTACGGACTTGATTACCCTTTTCGTTTCGCTCGAATTGATGGTGATCTCGGTCTACATCCTGACCGGCTTCCTGCGGCGGGACCGCCGGTCGAACGAAGCGGCTCTCAAGTATCTGCTGCTGGGAGCCTTTTCAACCGGGATTCTGGCGTACGGGATGTCGCTTCTCTACGGGCTTAGCAATTCGACGAACCTGGAGGAGATTGCCTTCGCGATCTCGCAACGGCCCGCGGGGGATCCGGTGGTCCTGCTCGCGGTCATCACGGTGGCGACCGGGCTTTTCTTTAAGGTTGGCGCGGTGCCTTTTCACCAATGGCTGCCCGACGCCTACGAGGGCGCGCCGACTTCGATCACGGCGTTCATGTCGGTAGGCCCGAAGGCGGCCGCCTTCGCGTTTCTCCTGCGCATGTTTATGCTTCCGCTGGGACCTGCGCGCGAGCAGTGGCTGCCGTTGCTGATCGGCGTGGCCGTGGCCACGATGACGCTCGGAAACCTGGCCGCGGTCAGCCAGTCGAACGTCAAGCGGCTGCTCGCCTATTCCGCCATCTCGCACGTCGGCTACATCCTGCTCGGCTTGGTGTCGGGCAACGACACGGGCCTCAAGGGAATCGCCATTTATCTTCTCGTGTATGCCTTCATGAATATGGGCGCGTTCGCCGTCGTGGTGGCAATGCGCCGCCGTGATTTGATCGGCGATGAAATTGATGACATGGCCGGCCTGATGTACAAGAGTCCCACGGCGGCGGTTCTGATGATGATCTTCCTTCTGTCGCTGGCCGGGATTCCGCCCACGGCGGGCTTCCTGGGAAAGTACTTCATCTTCCTCTCCCTGATCGAGTCGCAGCATTTCACGCTCGCCGTGATCGCCGTTCTTTACGTCGCCGTCGCCCTCTATTACTACTTCCGCATCGTCGCCGTCATGTTCATGCGCGAGCCGGTGGACTGGGAGCTGCCCACGCTCGCGCCGGGCATCCGGATTGCGCTGGGAGTCACGGCGGCGATGACATTGATTATCGGCCTCTACCCCGAGCCCTTCATCCAGATTGTCAGCCGCACTGTCTTGCCCTGAGGCGCCAGCAGACGCGCTAGGCCATTGTCAGAGTTGGTGTTGATGGCACTGATCTCGTCAGGGCATGGCTTCAGCCATGCCGAAGAGACGGCCTCTCCGGGTGGGCTTTAGCCCCTGGGTTTGTCCCTCAGCGGCTGAAGCCGCAAGGAAGAGGAATGGATCGGCACGCTTTGCGGCACGACTGAAGTCGTGCCCTGACGGTTCCGCCGCCTATATACCAACTGTGAAAATAACCTGGAGGCGGAGCGCGGGGTCATCCCGGCGACCCCCGCCCCTGCCGCTCCGAAAGGTCCCATGGCGGATGCGCCGAACAAATCCGTTTGGAAACAGATCGGCGAATACGCCTCGCTCGGGATCATGCTTCCGGCCGCGACCGTCACGGGCTATTTCCTGGGCGTGCTGCTCGACCACTGGTTCCACACTTCGTTTCTCACTATTGTTTTTCTTCTGATCGGGATCGTTGCGGGCTTCATCGAGGTTATCCGCGTGGTCTCGCGGAATTCGAGTTAGTGTTCGAATCCGAGCCGCGCGCGTGAGCAAGCGGTCACTTTTCCATGCAGGATGGTGCCGTGCCAGAATCGAATTCCATCCCCGCGCCGGAAGCCGAGCTGCTCGCCGGGACGGAGCGGCGCATCCACCGGGCGATGGTGGCGCTGGGAGCCGCAGGAACCATCGTCTGCCTGCTGTGGCGGGGCTGGGGCTGGGGAGCCGGGTTTGCCATCGGCGCGGTGCTCTCCGCGCTGAACTTCCGCTGGATGGCAACCGCCGCCCATGCTCTGGGGGACGCGGCCTCCTCGCAGATCGCACCGGCGCGGCCTCGCCGCGGGGTCGTGGCGCGGTTTGTGCTCCGCTACGCGTTGATCGGACTGGCCGGCTATGCTATATTCAAAAGCTCGTTTATCAGCCTGGGAGCTTTCTTTCTCGGCTTATTCCTGTTTATCGCAGCGATCCTGGCGGAGATTTGCTACCAGGTCTATTGCGCGTTCCGAAGCGAGTGAGAACCGATGGAACATGAGTTGTGGTTCACAGCCCTGTTGAACCGGCTGCTGGCAGGCCCGGTGGTGAGCTTGCTGGGGCTGTTCGGCATCCACCCGGAATCCACGTCGCATCCGATCCCGAATCCTGTGGCGATGCAGGTTCTGGTGGTGCTGATCATCCTGGCATTGCTGGGGTGGCTGCGCGGACGGCTCTCGGTGGACCGTCCCGGCAAGGTGCAGCAGCTCTTTGAATTGATGGTCGAGGGATTGAGCGGCCAGAGCGAAGAGATCATCGGACATGAAGGGACGCGGTTTATCCCGCTGGTCTTCACCCTGGCTGTGTTTATCTTCCTTTGCAACGTCCTGGGCGTCGTTCCGACTCTCGAAACGCCGACGGACCAAATCTACGTTACGGTCGGATGCGCGCTGGTTTCCTTGGTCTATTACCACTACCACGGCATCCGCCATCACGGACTCTTGGGCTACATCCGAACCTTCATGGGCCCCGTCCTGTTGATTGGGCCGCTGATGCTGGTGATTGAGATCGTCAGCCATATGGCTCGCGGGCTTTCGCTCTCCGTGCGGTTGATGGCCAACATGGTGGCGGGTCACAACATTACCATGGTCTTCGAGGAGAGGATCTTTGGACTGCTGGCCCCAATTCCGTTTGAAGGATTGCACATTTTTGTCGGGGCGCTGCAGACTTACATCTTCGTCTTGCTGACTATGGTTTACTTGTCCGGGGCCGTGTCGGAAGAACACTGATCATTTATCCGGCTTGATCGTTCAGTCAATTCCGCCCGCAGCGTGAGGCTCCACTGCACGAGGGATGTGGAGCAACCACCCACTGGGGGCAATACTTAGAAAAAAGGAGCAACTATGAAGAAGCTGTTCTGGTATCTGGCAGGGTTCATTCTGTTCGTGGGGGCCACGCCGGCGTTCGCGCAGGAACCGGCGGCGGCGGCCGCGACCAACTGGGTAGCTATTACATCGGGGTTCGCCATGGCGATCGCCTCGGCGGTGTGCGGGCTGGCCCAGGCAAAGGCAGCCGCGGCCGCAGCGGAAGGCA
Organism: Acidobacteria bacterium RIFCSPLOWO2_02_FULL_61_28; assembly: GCA_001767035.1. GTDB lineage: Bacteria > Acidobacteriota > Terriglobia > 2-12-FULL-54-10 > 2-12-FULL-54-10 > 2-02-FULL-61-28. The sequence continues at coordinate 7,407 of MEKR01000037.1, forward strand.
TGGCGCGCAATCCGGGCGCGACGGCGTCCATCCGCCTGGCGCTGATTCTCGCCCTGGCCTTTATTGAATCGCTGGCCCTGTACACCTTCGTGATTATCTTCATCAAGGTCGTGTAACTTTCGGAGGGACGTCCGGAAGTGTCCGGCCGTCCCTCTTTCTCTTTTGCGCTAGGAGCGTTTTCAGAGTCGCTGCAGAGAGATGCGATCCCGTCAGGGCATGGCTTCAGCCATGCCGAAAAGCCCGTCGTTTCCGCTGGGCTTTAGCCCCTGAGGGACGTCCCTCAGCGGCTGAAGCCGTAAGGAAGAGGAGTTGATTGGACACGCCCTCCGGCACGACTGAAGTCGTGCCCTGACGTCCCCACGTACTCTACACCAACCCTGAAAATGGTGTAGACTACCTGGTCACGCTGCACAGTCCAACACCAGCCATGGGATTTGACAGAGTCTTTTTCAAAAACATCGGTGGTCTGATCGAGGATTACCAGAAGGTTTACCCGTGCGACGCCGTCTCGCTGACCCTGCGAGCGGCGGACCGGGAATACGATGTCGCAAAAATCCTGAAGTGCGACGATACGTTGCTGACCTTCTCCTATTTCTCCGGCGAGAAGTCCCACCCGCTCCCGCCGACAGCGAAAGGAACGAGCCGGGATTCCACCGCCTGGCCCGCGCTGACCGTTCCCTATGCCATGATTCTTTCGGTCGAGTTCAACCCCCGGGCGGCCAAGGACCGGGAAATCGGCTTCACCGTTCCGGAAAAGATATAGGGCGCTGCTCGCTGGTTTCTCTTGCGAGTCCTGCCCGCCGCCATTTGCTGACGCCGGCTTTGATCACACATGTCATCCTGAGGAGCCCTTCGGCTGCGTTCAGGGTAAACTCCGCGACGAGGGACCTGCTTTTCCTGAAGGGGTGTTACGGACCGGCTCCAGGACGCCACCGTTCAAAACGCGGAACCGCGCGCCGCGCCAGACGATTTCATGGCCGAAAAACGCCCAGAGCCATACGCCGAAGCTGACCAAATCCTGAATCGGAAGCAGCCATCCGTAGCGGCGGAAAGTTGGATCGCGCAATAGCAGACCTGCACATGCCCAAGCCAGCAGCAGACGGCTGCCCAGGCAAGCCGCGATGAGGCCCAGGGCAATCGAATTCCCTGACGGAGCCACCGCCCACGCCAGCAAGGCCAGCGGCAGGTTGTGCATAAAGATTTGCCCCACGTAGCCCGCGGGGCGCGAATGCCGGGAACTGCGCTCCCAGCGCAGCCGGTGCCGGAGCGAGTCGCGCATGCCCTCGTCGGCGAGCAGATTGTCGGGAACGGTTTCGGAGAGCACGACCGTATACCCGGCCTGCGCCACACGCTCCCCCAGAACAAAATCATCCGCCAAGTAGTTGCCGAGCCGGCCGAATCCTCCCAGTTGCGCCGCCAGTTGCTTGCGGATCACCATGGTCTTGCCGATGGAAAACTGCATTCCGAGCAGGACCCAGGCTGTCAAAACGCCGGGGTTGAATTGCGTGTTGATCCCCAGGGCTTCGAGTACAGACCAGAAGCTCCGGGAAGGCACCGAGCGGGCGATGCAGGTAACCAGGCCCACGGATGGCTCGGCCAGGGGCCGCGCCACGTTGCGCAAGTAATCCCGTCCCACGCGCACGCCACTGTCGTTGATGACGAGGATTTCGTGCACGGCTGCTTCGGCCATAACCTCCAGGCTGTGAATCTTCGCGTTGGGATACGGCGGCGGGCCGGTGACGAGCAGCCGCATCGGAACGCCGGGAAAATCCTTCTCCAGTTGGCGCACGATGGGGACCGCCGGATCGCTTTCTTCCCGAACGGAGAAAAGAATTTCATGAGCGGGATAATCCTGGCGGCAGAAGCTCTCCAGGTTCAGACGGAGTTCCCGATCCAGCCCATAGAGAGGCTTCAGGACGGAGACCGGAGGGGTCAATTCCGCGGAGCGATTTCGTCGGGCGGCTCGCCGGCGCCCCTGGAAGAGCCGAACAACGCCGAAGAGGGCGATCGAGGAATAGGCTGTGGACGCCGCCACGGCGGCGAGGGAGAGCCACGAAAAAATCTCAAGCCAATTCACCGGCGCTATCCTAATCCTGCCAGGAGTTCCGCACAGAACCAGTCCAGCATCTTAATCAGAACCAGCGGAGTGCGCAAATTCTCAGGGAAACGCCGGGGAACCTTTCACTCGAGATCTGGGCACTGGACCGCCCCCCCATGACTCCGCAAATGTCTCGGACTCTTTACAAAGCCCGCTGGCCAATAGTAACGTGAAGGACCTACCGAGAATGGGTACTCGAGGCGGGAAGCGATGACAAGGCGCCGGCGATTCCTGATTTCTACTCTGGTCGTGGGGTCAGTTCTCCTCCTATGCTGGGAGCCGGCTGTGGCGCAAAGCGCCCAGGCGGTGGTGGAAGGCAGAATCACCAATCAAACCACCGGCCAGCCGATCCGGCAGGCACTGGTCATCGCGCGCAATCTCCAGACCAACACGCAGTCGTACCGCTATACCAATGAGTACGGCCTCTATTATTTTCCGGCGCTGCCGCCTGCCGCGTATGCACTCCGGGCGGATGCTTTGGGCTTCCAGCCGGAGGAGCGTTCCCGGGTGGAATTATCCGTCGCGTCTCATACCGAACTGAATTTTGCATTGCAGCTGAGCCCGCCAGGGGCCGCATCTCCGCGGGGCCTGGTCCCAGCGCCGCAAAATGTCAACCCGCAAAACATCCTTTTGATCATGTACGGCTCCGACGCAGCCATCCCGCGAGCCCTTCTGATCACCCTGCCGACGCCGCCGACCGAGACGCTGGCCAGCTCCGTGTCCAGCCTGATTGAGGAACGGAAAATCTCGGAACTGCCTCTTTCCGGCCGGGACGTCTATACCCTCCTGGTGCTACAGCCAGGGGTGACTTCGGACAACGCCACGGTGCGGGGCCTGGGGTTTTCTGTGAACGGGCAGCGGGTTTCCAGCTCCAACTATTTATTAGACGGCGTGGACAACAATGACCTGCTGATCACCGGACCCGCCACCCTGGTTTCCGCCGATGCGATTCAGGAATACCGCATGACGACGAACAACTTTACTGCCGAGGTGGGCCGGTCTTCTGGATTCGTCGCCAACGCGATTACCCGCAGCGGCACCAATGCCTTGCACGGGATTCTCTATGAATTCTTGAACCACGATCGCCTCAACGCCAATTCTTTTGCTCATAACTGGCAGGGAGTACGGCGGCCTCCCTTCCGTCAAAACCAGTACGGCGCTTCCGTGGGCGGGCCGTTGCGGCGGGACCGGCTCTTCTTTTTTGGCAACTTCGAGCAAGCGCGGACTTCCGGCGAAAGCCAGCCGTTCGAGGTTGTCGTGCCAACCCCAGCACTGGTTTCGCTGCTGCCTCAAGGCAGTCAGGCGAAGCGATTGTTGTCCCAATTTCCGCCGCCGCGTGGAGAGCCGCTCCCCGACACGTCATTTTTCGCCTTGAAACGATTTGTTCTCCCGGCAGTACAACGGAATACCTTCGGGCTGTGGCGTTCCGATTATTCTTCCCTGAGCAGCAGCCATCGCATCAGTGTCCGCTACGCTGTCGCCCACCAGACGACGGACAATTTTTTCTTCAGCGTCTACGATGGCCTGAATGCCCCGCTGGAAGTGAAAAGCCAGAGCGTGGCGGTGAACTACACGAGCGAACTGGCTGCGGGTTCCAACGAATTAAAGTTCGGAGCCGTTCGAAGCAGCACGGGCGCCCGGCGGGCTCATCCCGAACTCCCCGGCATTCTCTTCCCACCCAGCTTTTCCGCACTGGCGCTACCCGGCATGGAATCCAACTTCGATTACTTTACCCGCGGCTCTCTGTTCCACCTGGCGGAGACTCATAGCCGTCTCGCCGGAAAACATGCCATCAAGGTGGGAACCGAATGGCGGGTGGGATTCACCGATTCCTTTTATTCGGTCTTTCGCAATGGTCAGTATACTTTCGACACGCTGGACAATTTCTTGTTTCCCCCGGAGCGGCCCTCCGTCCTGGTAATTCCCCTGAACCGCGAGACGGGGTTGCCCGGCTCGGAGGACGATTACTGGCGCTATTACAGGCAGGTGGAGTGGGCCGCGTTTCTTCAGGACAACATCAAGCTGACACCTCGCCTCGCCCTGAATTTGGGCGTGCGCTACGAGCACTTTGGCGTACCGGCTCCCCGCAGGACGACCCAGGATTCGAATTTCATTTTCGGGAATGGGCAGACCGTGGAGGAGCGGATCGCCACAGGACGGCTGGAGACCGGACCCCTGTACCACTCCGATCGTAATAATTTTGCGCCTCGTTTCGGCTTCGCGGTGGACCTGGCGGGTAACGGCAGGAGCGTTCTGCGCGGCGGATTTGGCATCCTGTTCGATCGTATCTTTAATAACATCTGGCTCGATGTGCGCAACAACAACTTGCCCGTCCAATGCCTGCAGCTCTCTGCGGCGCAACCGCGCTGCAACATTCCTCCGACGGAAGCCCGCTTTGACTTCGCGATTCCTGCAAGCCAAGGGGTGAACCCCCTGAGGCCGGGGCTGGTTGAGAATAATTCGACGGTGGCGCTGGACCGGCGGCTGCGCACCCCGTATAGCCAAACCTGGTTTCTCGGCTTCCAGCAGGAACTAACTCCCAATCTTGTTCTGGAAGTAAACCAAGTCGGCTCCTTGGGTCGAAAACTGGTCGCGCGGGATATGATGAACCGGGGAGGTTCGCTGCAGCGCGATCCACTCCGAAATCCGTATGGGCGCTTCAATCCGGAGCACGGCGAAATCGGCTATCAGGGGAACCAAGGCCATTCCGATCACCTGGCGCTCCAGATGAGCCTGAACCGCCGCTGGAGCTACGGCGTCCAGTTTCAGGTTTCTTACACCTATTCCCGCACCAAGGATGTACAAAGCGATCCGTTTGTTGGACCAGGAAGCGCAGGCGATCCCACTTCCCGGCTGGCATCCTCGAGTTTGGGCATTGTTCCTGGCTTTGTACGGCAGTTTGATCCTGGCGCGAGCTATGGCAAATCCGATTTCGATCAAACGCACAATTTGGTCTTGAATTTCATCGCTCAGGCTCCCCGGTTTCCGGGGTGGCGGGGTCTGCTGGGAAGCTGGCAAGCGGCCGGGTTGGTGGGAATCCGTTCCGGGTTTCCCTTCTCCGTAATCAGCCTCCCCGTGCGCCATCCGGCAGAGCGCAGGATTTCTACTCGCGCCGAATTCATTGGGAATCGCCTCAGCGAGGCCTTTTTGGCGGGACAGACCAAGGTTCCCGGCGGGGTCCTCGTGCTAGACCAGACGAAGTTTCGCGCCCCCGCCGAAGGCCAGATCGGAAACATATCCCGAAACGCCTTCCGAGGTCCCGGTTTCTGGAATGTGGACTTCGCCCTCAGCCGCGGCTTTCCCCTCCGGCGACTGGGTGAGCAAGGGCAGCTTCAGATCCGACTGGAAATTTTCAACCTCTTCAATCATGCCAATCTCAACAACCCGGACCCACTGATACAATCGCCCTTCTTTGGGGAAGCGGTCTTTGGCCGGGCGGGATTCGGCTCGGGGCTGCCCAGCGTCTCTCCCCTCGATGAGCGCCCCCGACGCATTCAGGTCGCCGTCAAAGTCTATTTCTAATAAAAATCAGCCGCCCTGCAGCGGAAATTCCTTTCCATTCAATCCCCACAACAATCAGGAGACCTCCATTCCCCTCGGCAACGCGCTGGCGGGCACGGTCTCCGCAGAAAGCGGAATTGCTTCTACTCAAACAAACCTACTGCATGGATGCCAGCACGGCGCTGTATACGCCCTGCACGACCAATGCCATTCGTTTGTAGTCCAAACGCTCTGGAGTGTCTTGCGCCGTGTGGTAGTTCTTGTTTCGGTTGGGGGCTGTGTCCGTAATCATCACCGCCGGGTATCCTACCTTCCAATAATTGAAATGGTCTGACCAGTCAATTCCTTCAATGGATGCTGGAGCATTGATCGAATAAGTTGCCAGCGGGGAAGCAGCTTGCATTGCTTTCTTGACGCGGCGAGCCGCCCATCCTTCGCCAAGCCTGCCTACGATCAGAATATAATTCCCCCGCGAAGGATAAAAAAATCGGAGAACCGGATTTGGATAGCTCTGACTATTCTCAGCGTCACGGAAGAACCCGATCATCTCTAAAGCCAACATGATGCGGACCGGGACGCCTTGCTTCTTGAGCGAATCCGCATGAACCGCGCTTCCAGCATACGGACTTCGGAATAGCCCCGGCCCCTCTAATGTTTTCGGCTCTTCCAAGGTAAACGCAACGAGTTCGACACGCATCGGCAAGGAGGTACCACTGAGCAAGTAAGCAAGCTCGATGAGTCCCGCGACGCCGCTCGCATTGTCATCTGCTCCCGGAAATTCACCGAAGGCGTCATAGTGAGCGCCGATAACAATCCGCTCCGATGTGTCCGGTCCGAGAGCCGCGATCACATTGCGGTAAGTTTTCCCCTCCATTTCATACGGCTGTTCCGAGAGGGCCTCACTTGCTTGCTCAAACTCCTTGCGAATATAGGTGGCCGCGCGGTCCAGAACCTCGGGGTGCTTGTAATCCCGTGGCACAAACGCCTCAGACAACATGCGCACGTGGGTTTCCAGCCGGGCCGCGTCAACAGCTACGGGGTTTCTGCTGTCCGGTCTTGAAATCACAGGTTGAGTTACGACAAACCAGACGACCGCCGAAAATAGAAGGACAGCAACTCCGAGTGCCAAAAAGCTCATGGAACGGCCACCTTTACCGCTGATGGCAGGAACCCGCATCACGCCCGCACTGCGCTAACCGGGGCTGCTTCACCAACCGGTTTTGCTGCTTCACGGCTCGATTCCGTGAAGAGGGAGTCCAGAATCCCGCAAGCCAGGTCCACGTGTTTCGTTTCGATGTTCAGGGGCGGCAGAAAGCGCAGGACTGTGTCGTGGGTGCTGTTAATGATGAAGCCGCGGGCAAGGGCTTGTTCGACAAAGGGGCGGCTGGGCTGGTCAAGGTCAATGGCCAGCATCAAACCCTTGCCGCGCACTGCCCGAATGAGCGGATGTTTCTTCTGGAGCGCGAGCAGCCGCTTGTAAAAGTATTGTCCCACCCGGCGGACGTTGGCCAGAATCTTCTCCTCGCGCAGGACCGCAAGGAATTCGAGCGCCACGCGGCACGCGAGCGGCCCGCCGCCAAACGTGCTGCCATGCATCCCGGCGGCCAAAGAAGCGGCCACCTCCTCGCGCGCCAGGAACGCGCCGAGCGGCAGGCCTCCGGCGAGCGGCTTGGCCAGCAGCACAACATCCGGTTTCAAACCATACTCCTGCGACGCCAGATACCGCCCCGTCCGCCCCAGGCCGCATTGAATCTCGTCGCAAATCAGGACGGCCTGATGGCGGCGCGTCAGCTCCCGGGCGGCTTCCAGGAATTCCCGAGTCAGCTCGAAGATGCCGCCCTCACCCTGCACCGGTTCCACGATCACCGCGCACGTCCGTTCGTTGACATGCGCCTCCAGGTCCTGGATGTCGTTGAAGCGCACGAAATGGAAACCCGGCACGAGCGGCTCGAAATCCTTCCGGTACTTGGGCTGACCGGTGGCGGAGAGCGCCCCGATGGTTCGGCCGTGGAAGGAGTTGTCGAGCGCCACGACTTCAAACTTGTCCTTGGTGATCCGGCCTCCGTGGGCGCGCGCCAGCTTGATGGCCCCCTCGACGGCTTCCGTGCCGCTGTTGCAAAAGAAGGCCCGGTCCATGCCGGTGATCTTAGCCAGCTCGGCCGCCAGAAGGCCCTGGTAGGGATGGTAGTAGAGGTTCGAGACATGAATCGCCCGGGCAGCCTGCTCACGCAATGCTTTCAGAATCCGTGGGTGGCCGTGGCCGAGCGCGTTGACCCCGAGGCCAGCGACAAAGTCCAGATACTTCTTCCCTTTCGCATCCCACACCCAGCACCCTTTGCCGCGCTCGATGACAATCGGCGAACGCGCGTAAGTCTGAATGAGGTACTGCTTCTCCAGGTCCACCGGGTTCTTTTTCATCCGCAATCTCCTGTCCGCTCATGTGTTGCCCGCAGACAGTAGCCGAAAGCCAGGGCATAAAGTCAGGGCATAAAGCCTCACTATTGGCCTACACCATTTTCAGGGTTGGTGTAGAGTACGTGGGGACGTCAGGGCACGACTTCAGTCGTGCCGGAGGGCGTGTCCAATCAACTCCTCTTCCTTACGGCTTCAGCCGCTGAGGGACGTCCCTCAGGGGCTAAAGCCCAGCGGAAACGACGCAGCTTTTCGGCATGGCTGAAGCCATGCCCTGGCGACTTTCATCCCCTAAATATCAACGGTGAAAATGCCCTAAAGGGAAGGACCTTGTCAAGAAGAATTGCGTCGGGCTGCGAATCTCCGGCTTCGGAGGCAGCACCGAAGCAGATACAATGAGCGAGTGATCGGGTCCCCAAGCCATCATGCGGGGCGAGTTTGGAACTGGGGCGCCGGCGCCGTGAAAGCGTACGGAGGAGGGCGAAAGCGTGGAGGGATGGAAGGCCCTGTGGGAAGCGGAGTGGAAGCCAGTTTCCAGGCCAGCCCTGATAGCCTGGCTGGCGTTTTACGGGCTATTCCTGCTCCATGCCGTCGCGGATCAGGATGGCTTCCTGGCAATTGATCCGGTCAACCTGATCGTCCACGAGGCCGGCCATCTCCTGTTCGGTTGGCTGGGTCCGACGCTGGGACTCTGGGGGGGCACCCTTCTGGAGTTGCTGGTCCCGCTGGCGCTGGGTGTTTATTTTGCCTGGCACCGCCAGACGACCGGCGCCGCCTTTGCGGCTTTCTTTTTCTTTGAGAACCTGCTTTACATCGCGGTGTACCTGGCCGACGCCCGCGCCCAATCATTGCCACTCGTGACGGTGGGCGACCCGGAGGCGGGCGGGCATGATTGGCTTCTGATCCTTTCCCGATGGGGGCTGCTCCAGCATGACCTCTCGATTGCCCGGGCCGTCAGGATACTCGGATGGCTGGGGATGGTCGGAACAATGGCCTGGCTCCTGCGGAAAGGGGCCGGTCAACAAACTGTGTCAGCCTCCTGAAATGCGCTGCAAGGAAGCGCGGGAAGAGATTATAATACGGGAAGGGGAACGTTCTGGCTTGGCAAGGAATAAAGGCAGAGCGCCGCGAACGAAAAAATCCGACCGTACACACCGGTCAGAATCGAAGGACGGACAATGCTGAAGCTTTTCCACCGGCGGGAATCTCTGAAGAAGATCGTATTTGGTTTCATCTTGGTTTTGATGGTGGTCGGCATGGTCATCTATCTGATCCCTGGGTTCACCGGGATGACCGACGACCCGACAACCACGGCGGTTGTGGCGGAAGTGGACGGAGAGCAGATCCGCGCGTGGGACTTGCAGCAAAGCGTGCAGGAGGTGAGTCGCCGGAACCGGATTCCTACGGAGATGATGGGATTGTACACCACCCAGATTCTCGACGATATGCTCCTCGAGAAGGCCAGTCTCAAGGAAGCGGCCCGGCTGGGGATTCGTGTGTCGCAATCGGAACTGGTGGAGCGGTTGCGGCAGATCCCGGATGTGTTCCCGGGAGGGAAGTTCGTCGGACAGCAGGAGTATGAAGATTTGGTCTTTAGCCGCTTCAACATGGGCGTGGCCCAGTTTGAGGAGCGATTTCGACAGTCCATCATCGTGGAGAAGCTGCGCGGTCTCGTGACCGACTCCCTGACGGTCTCCCCGGAGGAGGTCCGCAAGGAGTTCGGGCAGGCAAACGAGAAGCTGGTGGTGGACTATATTTTTGTGGACCCCGCCGATTTTAAGAAGGAGATCGTTCCCACGGATGCGGCCCTTCAAGCCTATTACGATAAGAACAAGAGCCGCTACCAGATTCCGGAAAAGCGGTCCGCAAAAATTGTATGGTTTGAGCAGGGCCGGACCGCAGCGACGCTCTCGATTCCGGATGCGGATATCCGGAAATACTACGAGGATCGCAAAGACACGTACCGGTCCGAGGAACGCGTTCAGGTGAGCCACATCCTTCTGAAGGCTTCCGCGAACGAAGCGGCGAAGCTGGCCGAATCCAAGAAGAAGGCGGAAGACTTGCTCAAAAGGCTGAAGGCGGGGGCCGATTTTGCCAAGCTCGCGACGGAAAACTCCGAAGATCCGGGTTCAGCCTCCAAGGGGGGCGAGCTGGGCTGGATCGTCCGGAAACAGACCGTGCCGGAATTTGAACAGGCGGCCTTCAGCCTCCCGCCGGGCAGCCTCAGCGATCTGGTGCAAACGACCTACGGGATTCATATCCTGAAAGTGATCGCGCATGAGCAGGCCCGCCTGAAACCGTTGGAAGAAGCCCAAGCGGAAATCCAAATGACGCTGCGGCAGCAGCGGGCGCAGGCCATCATCCCCCGGCAAGCAGAGGAAACGGCCGCAGCTCTGCGGCGCGCGCCGGGCGATGTGGAACCCCTGGCGCAAAAGTATCACGCCCTGGCCTTCACTCCTGCGCCGCTGGCGCGGGAGGAGCCGGTTCCGGGTGTCGGACAGTCTCCGGAGTTCCAGCAGGAGTTATTCGGTTTGCAGAAGGGACAAGTCGGCCGGGCCATCCCGGTTTCCAGCGGGTATGCGATTCCGATTCTGTTGGATGTGCTGCCCACTCACCAAGGGGAATTCGCCGAGGTCAAGGAGCGGGTGAAAACCGAATTGATCGAGGAACAAGCCCGCGAAAAGGCCGCCGCGAAGTCGAGCGAACTGGGCAAACTCCTGGAACAGCAGACCAAGAAGGACCTGAAACAAGCGGCCCAGTCGCTGAAGCTGGCGTTGAAGACGAGCGACCCCGTCACCCGAGAGACTCCCATCCCATCGCTGGGCAAACTCACCGACCTTGACCCGAACGTGTTTACCAAGGCCGTCGGGGAGGCCGCCGGTCCGCTCCCGGCAACCACCGGCCAGGTGGCCTTCCAAATCGCGTCCCGCCAGCCGCCGAAGGAAGAGGATTTTGCTGCGCAGAAACCGCAGATTGAAGAGCGATTGCTGGCTCAAAAGCGTCAGCAAGCATTTTCCGTCTTTCAGGACAGCCTACGAAGCAGGCTCGAAGCCTCCGGCGGCCTGAAAATCTACCAAGATGTTCTGAGCCGTACGGCGGCGGGGAACCAACCCCTTCCTCACCCGCACCCCCACCCTCCCGGCTTCTGAGGGGGTGCTGGTCGGTTCGTTGCGGAGTCCGGCATTGTCCAGGCCGCGGACTGCCTCTCCGTGAACCTGACTTACCCTCCTTTGGTGTCATTTCCACTCTTTCTCCGTTATCCCGATCCCGCGACCGGGCCCGCCTGCCCTAAGGGAGCGAAGTTGAGGGAAGCAGGAGAGGGACCTGCGCTTGTTGGCTGCAAGTTCTTCATTTCCAGTCCTGGCCAGAAGGCTGACCGCAGTGACGAGACTCTGTTTTCCGAACTTGTTTTGAGGTATTGTCAGGGCAACGGTATCTGCGGAACCATCCGTGGAATCGTTCTCCGAGGCAGGAAGGACAACGAGAGGAGGCGACCATGAGGAGATTATCATTCGCCCTCGCAGGGTTTGCCGCGCTGCTCATTCCATTCTCGCTCGTGGGCCAGGGCCCGCCGGATTTCCGTTCGCCGCGCGACGAAGCCGTCCAGACGCTCCAAGCCCTGATCCGCCTGGACACCAGCAACCCGCCCGGCAACGAAACCAAGGTCGCCCAATTCCTGAAAACGATTCTCGACAAGGAAGGGATTCCCTCCGAGATTGTGGCGCTCGAGCCGTCGCGGGGCAATCTGATTGCCCGGATCAAAGGCAACGGGCGAAAGCAGCCGCTGCTGCTGATGGCCCACACCGACGTGGTCGGCGTGGAACGCGACAAGTGGACCTTGGACCCGTTTGAGGGAGGCATTAAAGGAGGCTATGTCTATGGTCGCGGCGCGCGCGACGATAAATCCGAGGTAGCGGCCATGTTACAGGTCTTCTTAATGATTCACCGGCAGAACCTCCCACGTGACCGTGACATTATTTTTCTGGCCGAGTCCGGCGAGGAGGGCAACCCCAATGTCGGCATGGACTTTGTGGTCGAGAAGCATTGGCCGAAGATCGAGAGCGAGTTTGCCCTGAACGAAGGCGGTTCGATCCATCTGCGCGACGGCAAAGTCCGATATGTGGCGGTTGGCGCCGCGCAGAAGGCACTGGCCCGAGTACGGCTGGTGGCGCGGGGCGTGTCGGGGCACGGTTCGGTGCCTCGCATGGACAACGCCATCGGGCACATGGCAGCGGCGGTTGCCAAGTTGACGGACTATCAACCTCCCATGCGGTTGAACGA
>MEKR01000038.1:0-7851 GCA_001767035.1 Acidobacteria bacterium RIFCSPLOWO2_02_FULL_61_28
AATTGAAAATGGTAGCGGCGGTCGTCAATGGACCAACTGCGGTTGGTCTCCATCAAGATGCCGTCGTCGGTGTCGGCGATCAGTTCGTCGAGCTTCCAGGTTCCCGGCAGGAGGCTGACGTTGGTCATGCGGATGAGCGGGATGCGGTTCCAGCCCTCGGCGCGCATGGTGCCGTTCGAGCGCGCTGCGCCGATGGCGGAGGCGGTCTCGCGCGACGTGAGGTAGCCGACGAAGAGGCCGTCTCGAATGATGTCGGCGCGCTGCGCGGGGACGCCTTCGTCGTCATAGCCGAAGGTCCCCAGCCCGGGTCCGTGTTCGATGCGCGCGTCGGCGACCACGTTGACGATCTCCGAGCCGTAGCGCAGGCGGCGCAACTGGTCGAGCGTCAGGAAACTCATCCCGGCGTAATTCGCCTCCGTGCCCAGCACGCGGTCGAGTTCAATCGGATGCCCGATGGACTCATGAATTTGCAAGCCGACCTGCGAGCTGTCGAGGAGCAGCGTTCGCTTCCCCTGAGGACATTGCTCCGCCTTGTGGAGCGCCACAGCCTCTTCGGCGATGCGGCGGGCGTTCTCGACCAGCCGCAGTTCTTCGACCAACTCATACCCCTTGAGCTGGTATTGCCCGCGGAAGGAGTTCGGATAGGACCGCTTCTGAATTTCAGTGTCGGCGAAGCTATAGGCTTCGATGCCCACGCCGGTGATGACTCGCGTCTGATCCAGGACGGAGCCTTCGGTGCTCATGAAAAGCTGGCGGGTCCGTCGAAAATGGAGGCTCGCTTCCGCCAGGGTAATGCCGGGGACCGAGCGCATCTCGGCGTCGGCGCGCAGCAGCAGGTCGAGATTGGCTTCAACCGACGTGCTGAACGGATCAATGCGAAAGGGCGAAATCCAGGTGGCGACGATCTTTTCCTCGGGCGCCAGCACCACGTCTGTTTTTTTTGCCAGGGCGCTGGCTCGGGCGATTCCAAGCGCCCGCGCCGCCACGGCCTCTAATGAGTTCTTAGTGAGATCATCCGTCGAGGCAAACCCCCAGCAGCCTTGCGCCAGAACGCGGACGCCGAGCCCGAGCGATTCCTCCGAGGATGAGCTGCCCATCTTGCCGTTCTTGGTCGAGAGGTCCCGCAGGCGCGTGTCCACGACGCGTACGTCGGCATACTGGACCGCGCGCCGGTCGAGATGGTTGAGGATTTGTTCAGCGTATTCGCGCATTGCGGGATTTTAGCCTAACTATTACTTGACAGGCCCATGAAATTCTCCGAAGCTTTCATGCAGGAGGAAATATGGAACGCCCCGTACCCTTTGGGGAGATTGTGGAAGCGGCAGACGAGTTGACCATAGAAGATCAGGAAACATTGCTTACTATCTTGAAGAATCGCCTCCGCGACCGCCGTCGAGCCGAATTGGTCAAAGAAATTCAAGAGGCTCGAAAAGAGTTCGAAGAAGGCCGTTGCCGGCCCGCAACTCCCGATGAGCTGATGCGAGAAATTTCCTCGTGAAACGGCTTCTGCTTCGATCCAGCTCTTTTGTGCGAGCAGCAAGAAAGCTGGTGACGAAAAATCCGCAGCATTCGAACGAAATTCTATCTATCCTCGAACTTCTCACGACCGACGCTTTTCACCCCCGTCTGAAGACGCACAAATTGAAAGGCGACCTCAAAGGCTCCTGGGCTTGCAGCGCAGGCTACGGCCTCCGAATCATCTTCCGATTCGTTCAGTACCAGGGAGCCGAAGCCATCCTTTTGGAGTCCATCGGAACTCATGACGAGGTTTACTAAACGGCCCGCCCGACTGCTCGGATGACACCAGGCTACGTTACGCAGCTCCCTATGTTCCTTCGTTCCACGAAGCCAGGTATTTTTCCTGTTCCGGGCTGAGCCGGTCAATGTGGACGCGCATGGCTTCGAGCTTGATCCGGGCGACGGTGCGGTCAATCTCCTCCGGCACCGGATAGACTTTTTTCTCGAGCTGTCCCGCATTCTTGGCGAGGTACTCGGCGCACAGGGCCTGATTGGCGAAGCTCATGTCCATGACGGAGGCGGGGTGGCCTTCGGCGCTCGATAGATTCACCAGACGGCCCTCGGCCAGAAGATAAATCCTGCGGCCATCGGCCATCCGGAACTCTTCCACAAATTCCCGCATCGTCCGGCGGCTCGCGGCCATTTTCTCGAGCGCCGGGATATCAATCTCGACGTTGAAGTGGCCGGAGTTGGCGAGCAGCGCGCCGTCCTTCATGCGCTCGAAGTGTTCCCGTGCCAGGACGCTCTTGTTGCCCGTGGCGCTGATAAAGAGGTCGCCCGCCTGCGCCGCCTCGGGCATGGTCATCACCTGGTAGCCGTCCATGACGGCTTCGAGCGCGCGCGTGGGGTTGACCTCGGTGACGATCACGTTTGCTCCCAGGCCGTGCGCGCGCATGGCGATGCCGCGCCCGCACCAGCCGTATCCGGCCACAACCACCCGCAAGCCCGCGATGAGAACATTGGTCGCCCGCATGATTCCGTCGAGCGTGGACTGGCCGGTTCCGTAGCGGTTGTCGAACATGTGCTTGGTGTCGGCGTCGTTGACCGCGATGATGGGGTAGCGAAGAACTTTCTGCTCGGCCATGCTGCGCAGGCGGATGACGCCGGTGGTGGTTTCCTCGGTCCCGGCGCGGATGTCGCCGGCAAGATCGGAGCGTTGCGTGTGCGCGAGCGTCACCAGGTCCGCGCCGTCGTCCATGGTGAAGTGCGGCCGGCTCTGGAGCGTCGCGTCCAGATGCGAATAGTACGTGTCGTGATTTTCGCCTTTGATGGCATAGACCGGGATGTTGTAGTCGCGCACCAGGCAGGCCGCCACGTCATTCTGCGTGCTCAAGGGATTCGAGGCGCACAGCACGGCCTGCGCGCCGCCTTGCTGCAACGTCAGGATCAGGTTGGCGGTCTCGGTCGTGACGTGGAGACACGCGGCGACGCGGATGCCGCGCAGGGGCTGTTCCTTGGCGAACCGCTTGCGGATCGTGGCGAGCGTGGGCATGAACTGGTCCGCCCACTCGATGCGCAGGCGGCCGGCGTCGGCGAGCGCGAGGTCTTTCACGTCATGGGGAATCTTCGTAACTGTAGACATAAGTTTATCTCCGATCTTTCTAAGATAGCTTCCTTGGGAGTCTCTGTTGAATCGGGAAATTCGGCTTCGCCCATCCGTTTGGGCGGAGCGCGGTGCTGGCGGGCTTCGCTGCTACCGCCGAGCAGGGACTTTCGCTTCGGCCTCCGGGGCGAGACCCGCCCCCTGGCGCAGTTGTTCCGCCTTGTTCGTCGCCTCCCAGGTGAAGCCGGGCTCGCTGCGCCCGAAATGCCCATAGGCGGCCGTCTGCTCGTAAATCGGGCGGCGCAACTGGAGGTAGTCAATGATGCCGCGCGGGGTCAACGGGAAGGTTTCCCGCACCAGCGCGACCAGCTTTTCTTCCTCGACCAGGCCGGTTCCAAACGTGTCCACCATGACGGAGACCGGCTCGGCAACGCCAATGGCGTAGGCCAGTTGGACTTCGCAGCGCTCCGCCGCGCCCGCCGCCACAACGTTTTTCGCGACGTGGCGAGCCATGTAGCAGGCCGAGCGGTCCACCTTCGAGGGGTCTTTGCCGGAGAAGCAGCCGCCGCCGTGGCGGCCCATGCCGCCGTAGGTGTCCACGATGATCTTGCGGCCGGTCAGGCCGGTGTCGCCGGCGGGTCCGCCGGTCACGAACTTGCCGGTGGGGTTGATGTGAAACTCGGCGCCGCGCAGCATCGCCGCCGGAATCACCGGGCGAACGACTTCCTCGATCAGGGTTTCCTGGAAAACCTTGGACCGGGAGTCCACGCTCTCGCTGTGCTGGGTGGAAACCACAACCGTCGTCACGCAAACCGGCTTGCTGTCTTGATAGAGGACCGAGACCTGCGACTTGCCGTCGGGGCGGAGGAAGTCCACTTTTCCGCTCCGGCGCACGTGCGCCAACTGCCGGGTGAGCTTATGGGCGAGCATGATCGGAAGCGGCATCAACTCTTCGGTTTCATTGCACGCATAGCCGAACATCATGCCCTGGTCGCCGGCCCCGCCGGGGTCCACGCCCATGGCGATGTCGGGAGACTGCTCATGGATGGCCGTCAGGACGCCGCAGGTGTGGGCGTCAAATCCGTACTTGGCCCGCGTGTAGCCGATGCGCTCGATGGTTCGCCGGGCGAGAGTGGGGTAGTCCACATTGGCCTTTGAGGTTATTTCGCCCGCGATGAGGACCAGCCCGGTCGTCAGCAAGGTCTCGCAGGCCACACGCCCCGTGGGATCCTGGGCCAGAACGGCGTCCAGGACGGCATCGGAGATCTGGTCCGCAATCTTGTCGGGATGCCCTTCTGTTACCGATTCGGAAGTAAACAAATAATTTCGCACGCGCTGCGACACGGGAGAACCCTCCTTCTGGATGATATGGACCCGGATAGACCGAACGCCACTGGCTGGCCCATGCAATGCCCGATGACCGAGAGTAGCAGAGTTCCTCCGGGGCGTCAAAACAAATTTGCGGGCCGGGGACCCCAGCCGGGACCACCCCCGTTTCATGGGCGCCCTCAGGGGGGCCGCGCAGCCCAGTCCTTAGGACTGGCGGTTGGACGAATTCCGCGCGCAGCCGTTTTTTTCTTAGTGCCTGGCATATGCCACCCTAGTACTTTTGACCGTACCGGTATAGGACTCGCGGTGTCCAAAATAAAAACAGCTAGATTTCCGAATTTATCTTGACAAGAGGAAAGGGGTTAGTTATAGTTCCGCTGAGCGACTTAGCAAGTCCCAACAGAAGGGGGAATACGAATGTTGAATCTGAAGATGAAGCAGTTGCTAGCGCTGTTCTTGTGCGGATTGTTCGTTCGCCCGATGCCGATCCTGGCCGCACCGGACGCAACGGCTTCCACACGAGCGGTTCTAGGTTCGGTGACTTCGCGCGGGATGGTTCATGTCGGAGAGGTGCAAGTGCCTGGCATGAGCGCGCTGTTCTCGGGAGACCAGGTGCGGACCCTTGCGGGAGACGCCCTGATCCAATACAAAGACGGCGTGCGGGTCATCTTGGGAAACGAGTCGCTGGCCAGCTTCTCTTCCGCCCGAGTGGAATTGCAGAAAGGGCAGATGTCGTTCCGAACGGAAACGGGAGGCCCCCTGTTCGCGGCTTCGACGCTGCGCATTGAGCCGACCTCGGAAAAAAGCGCTGCCAATGTGACCTTCCAGGACCGGAAAGCGACCGTGGCCGTTACGGAGGGTTCGCTGAAAGTGGTGGACCCCTCGGGAGTTCAGTTGGCTGCCCTGCGCGTTGGGGAAGCCCGCCTGTTTGAGGAAGCCTCGGCTGCGATGCCGAGTCCCCCGGCGGCCGCCGCGGCTGCGCCTCCTCCACAAGCCGGTGGCGGGGCGGGGAGCCGGACTTGGCTCGTTGCTCTGGGCATCGGGATTGTGGGAACTTCATTGGGCATCGCCGGACTGGTCCGGGCCAACGATGCCGATGATCGCGCCGACCAGGCTGCGACAGACGCCAATCAGGCGCGGGCCCAAGCGCAGGCGGCCCAAGCGCAAATCGCTGCGGCCCAGGCGACAGCCGCCGCCTTGACGGCGCAAGTCAATACTCTTCGAGCTCAGTTGACTGCCCTCCAGGCGCAGGCTGCGGCGGGAAATGTCCAGATAGCGAACCTGGCCAGCATCCTCGGTCAACTGCTGCAAGTCCAAGCTGGGTTGAACGACGTTCAGAGTCGGTTAGCGCAATTGTTGTCCGCAATTGCACGACAGGGCGGGGTCGCCACGCCGGCCCAGCTTTCTCAGTTGCAAGCGGCTGAGCTGGACTTGACCAGACTGTTTCAGGCAGCCCAGGAACTTGCCGCCGCCGCTAACAACATTATTGACACCCTGATCCGATTCTTTAGCGGCACCCGGCTGCCGTGAGGTTCGGCGCAGGGAATCGAAAAAAAGCCCCGAGCGATCGGGGCTTTTTTATTGGACTGGACGCGGAACCGGAGGAATCGCGTCTGCGGGGACAGGGGCACCACACGATTCGTAAGGGCATGGCTTCAGCCATGCCGGAAATATGTGCCTCTCGGAGCGGGCTTTAGCCCCTGAGGTTTGTCCTTCAGCGGCGCTCCGCCTGGCGGCTCCGCTTGGGCCTACGGCAGTGTGGTGCCGAACTTAATTCGCCGTCTTTTACGGCACGACTGAAGTCGTGCCCTGGCGTCCCTACAAACTCTTCAGCAACTGCGAAACTGCTCTAGGTTTGCCTGCCATCGAGTTTGGTTCGGGTAGGAAAAGCGGAGAAGGGGGCGGGTTCGGGAGAACGGGAAGGAGAATGCCTTGAAGCGGCAAGTATTTCGGGTCGCCTTATTAGCAGGGAGTCTTACGTACCTGGTTTTGTTATCGGTGAGCGTGGCCGGACAGTGGCTCCTCGATCATCCCAGCCGGGAAAACCTGGAGCGAGGAATTCGATGGGATCCTCGCAATCCCGCCCTCTGGACGCGATACGCCCGGCTCTGGCATTTTCTTCCGAATAGCCCGGAATCGCAGCAGGCCGTCGAGTCGTATCGGCGGGCAGCTTCCCTGAGTCCGATGGACCCGGGGATCTGGAAAGAGCTGTCCAACGTCCACCTGGAACGGGGGGAGCCGGAAAAGGCGGAGGCGACACTACGGGCCGAATTGACGGCGGTCCCGCACTCGCCGCAGGCTTCCTGGCGTTTGGCGAACTTCCTTTTGGTCCGCGGCCGGACCGACGAGGCATTTCCGTACCTGCGGACGGCCGCCACCCATGAACGGAGTTTGCGGGTCCCGGTCTTTGACCTCGCCTGGAAGCTTCAGGCGGACCCGGATGTGATCCTGCGCGAGTTGATCCCGGCCGACACGGAGGCCCGTGCGGACTACCTGCAATTCTTGCTGGTGCGAAGACGGCTCCCGGAGGCGTATCCGGTTTGGACCGAAGTTTCAAAGGCAAATTCCCCGGCGATGATCCGGCTGGGGAACTCCTATGCGGAGATTCTGGCAACGGCCGGGATGGGGACCGAGGCCGCCCGCGTGTGGAAGGAATTGCTTGCGATCACAGGACGGTCGGAACCAAAGCCTTCCGACGAACGGTTAACCAACGGGGACTTTGAGGCAAACATTTCCAATGCCGGCTTGGACTGGCGGCTGATCAAAGGTCCCGGATACCAGATTGACTTGGACGCATTCGCCTTCCAGAACGGGACCCGGTCGTTGCGGGTCACATTCGACGGCACGGCCAATCCCGAATTTGCCGGGGTCTGGCAAGCGGTCCCGGTGGAGCCAAACCGCAAGTATCGCTTCCAGGGCTACCTCAAGACCGACAGTATCACGACCGATAACGGCTTGTTTTTCGCCATTGTCAGCCTCGGTGCGCCGCGCGAGGAGGCCTTCGCGCATTCGACCGAGAGCCGGGTCGAAACTGTCGGGTGGGTCCGGGAGCAGTTGGATTTTCAAACCGGACCTCGCACCAGCGTGGTCGCAATTCAATTGCGCCGTTCCCTCAGCCGCAAGCTCAATAACTTGATTCAGGGCAGAGCCTGGATTGATAATCTCTCTGTAAAGCCCCGCGAGCCATAGACCCCTCTCCTCCGTCGCATGAATTTCCTCTGAAAACCTTGCTCCTTCATGATTAGGGGAAGCGGCGGTTTGCAGTAGACTCCCCTACCATTGCCCTTGCTGGCCAGGGCGCCCTGCCGTCCGACGCTTCTGCGTAGGACCCGTAGGCCCAGTTGCCCATTGACAGGCGCGGAGGCGGGGACGATACTGGTGGCAGTCCAGAACTTCCCCCAGCCGAAACGACATTGAGATGTCGTTTCGCATTGCGCCAGCGCTTTGGACCATCCCCCTTC
>MEKR01000038.1:7883-8298 GCA_001767035.1 Acidobacteria bacterium RIFCSPLOWO2_02_FULL_61_28
CGAGCCGCGACAGTAATGGAGCGGTGGTTTTGAATCCGAGCCGCGCGCGTCAGCAAGCGGTCAACATGCCGACTTCACCAAGTCGCCTCGCTAAGCTGTTTGAATCCATGGTAGAATTCGTACGAGCCATCCCCCGACAGCAACTCCGGAATCCCGAATCTCGAATTCCGAATCCCGATCACCCCTCCCTCTCCCCGGAGCAATTCCGCCGGATGCTGGAGGAAGCCCTCGCCGCCGACCCCAACTTGGCCCGCCGGGTGTTGATGCCGCTGGCCGGGACCGTCTTCCCCTTCCAGGGCGGGATGCCCACGTGCGTGGCGAACAGGCTGGTCAAGTACACCGATACTAACTGCACCGAGGACAGTTCAGGCGTCACCGAGCTCAGCGACGGGAAGGTCGGCATCGGCACGACGAC
>MEKR01000039.1:0-7713 GCA_001767035.1 Acidobacteria bacterium RIFCSPLOWO2_02_FULL_61_28
GTCCGCATCAATCTCGACCGTTTTCTTTTTCAGGTCCGGGCCTTCAAACGAGATTTCGTCGAGGAGGCGCTCCATGATGGTGTGCAGCCGCCGCGCGCCGATGTTTTCGGTCTGCTCGTTGACCGTAGCCGCGAATTTGGCGAGTTCCAGGATCGCTTCCTTGGTGAAGCTGATCTTGATGCCTTCGGTTTCGAGCAGCGCCGTGTACTGCTTGATCAGGGCGTTCTTCGGCTCCGTAAGAATCTTGACAAAGTCGTCCACGTTGAGCGAACCCAGTTCGACGCGGATCGGGAAGCGCCCCTGGAGCTCCGGGATCAGGTCGGACGGTTTGCTGACGTGAAACGCGCCGGCGGCGATGAACAGGATGTGGTCGGTGCGGATGAACCCGTAGCGCGTGTTCACCGTAGTGCCCTCGACGATCGGGAGGATGTCGCGCTGCACGCCTTCGCGGCTCACGTCCGGGCCGTGTCCGCTCTCGCGCCCGGCGATCTTGTCAATCTCGTCAATAAAGATGATCCCGGCCTGCTCGGCCCGTTCGACGGCGGTCCGGGTCACCTGGTCCATATCCACCAGCCGCTGTTCTTCCTCCTGGATCAGGTAGTCAATGGCTTCGGCGACGCGCATCTTGCGCTTCTTGGTTTTCTGGCCGAAGAAGCCGGGCAGCATGTCGCGGATGTTGATGTCCATCTCCTCGACGCCGCTCGACGAGATGATCTCGAAGGCGGGGAAGTTGCGCTCGCGGACTTCGATCTCGACCATGCGCTCGTCGAGCTTGCCTTCGCGCAGTTGGGTGCGGAACTTCTCGCGGCTGCGCGCCGCGGAATCGGCCGGGGATTCGCCGGTTTCTCCGGCCGGAGCGGGTTCGCTCGCCGGCGAGGGAGGCAGCAGGAGATCGAGCAGCCGCTCTTCGGCGCCGGCCTCGGCCTTGTCGGCGATCTCCTCGAGTTTCTCTTCCCGCACCATGTCAATCGAAATCTCGACCAGGTCCCGGATCATGCTTTCGACGTCGCGGCCGACGTAGCCGACCTCGGTGAATTTCGACGCTTCGATTTTCAGGAAGGGCGAATTGGCCAGCCGCGCCAGCCGCCGCGCGATCTCGGTTTTTCCGACGCCGGTCGGCCCGATCATGATGATGTTTTTCGGCATGACCTCTTCGGCGATCTCCGGCTGGAGCTTCTGACGACGGACGCGGTTGCGCACCGCGATGGCCACCGCGCGCTTGGCGGCGTGCTGCCCGATCACATATTTGTCGAGTTCCCGGACAATCTCCCGCGGCGACAATTCATCGAGCGAAGGGACCACTTCGGCTTCGACGGTAGCGGGAAGGAAAGTTGCCATGCGACCTCCCGAAGAGACGGGATCAGAGTTCTTCGACGCTGATGTTGTTGTTGGTGTAGATGCAGAGCCGTCCCGCGATCTCCATTGCCTCCGACGCGATCTCCCGCGCCGACAGCGGCGTATGCTTCATCAGCGCGCGGGCCGCGGCCAGCGCCACCGGGCCTCCCGAACCGATGGCGGAAATCCCGTCGTCGGATTCGATGATGTCCCCCTGGCCGCTGAGCAAAAACGTGTTTTTGGCGTCGGCAACCAGCAGGAGCGCCTCCAGGTGACGCAACGCCCGGTCGGTGCGCCAGTCTTTCGCCAGCTCGACAGAGGCCCGGCTCAGGTTGCCGTTGAACTGCTCCAGCTTGGTCTCAAACCGGGAAAACAATGAGAAGGCATCCCCCGTCGAACCGGCAAACCCGGCCAGAATGCGGTCGTTCCACAGGCGGCGAATCTTGCGCGCCGTGTGCTTGACCACGTTCTCGGCGAGCGTGACCTGCCCGTCTCCCGCCATCACCACGCTGCCGTCGCGCCGCACGCAGATGACGGTGGTGGCGTGGGTTCGCATCGTCTGATCTCGGCCGCTCCGCCTCTGTTTCATTGCCCATCTTCCACGGTATCGCAAATCGCCAGCCAGCGCAAGGGCGGGTGGCGGTAATCCGAGCGGCGATTTCGCTGCCCGATCCCCCAAGAATCGGTCTGGCGCGAACAACCCCGGAGTGGTACTCTGAAGCGGAGGCTTCCATGCGACTGAGCTTGCGGCTCACTTTATTTCTCGTTGTCGGAATTTCTCTGGTCACCTTTGTGGTTACCCGCTACCAGGTTCGCGCAGAAGAGCAGGGTCGGCGGGAAGACCTGGAAAGACGGGCCGAAGTCTTGGCCGAGAGTTTACGGGAGATCGTCGAGCCCCTCTTGGAACAGCGTTATCTGAAGCAGCTCCAGCCCATTGTGGAACGCTTCGGGAATCGAGAACGGCTGGCCGGGGTCGCTGTTTACGATCCGAAGGGAACCACCCTGGCGGTCAGTTCCAATTTCAAGGCCCGCTACAATTACGTCCCTCCTACTATTCTGTTCACTCCGGCCAATGCCCAGGGTTTTGCTTTTGGCCAATTCGCGAGGATCGGAGAGAAGGAGATTCATGTCTACTTCCTTCCGTTGCGGCGTATGTCCGAAGGGGGCGGCAATCTGTTCCTTCCGTTGCAGCGCGCGTCGGAAGCGGGCGGTTATCTGGCGGTCTTTCACGACGCCAGCTATATTGAAGCTCAAAGCGCGCGCATCTGGCGGGACACGTTGTGGCATGTGGTCGCGCAGGTGCTCCTGGTCGTGTTTATCATCTTCCTCATCGTCCGCTGGACGGTCTTGTCCCCCATCGCCAGAACGACACGCTGGATCAAAGACCTGCGGGCCGGAAAGGTTTCGCCGCACGCCAACCTCCCGGACGAGGATTTCTTCCGCCCCCTTTCGCGGGAGGTTGCCAATCTGGCGGAGAGTTTGTCGGAAGCCCGCGCGGTCGCAAACGAAGAAGCCCGCCTGCGCGCCACCGGGCAGTCGCTGTGGACGGCCGAGCGCCTCCGCGTTACGATGCAAAACAAGCTGCGGGACAACCGCCTGTTTGTCGTATCCAACCGCGAGCCATACGAACACGTCCGCCGCGGCAAGGAGATTCAGGTGGTGGTTCCAGCCAGCGGGCTGGTCACCGCGCTGGAACCGATTTTGCGAGCGTGTCAGGGGACATGGATCGCGCACGGTTCCGGCGATGCCGACCGGGAAAGCGTAAACTATCGGGACCGTCTTGCAGTGCCTCCCGACCAGCCGCAATACACGCTCCGGCGAGTTTGGCTCAGCCGGGAAGAAATGGAGGGATACTATTACGGGTTCGCCAATGAGGGTCTCTGGCCATTGTGTCACATCGCCCACACACGGCCGATCTTCCGGTCCTCAGATTGGGGGGAGTACCAGCGTGTGAACGAGAAGTTCGCGGAGGTGGTCCTGGAGGAGATGGAAGGGACCCCGGAGCCCATCGTGCTCATCCAGGATTACCACTTTGCGCTGCTCCCCAAGCTGGTGAAGGAGAAACGGCCGAAGGCGCGCGTGGCGATCTTCTGGCACATCCCGTGGCCCAATCCGGAAGCATTCGGGATCTGCCCCTGGCAACGAGAGGTATTGGACGGGTTGCTGGGCGCAGACCTGGTGAGTTTTCATATCCAATCGCATTGTAACAATTTTCTGGAAACGGTGGACCGCGTGCTCGAATCGCAGATTGACTGGGAGCGCTTTGCCGTCAACCGCGGTGGCCATTTCACAGTCGTCCGGCCCTACCCGATCAGTGTTGCCTTTCCCGACCGCAGCCGCGAGTCCGGAAAGGGCCTCGCCGCTCCCGCCGCTCCTCCCGATAAGGTTTCGCTCTTAAAGAGCCTTGGCGTAGAAGCAGCGTTCCTGGGCATTGGGGTGGACCGGCTCGACTATACCAAAGGGATTCTCGAGCGTTTCCGTGGGATCGAATGCTTTCTGGAGAAAAACCTTTCGTACCGAGAGCAGTTCACGTTTGTGCAGATCGGCGCGCCCAGCCGGACAAACATCCCGCGATACCAGGAGTTCCTCGTCGAGGTGGACAAGGAGGCCAATCGAATCAACCGACGCTTCGAGACCAAGAAGTGGAGACCCATCCTCCTCTTCCAAAAACATCACAGTCAAAAGGAAATCGAGCCATTCTACAAGGCGGCTGACCTCTGCCTCGTGACGTCTTTGCACGACGGCATGAACCTAGTAGCCAAGGAATTTGTGGCGGCCCGGGACGAGGAGGACGGCGTACTCATCTTGAGCCGGTTCACGGGAGTGTGTCGCGAGTTGCGCGACGCCCTCATCGTGAATCCATATGATATCGAACAACTCGCGGAGTCCATCCGCTATGCACTCGAGATGGCTCCCGAGGACCGGCGCGCCCGCATGCGGTCCATGCGCCGAATCGTTCGAGAACACAATGTATATCGTTGGGCGGCGGACCTCATGTCCGCACTCGCCGAAATCCGCTTGGATGTGCCCGAGTCCATCCCCGTTCAAACAAGTTCCGAATAGGGTCGTAGGCTGGCCGAACCGTTGGCCGCGGGGAAGCTCCCTTCGGCACGGTGGGGGAGGCGGTAGTTCGGATTGCTTTCTCGCCCGCTTGGCGCCCATCTCCTCCGTTCCGTCCGCTTGCGAATCTGGGGTCAACCTCGCATAATGCGGGGGTGCGTGGCTCGGGGTTTGCCAAGAGAACCGAGTAAACCGAGAGAACCAAGGAGCCAATCTTGTCGAAACAGACCCGGGTGGGGTTCCAGGGAGAGCGCGGCGCGTTCGGCGAAGTGGCCGCGGGGAAGTTGATGCCCGGCGAGGCCGAGCTGGTGGCTCTGCCGAACTTCCCGGCGCTGTTCCAGGCGCTGGCCGGGCGGAAGATTGACTACGCCACGGTCCCGATCGAAAACACACTCTACGGGTCCATCCACGAAAACTATGATCTGTTGCTAAAGCATCGCCTCCCCATCCTTTACGAAACCAACGTGCGGATTGTTCACAATCTGATCGCGCGGCCCGGCGTCTCGCTGCGGACGGTGCGCAAGGTTTATTCCCAACCCCCGGCGCTGGGCCAGTGCAGGCGCTTTCTCGAACGGCACAAGAAATGGGAAGTGGTCCCCTACTACGACACCGCCGGCAGCGTCCGAATGATCGTGGAACAGCGCCTGCCGGATGCTGCCGCGATTGCCAGCAAGGCCGCTGCTACGATCTACGGAGGACGTATCCTGGCGAAAGACATCGGGGACGACCCGGAAAACTATACCCGGTTCTTCCTGCTCGGGCGGCGCCGTCTGGAAGGTTCGCATTCCACCGGGACCAAGACTTCCATCGTGTTCGCCACCAGGAACCTGCCCGGCGCGCTCTTCCGCTGCCTGAGCGTGTTTGCACTGCGCGACATCAGCCTGTCCAAAATTGAATCCCGCCCTTTGCGAGGCCGCCCTTGGGAATACCTCTTCTATCTTGACTTCCAAGGCAACCCGGCCTCGGGTCCTGCTCGTAATGCACTGAAAAGCCTGGCTGAAATCACCGAATTCGTCCGCGTTCTGGGGTGTTATTCCACGATCCCCTAGCCCTGGCCCTCAACGTGCTCCTTACAAATTGGATGAAGAAGCCGGCCGGGGAGTGGAGAGAAAGGCACTGGCCCGGAAACTCTCTGAGCGGCAGGCGCATCCAACAGGAGTGAGGACGCGGTCCTGAGTTGGCAAGGCTCGCGGCCGCTTCCATGGGTGGTTTCGGACGACGCCGTGGCCCTCCAGCCGGAGGCGGCGCAGAACGGAAGCCATCCCCCCGGCCCCGGGCGGCGTCCACGAGGAGCGAACATGGAACCCGAAGCGAAACGGATGGTGGTGCCAAAAGAAGCGCCGGTTCTCCCGGTGCGCGATACCGTGTTGTTTCCGCACGCGGTGTTGCCGCTGACGATCGGCCGGGAGAGTTCGATCCAACTGGTCCACTCGTTGGGCGAGGACAAGTTACTTGTCATCGCCGCACAGCGGGACCCGCGAACCGACAACCCTCAAGCGGCAGACCTCTATGACGTCGGCACGCTCGCGCTGGTCCACAAGGTGATCCGGATGCCGAACGAAAGCCTGTTCATCTTTGCGGAAGGGTTGTCGCGCGTCCGAATCCGAAAGTACTCGCAGCCCACTCCGTTTCTGAAGGCTGAGATTACGGCGTTGCACGAAGCGCCGTTGGAGAAGACCGCAGAGACGGAGGCCTTGCAGCGCAGCGTGGTCGTGACCTTTCAGCAGATTGTGGCCGCGTCCCCGGGGCTTTCCGACGAGCTCCAGACCATGGTCTTGAACATCGAGGAGCCCGGCCGCCTCGCCGATTTTGTGGCCAGCTCGCTCAGCTTCCTGACGACGGAACAGCGGCAGGAACTGCTCGAAACGCTCGATGTCGCCAAGCGGCTCGACCTTCTCAACCGCCACCTGGTCAAAGAGCGCCAGCTCACCGAGCTGCGCACCAAGATCGAGTCCCAGGTGCAGGACCAGTTGGCGCAAGGCCAGCGCGAGTTTTATCTGCGCGAGCAGATGAAGGCCATCCAGAAGGAATTGGGAGAGACCGAGGAAGGGCAGCGCGAAGTCGAGGAGTTGCGGCTGAAGATCGCCGAGGCCAAGATGCCGGAGGACGTCGAAAAAGAGGCCCTCAAGGAATTGCAGCGGTTTGCGCGGATGTCCCCGGCGGCAGCCGAGTACACCATCTGCCGGACCTACCTCGATTGGCTGGTCACGCTCCCGTGGAGCAAATCGAGCGAAAACGGGATGAGCATCGTCAAGGCCCAGGAAATTCTGGAGGCGGACCACTACAACCTGGAAAAGGTCAAAGAGCGCATCCTGGAATTTCTGTCGGTCCTGCAACTGCGGCCGGCGTTGAAAGGCCCCATCCTGTGCTT
The DNA here is from genome assembly GCA_001767035.1 of Acidobacteria bacterium RIFCSPLOWO2_02_FULL_61_28. GTDB lineage: Bacteria > Acidobacteriota > Terriglobia > 2-12-FULL-54-10 > 2-12-FULL-54-10 > 2-02-FULL-61-28. Next base: position 6,767 of record MEKR01000039.1, read on the forward strand.
CGTGGGTCCGCCCGGAACGGGCAAGACTTCGCTCGGAAAATCCATTGCGCGGGCTTTGGGGCGCAAGTTCATTCGGATTTCGCTCGGCGGGATGCACGATGAGGCGGAAATCCGCGGACATCGCCGCACCTACATCGGAGCCTTGCCGGGACAGATCGTCCAGGGCATCCGCCGCGCCGGGACCAACAACCCGGTCTTCATGCTCGACGAGGTGGACAAGATCGGCCGGGACTTCCGGGGCGATCCCGCGGCGGCCCTGCTCGAAGCGCTCGACCCCGAGCAGAACTTCCAGTTCCGCGATCACTACCTGGACGTGCCGTTTAATCTCTCCAAGGTGCTGTTCATTACCACGGCGAACGTGCTCGACCCCATCCCGGACGCGCTCCACGACCGCATGGAAGTGCTCGAACTGCCCGGCTACACCGAAGAGGAAAAAATCCAGATCGCGATCCGCCACGTGCTGCCGCGGCAGACCGAAGAAAACGGCATTCGCCTGGAGGAAGACATCCAGTTCCCGAACGCGGCGCTGCAGGAAATCATCCGGCACTATACGCGGGAGGCGGGTTTGCGGAACCTGGAACGAAACATCGCCTCCATTTGCCGCAAGCAGGCGCGCTGGATCGCCGAGGGCCGCAAGGAACGCCTGGTGGTGACCCCGGAAGTCGTTCGGGAATGCCTGGGGGCGCCAATGATTCTGCCCGAGATGGAAGTGGCCGAGCGCACCGAGCGCCCGGGAGTCGCGGTGGGTCTGGCCTGGACTCCCACCGGGGGCGACGTGCTCTTTGTCGAAGCCAACCAGATGCCGGGCAAGCGCGGGTTAATCATGACCGGCCACCTCGGTCAGGTCATGCAGGAGTCCATGCAGGCGGCGCTGACCTGGGTGCGCTCGCATCCGGACCGCTGGCGCGTGACCCCGGACCATTTTGAGAACCACGAGATTCACATGC
>MEKR01000039.1:7736-37912 GCA_001767035.1 Acidobacteria bacterium RIFCSPLOWO2_02_FULL_61_28
AAGGACGGCCCTTCGGCCGGGGTCACGATGGCGACGGCGCTGGTGTCGTTGCTGACGGGCCGCCGCGTCCGGCCCCACATGGCCATGACCGGAGAAATCACTCTGAGCGGATTGGTTCTGCCGGTGGGAGGCATCAAAGAGAAAGTGCTGGCCGCCAAGCGCGCCGGCATCACCGAAATCGCGCTCCCGCGCCAGAATGCGCCCCATGTTGAAGAAGACTTGAAGAAGGAGCAGCTCGAAGGACTCGCGCTCCATTACGTCAAGACCATGGACGAGGTGCTCTCCCTTGCCCTGGAGCCTCCGGAGCCAGCCGTCGTCGCAGACGAACCGACGGCGGAAGTTCCCGAAGCTCTAGTTTCTGGCGATATCTCTATGGTTCAAAACACCGGCATGCCGCAGGCTGCTTTTCCGATGAATTCGTAAAGCGCATCGGAGACGGGAGCCATGACCGTGGCCGCGCGGCTGTCGCGGAAAAAGCGCTCCACGCCAACATCCTTGCGGAACGCCGCCCCCCCGCAGACCCGCATGGCCAGGTCATGCACTTCGAGCGAGGTCTCGGCGCCCGCCACCTTCGACTCGAGCACGCGCAGCACGGCGTCCTCCCGTTGCTGCTCGATCGCATCCAGCGCGTCGAGAAGGAACCCTCCCACCAGGTCTATTTTCACCCGCATTTTTGCGATATGCCCCCGGACCTGCGGAAGGTCGGCTATCTTGGAGCCGTCGTAAGAGTATTGGGAATTTGTCACGTGGTGGACAGCGCGAGCGAACGCGCCTTGCATCATTCCCAAGGAAACCGCACAGTTTTGCAGACTGAAGTAGGGCATTACGGTCCCCATCATCACATCGAACCCTTTGCCGTCCTCGCCCAGGCGGTTCGACTCGGGAATCAGGACGTCCCGGGCCGTGATCGGGGCCGAACCATTTCCGCGCAATCCGAGTCCGTCGAAGGGCTTGGGGATCGTAAGGCCCTTCGCGTCCGCGGGCACGGCCCAGATCGTGCTCAAGCCTTCCGCAGCAGCGGGTTTGCTCGACCAAACATAGAAGTCGCATTTTCCCGCCGACGTGATCAGTTGCTTGGTGGCGTTCAGCCGAACGCCGTCCGGTTTTTTCTCCGCAGTGCTGACGGGCACCCAGAAATGGCTGCGGGACCCGGTCTCGGAGAACGCCAGCGTGGTCAGCTTCCCTCCCTCGGCAACGGCTTTTCGGATGCTCTCCGTGCCGTGTTGTTCGATCACGGCAGTCGCAGCGTAATGCATCATGACGATCATGGCGGTCGAAGGACACTCGCGGGCGAGCCGTTCCGCCACGGCCACGGCGGCGCGAAGTCCCTGGCCTTGCCCTCCCACCTTCTTTGCGCTGACGAGTCCAAGCAGGCCGGCTTTCCGCAGGGCTTCGATATTCTCTTGCGGAAACCGGCCTTCTTTGTCAACCGTTGCCGCCAGCGGTTGGATTACTTCGCGGGCGATCGTGTCCGCCGCTGTCAGAAATCGTGATCCTTCTGCATCCAGCTTCCAATTATTGCTCATTGCATTTTCCTTTCTGCTCGGTTAGAAATCGCAAAATTGGTTCCAACCGCGTATCGTGCCTGTTGGGACTGGTCGTCACCGCGCTGATTTTGGGAACGACCCTTTTCTGTATTCCTTGATTTGGGAAACGGCCGCCGGTCGCTTACGAATGAAGCGTTCAGGTGAAGCCCGCAGGAAGACCGCACTGAGTGTTTACCGCCATATTGTGGGATGAGTGTATCACATGTTTCGCGGAGGCAACGCTATTTTCCTGGAGGCACGCCAGCGCCGGGAATGCTGCATCCGTTTTCTACAAGCTATGGCAAAACCAGTTTTGAGCTGTTGTCAGGGCACAGTTTCAACCGTGCCGTAAAGCATGTGGAATCAATCTCTCTTCCCTACGGCTTTAGCCGCCGAGGGACAAACCTCAGGGGCTGAAGCCCCCCAGCGCGGCCGACTTTTTCGGCATGGCTGAAGCCATGCCCTGACGGTCCTTCACAGGAGGTTAGGCAACAGCTCTTAGCTCACTTGTCCAAACGACCCACGGCGTTGCAGCCATTTGGCTGTCTCCAGCACGGGCGTGATCGTGGCGGCCAAGACAACGACCATGCCCCACTCGGCCCCCGACAGGGTCTGTGTGCCGAACATTTTCTGGAGGAGCGGGACGTGCACAATCAAAGCGAGCAGCAACAGCTCCCATAGGATGGCCAAATTCAGCCATTTGTTGGCGAAGGGGCGGCGGAGCACCGAATGCCGGTCGGAGCGGTAGTTGTAGGCTTTGAAGAACTCGATCAGGACGAGCGAGACGAAGATCAAGGTCTGCGCCTCGGCCACGCTGCGCCCGGAGTCGAGCGCCCAAACAAACAGGTTCAGGTTGATCAGCGCGGACCACAGCCCGCCCACGGCGATGAGGCCGATGACGGGGCGCGTAAAGATGCCGCTGCGCGGATTGCGCGGCGGGCGGCGCATGAGGTCGGGCTCGGGCGGGTCCACGGAGAGGGCCAGCGCGGGCAGGCCGTCGGTGGCAAGGTTGACGTAGAGGATTTGCACCGCCGTCAGCGGCAGCGGCAGCCCGGCGAGCGAACCGCCGGCGATCAGAACGATCTCCCCGAAGTTTGAGGAGAGCAGATACATCAGATATTTCTTGATGTTGCCGAAGATGCGCCGGCCCTCCTCGACCGCCGCCACGATGGAGGCAAAATTGTCATCGGTCAGCGTCATGGCGGCGGCTTCTTTGGTCACGTCCGTGCCGGTGATGCCCATAGCGATCCCGATGTCGGCCTTCTTGAGCGCGGGGGCGTCATTGACCCCGTCACCCGTCATGGCCGTAATGTAGCCTTTCTTTTGGAGGGCGGTGACCACGCGCAGCTTATGGGCCGGGGAGACGCGGGCGTAAAGCTCAATCTGTTCCACCTCGCGTTCAAATTCAGCCTGGCTCATGGCTTCCAATTGCTGCCCGGTGACGACGCGCCCGGTTTTGAGCAGTCCCAGCTCGCGGGCGACCGCGCGGGCGGTGAGCGGATGGTCTCCGGTAATCATCACCACCTTGATCCCGGCCTGTTCGCAAGTCTGAATGGCGGCCTTGGCCTCGGGCCGGGGCGGGTCCATCATTCCGACCAACCCCAAAAACGTCATGTCGCGGTCGGCGTCCTCGAAACTTGCGTCCGGCTTGTGCGCCACAGCCAAAACCCGCAGCGCATCCTCCGCCATCCGGTGCGCCGCCTCCAGAATCGTCTGCTTGCCGGCGGGGTCGAGCGGGATGGCCCCCTGGTCGGTCAGCCAGCGTGCGCAGGAATCGAGAATGATCTCCGGCGCGCCCTTGGAGCAGGCCACCGTCCCTTCGGGAGTGGCGAGAGTGGCGGGAGTGGCGTGCAGGGTGGTCATGCGCTTGGTTTCCGAAGTGAACGGGATTTCGTTGACGCGGGGGAATTGCGCCTCCATTTCCGCTTTGCTCAAGCCGGCTTTGGCGGCGGCCACCACCAACGCGCCCTCCGTCGGATCGCCTTTGACGCGCCAGTGGTCGTCGGGACCGGTGCGAACCAGATGCGCGTCGGAAGCCAGCAATGCGGCGCGCAACAGCAACAGCACCGGCTCAGGAAGCTCCACCTCCACCCCGCCCTGGAAAAACCCGCCGCGCACCTCATAGCCCGCGCCGGAAATCTCCCATACGCGCCCGGCGGCGAAAATCCGTTGCGCCGTCATCTCATCCTTCGTCATTGTGCCGGTCTTGTCTGCGCAGATCACCGAGGTACTGCCCAGCGTTTCCACGGCCGGGAGGTGGCGCATCAGGGCGTGGCGCTTGACCATCCGCTGCACCCCCATGGCGAGCGAGATGGTCACCACGGCGGGCAGCGCCTCGGGAACGACCGCGACCGCGAGGGCAATGCCGAAAATAAACATTTCATGGAAGGGTTGGCCGCGAAATACGCCGAGCGCAACGATGATGCCCACGACCACGACCGCCGCGCGCGCCAGCGTCCGGCCGACCTTGTCCAGGTTCTCCTGCAGCGGGGTCCTGCCGGTTTCGACCGTCTGCAACAGTTGCGCGATGCGGCCGAACTCGGTGCTCATGCCGGTGGAAACCACCATGGCCCGACCCCGGCCGTAAGTCACCGTGGTGCCGGCATAGGCCATGTTTTTGCGGTCGCCAAGAGATAATTGGCCGTTCTCGAGCGCGGCCGTCTGTTTTTCGACGGGGACCGATTCGCCAGTCAGCGGCGCTTCTTCGACCTGCAAATTGACCGCGTTGGTCCAACGCGCGTCGGCGGGAATCTTGTCGCCGGACTTCACGAGGATGACATCGCCCGGCACCAGGTCGCGCGCCGGGATTTCACTCTCCTGCCCATCGCGGAGCACCGTCGCCGTGAGGGCCGCCATCTGGCGCAGCGCCTCGACGGCGCGCTCGGCGCGGTATTCCTGCACAAACCCCAACAGCACGGCAAAAAGAACGATGACGGCAATGGCCACGGCTTCCACGCCATGCCCCAAAAAGCCGGAGAGCACCGCCGCAATGAGCAGAATCAGGATCAGGACATTCTTGATCTGCGCCAGGAGAATCGTCCACGGCGAGATGCGGCGGGCGGCTTCAAGTTCGTTCGGGCCATATTCTTCCAGGCGGCGGGCCGCTTCGACCCCGGTTAGCCCGGCGTGGGTGGACTTCAGGTGGGAGCTTACGGCGTCCACCGACAGGGTATGCCACGCTGGAACCGTATTATTCACCGAACGGAACGAATCAGCCGATTTAACCAAGGGTTCCATCGCATTGTCCGACAAGCTTTCCGGATGCGGGGCGAATCCTCCGGCGCCCGAAACCCAGCGTAGCATGGAAGGGCCTGATGACCCGGCTTGAATCCTCGGTAAGCTTCCGATAGATTGATCTCTGAAACTAACAGCGGGGAAGGATTGCCGTTGTCCACCTCAGCCTCCGAGCGAGACCCGAGTCCGACGAAGTTCTCCGGCCGGCTGGAAACAGCCACCGCCGTTCTGACGGGCTTGGCTACGTGCGCCATTCTCTTCTCGATTGCGGCCTCGCAGATTTTGTTGGGAGCGGCGTTGCTGGCGCTCCTGCTTTCCCGGCGTCCCATCTACTTTCCGGCACGCTTCGGACTTGCCCTGCTCGCCTTCCTGGCGTGGACGATCCTCTCTCTGGCCTTCTCGCGCGATCTTTGGGCCGGCTTTCCCCATCTCCGAAAGTTTTTTGTTTATTTCGCGGTCGTCGTTGCTTACAACGCTTACCAGGAACCGCGCCAGATATGGAGAACCACGCAGGGCATCGCTCTCGGCGGCGTCATCTCAGCCCTCTATGGGCTGGCGCAGTTCGTCCTGGATTACTGGCGACTCCGCGAACAGGGCCTGCCGTTTTATGAGAGCTACGTGGTGCATCAGATCACCGGGTTCATGAGCCACTGGATGACGTTCAGCGGCCAGTTGATGATGGTGTTGCTGCTGGTGGTTTCCGGGGCGCTCTTCGGCGGGCTCTCCCGGAGGATGCGCCTGGGCGCGTGGCTCTGCGCAGCCGTGGTCACGCTGGCCCTTCTGGCGGCCTTCACGCGGGGAGTCTGGCTGGGCGCGTTTGCCGGCGTGGCTTATCTCCTGGCTCGTTCCCAACGGCGGCTCTTGTGGCTGCTCCCGGTCGCCCTTCTGGGATTGTACCTTCTATCCCCACCTTGGTTGCAGCGGCGCAGCGAGTCCATATTCGATTTGGGGACGGATACTTCTAACCAATCTCGCGTGGTCATGTTTTGGACCGGCTTGAGGATGATTGCAGCGCATCCGTGGTTTGGCGTCGGACCGGAGCAGGTGGGCGCGGAATTCCCACTCTATAAACCGGGGGGAATGCCGCTGCCCCGGGCCTGGTATGGGCATCTCCACAACAACTTCCTGCAACTTGCGGCAGAGAGGGGTATCCCCTGCCTTTTGCTATGGTTATGGATGATATTTGAAGTGGTTTATGCAAGTCTGTCCTTCGCCCGCAGCCGTGGCGGCGAAGCGCGGACCCTGGGCCACTCGGTCATAGCCATTACCATCGGCCTGATGATCTCCGGTTTGTTCGAGTTCAACTTCGGCGATTCGGAAGTTGTGATGCTCTATCTGTTCTTGGTTTCAGTGCCGTTCGCGTGGGCTCGACTGGGGCAGCAGGCTCTCCCGGCGCCGCTCAGCCCGCAGCCTCTTCCAGCTTCGCGGCCCGGCCCAAGCGCGCTACCGCAAACCCCTTGAGACTATGCCTCCTCAGCCGGGAGAATCGGTGCCGCGAAATGAAATCAGATGGACAAGCCTGCGGCCATGAATGAGAAGCTCCGCCAGGAATTCAATCAATGGGCTCTCGACGGACGCAGCAGTGCGCTCGAAGCTCATCATCGTTGCTTTGTCGAGGACACACTACAACTGATGAACATCCAGCCCGCGGACCGCATCCTGGAAGTCGGTTGCGGGGAAGGTTGGGCAAGCCGCCGGCTGGCTTCCCTGGTCCCGGAAGGTTTGGTGGTGGGTCTGGACGTTGCGGACGAGATGGTCAGCAAGGCCCGCCCCGGCTCCGCAGCCTGTGACAACCTCTTGTTCGTTTGGGCTGACGTGGAAGCCATCCCCTGGCAAGAAAAATTCTTCAGCAAGGCGCTGTGTGTCGAGACCTTTTATTATTTGGAAAACCCCGAGAATGCCCTGCGGGAAATCTTCCGCGTTCTGTCACCCGGCGGGTCGGTTTGGATCGTCAATCATCTCTCCAAGGAAAACGAAATCACGCTCCGGTGGTTGCCGCATTTTCGAGTCCCGGTGAATCTGCTCAGCGCAGAGGATTACGGAAAGCTCTTCGAGTCGTGCGGCTTTCAGGAGTATGCTTTCCACATGATCCCGGACCGGACGCCCGATTCCGACGCCTCCTACTATCAGCATCTCACCGACCCGGACGAGCGCCGCCGCTTCCGCGAATTGGGAGCCTTGCTGATGACGGCCCGCCGCCCCGAGGAGTAAGGGGGGGCAATTCCATGCCGCGCCGGTGCGGCCCCGGCAGGGCCGACCGTGAATAGCCGCAGGTTTTAACCTGCGGAACGCGGACCCCACGGGGAAAGATCAACCCCGCATAGGGGTTGACCGGGACACCGTGATTGTCCGGCCCCCTCCGGGGCCGTGGATCACGCTTGTGAATCCGTTTCCGTAGGTTTCACCTACGGCTATTCACGGTGTTGCCCTTCGGGCAAGGGGGAACGGTCACAGTCTTCTACACCAATGCTGAAGAACGTTATATGCGAGTGGGAGCGGGCTTGCGTTGTTCGGAGATGACGATGTTGACCAGCTTGTTGGGAACGATGATGGTCTTCAAGATTTCCTGCTCGCTGACGATATGGGCGATGCGCGGGTCGGCCAGGGCCACTTCTTTGAGCTCGTCCTGGGTCAAGTCCTCCCGCACGCGGATCTTGCTGCGGAGCCGGCCGTTGATCTGGACGACGACCTCAAGCTCCTCCTCCTTGGCGAGGACGGGATCATAGGAAGGCCACGCGACGCGCAGCAAGTCCTCGGAATGGCCGAGCTGCGTCCACAGTTCCTGCGACAGGTACGGAGCAAACGGCGAGAGCAGCTTCACCATGGTTTCCAGCGTCTCGCGCACGACCGGCTTGCTGATCTGTTCTTCGGAGGCATAGAGCTGGTTGACCAGTTCCATTAACGCGGCGATGTCCGTATTGAAGTGCCAGCGCCCTTCAAAGTCGAACGTGATGCGTCGGATGGTCTGGTGGAGCTTCCGCAGGACCTTGCGGTCTTCTGCGGAGATTTCTGCCGAGCCGATCGGGGCCGGCGGAACGCCTTTCAGTTCCGAGATATGCCGGCTGGCGAACCGGTAGACGCGCGCCAGGAACTTGTAGATTCCCCCGATTCCCTCATCGTTCCACTCCAGGTCTTTTTCCGGTGGAGCGGCGAACAGGACGTACATCCGCGTCGTATCGGCGCCGTATTTCTCGATCATGTCGTCCGGGTCCACCAGGTTCCCCTTGGACTTTGACATGGCGGCTCCGTCCTTGAGCACCATCCCTTGGGTGAACAGGCGGGCAGCCGGCTCGTCGGTCTCGGTCAAGCCGAGGTCTCGGATCACCTTGGTGAAGAACCGCGAATAGATCAGGTGCAGGATGGCGTGCTCAATTCCGCCAATGTATTGGTCAATCGGGAACCAATATTTCACCGCCGCGGAGTCCACGGGAGACTCTGCATACCGCGGATTGGGATACCGGAAGAAGTACCAGGACGAATCCACGAACGTGTCCATGGTGTCGGTTTCCCGTTCCGCCGGGCCGTTGCAACGCGGGCAGGTGGTGTGCAAAAACTGAGCCGCTTCGCGCAGAGGCGAGTGCCCCAAGCCGGTGATCTGCACGTTTTCCGGGAGCAGGACCGGCAATTGTTCGTACGGGACGGGGACGGTCCCGCACTTGGCGCAGTAGATCACAGGGATCGGCGTGCCCCAATACCGCTGGCGGGAGATACCCCAGTCCTTGAGCCGATAGGTGATCTCCGTTTTCCCAAAGCCTTTCTGAGTGGCATCGGCCGCCATTTTTCGGAGCGCATCTTCCGAGGAGAGTCCGCTGTACGTCCCGGAGTTCACCAACACTCCGTATTCGGTGTAAGCCGTCTCCATCCGCCGGGCATTGAGGTCGTGCTGCGGGTTCTGGATGACCACCTTGATCGGCAGCCGATATTTCTGTGAGAACTCAAAGTCGCGCTGATCGTGCGCCGGAACGGACATTACGGCTCCGGCGCCGTATTCCATCAGCACAAAGTTGGCGACCCAGATGGGGACCTGCTCGCCATTGTAGGGGTTGGTGGCAAAGCGTCCCAGGAAAATGCCTTCTTTTTCGGCCTGCACCGCTGCGGGCACCGGCCGACGGCCCTGGAGCTGGCGGATTCTCGCCAGAATGTTCGCGCCGCCTGCCATCCCCTGGAGCAGCTTCTCGATCAAGGGATGCTCGGGGGAGAGGACGACCGCGGTGGCTCCGTAGATCGTGTCCAGCCGGGTCGTAAAGATCGTAATCGAATCCTCCAGGCCGACGACTCGGAACTGGATTTGCGCGCCGATGGATTTGCCGATCCAGTTCCGCTGCATGGCCAGGACGCGCTCCGGCCAGTTGCCGAGCTGGTCCATACCCTCGAGCAGTTCATCGGCGTAGGCCGTCGTGCGGAAGAACCATTGTTCCAATTCCTTTTGCTCGACCGGCGTTCCTTCGTGGCGCCAGCAGCATCCGTCCACGACCTGCTCGTTGGCGAGCACGGTCTGGCAGGATGGGCACCAGTTCACCCGGCTCCGCTTCCGGTAGGCCAGTCCCCGCTCGAGCATTTTCAGAAACAGCCATTGGTTCCAGCGATAGTATTCCGGGTCGCAGGTGGCCAGTTCCTTGGTCCAATCATAGGTAAACCCGAGCCGGAGGAATTGCCGCTTCATGTAGGCCATATTGTCCACGGTCCACTGGCGGGGATGGATGCCGTGCTTGATGGCGGCGTTTTCGGCAGGCAGCCCGTAGGCGTCCCAGCCCATGGGGTGCAGCACGTTGAAACCGCGCATATATTTATGGCGGGCCAGGGCGTCTCCGATGGAGTAATTTCGGACGTGCCCCATGTGCAGACGGCCGGAAGGATAGGGGTACATCTCCAGGACATAGTACTTGGGCTGGTCGGCGCGAGGGACCGCGACCAAATCCGTCCGGTCGAGCCAGGCTTTCTGCCACTTCTCTTCGATTGCCTTGTGGTCAAAACTCATTGCTACCAGTTTACCTTAACAGCGTGTTCCTGATTCCAACAGCGTGCCCAGGAGCGATTGCTCCGCAGGGCGGGGCTGGACGCGTGCGGCGCGTCCGTGCCGCTTGAACCGCGCGGTGATGCCCTCCGGGTCCCGCAGCGAGCGGAGAACACGGAGGTTGCGCCGGTCGTCGCCCGGCTTCTCAATCGGGGTCTCTAAAATAAAAACTTTTTTCCGCAACAGGGGGTGATTCACGATCCGACGGAAGCCTTCCCGTCCGATCCCGCCCCGGCCGATGTGCTCGTGACGGTCTCGATGCGACCCCAGCGGCGCGCGCGAGTCGTTGGCGTGGATCACTCGAACCCGCTCCAGGCCGACGGTCTTGTCCAACTCGGCGAGCATGGTTTCCAAACCCGGGGGCGAAGCAATGTCCATCCCGGCGGCGAAGCAGTGGGCCGTGTCAATGCAACAATCGGCGGGCAGCCCCTCCAGCAGCGCCAGAATGTCCCGCAACTCCGCAAAACTTCCGCCCAGGGTGTTTCCCTGGCCGCAGGTGTTCTCGACCAGCAGCCGCACTCCTTCGGGAGGGGTCTCTTGCATCGCCTCCCGAATCGAGTGAGCGAGCGTCCGAATCCCCTCCGCTGCTGAACTGTCTCGATAGCTTCCAGGATGCAGGACCAGATATTCCGCCCGGAGCGCCGCCGCTCGCCCGATCTCGCCTCGAAAGGCATCGAGCGACCGCTTCCGCAGAGTCCGGTCCGGAGAGGCCAAATTGAGCAGATAGTTGGCGTGGATCACCAGGGGATGGAGATTATACTGGCGGCGGAGGCGCGCCACGGCGGCCAGTTCCTCCGCCGTCGGCTGGCGGGGCTTCCACATGCGGGGATTGGTGGAGAAAATCTGGAAGGCGGTGCAGCCCAGCTCATGGGCCTTTTCCACAGCCTGCGCGAGAGAACCGGCGATCGAGGTGTGCACCCCGACCCGCCAGCAGGTAGGTATTTCCGTATCTGTTGCCGCCTCGTTCACATGGGTCATCCGGTGGCCCTGGCTGCGCTGCCAAAACGCCAGAATCTATAATAGCAGAGCGATCCCAAGCGGGTCAACCATCGGTCGTCGTCTCCTCTTCCCCTCGGCATTCCCCCTCGAAGCGAAGCCCAGTGGCGGCGCGCCTTCGGCAGCCGCTTGCACATTTCGGTTGTACCTCTTGCGTCCTAGTCATATAATACTCGCTTTTGATTTGGGAGGAGTCGGAGCGGGTGCCCCGAGGAAATTGATGAACCCGGGGGTGCTCACGGCGAGTATACGCGAGTGCTGTCACAGGCAGATTGATCTGTGCGGGCACTCTACCAGGAATTTCGTCCGGCGGAAGGCGGCGTGCGGCGCGGCAGGGCGGCACCAGCCCGGAAGCGTATTACAGACACGCATTACAGAAACGCATTACAGACAAAGGAACAGCCCTTATGATGGTAGGCGTACCAAAAGAAACGGTTCCCGGCGAACGGCGCGTGTCGCTTGTTCCGGACCATGTGGCCGGTCTGACGAAGGCAGGCGTGGACGTGTGTATCGAACCCGGCGCAGGCGTCGCGGCTGGATTTCCGGATTCCTATTATGTGGAGAAGGGGGCGCGCCTGGAAACCGATGTGCTCGCCAAGGCCGACATTCTGCTCAAAGTCCAGCCACCCACCCTTGAGGAAATTGGGAAACTGAGAGAAAGGTCCCTCCTGATCGGTTTTCTTTATCCGTACTCGAATGGCGCGGGAATCCTGGCACTGGCCGGACGCAAGGTCACCGCGTTTTCCATGGAGCTGATGCCGCGGATCACGCGCGCCCAGGCGATGGACGCTTTGAGCGCCATGAGCACCATCGGGGGTTACAAAGCAGCTCTGCTGGCGGCCGGCCGCCTGCCCAAGTTTTTCCCTCTGCTCATGACGGCGGCGGGAACGATGTTCCCGGCGCGGGTCTTCATCATCGGCGCCGGCGTTGCGGGGCTGCAAGCCATCGGCACGGCCAAGCGGCTCGGCGCGGTGGTCGAAGCCTACGACACGCGCCCCGCCGTAAAAGAGCAGGTGGAGAGTGTCGGCGGGAAGTTCGTCGAGATGGCGTTGGAGACCAAAGGCGCCGAAGAAAAGACCGGGTACGCCAAGGCCCAGTCGGAAGAGTTTTATCAGAAGCAGCGGGAATTGATGGCGCGGCACGTGGCGACTGCGGATGTGGTCATTACAACGGCGCTGGTGCCCGGCCAGCGCGCTCCGGTCCTGATCACCGAGGACATGGTGCGGAAGATGCAGCCTGGTTCCGTCATTGTGGACTTGGCCGCCGAGCAGGGCGGAAACTGCGAACTCACCGAGCCGGGCCAGGAGGTCGTGCGGCACGGGGTCACCATTCTCGGTCCCTTGAATCTCCCGAGCACGATGCCGTTCCACGCCAGTCAGATGTACTCCCGCACCGTCTCCAATTTCCTGACCTTTCTTCTGAAAGAAGGGAAGGTGGCGTTGGACCTGAGCGACGAGTTGGCGCGAGGCCCGCTGGTCACGCATCAGGGTGAGGTCGTGCACGAAACGGTGAAAGCCGCCTTGAAGCCCGCGCCCCGCTCCTAAGCACGCCGGCGACGAGGAAGGACTCTCGAAAGGTTTATCGAATGACACTGGAACTGGAAATCGGGCTTTACATCTTCATGCTGGCCGGGTTCCTCGGCTATCACGTCATTACCCGCATCCCTCCTCTGCTGCATACCCCGCTCATGTCGGCCACCAACGCGCTGTCAGGAATCTCCCTGGTCGGTTCCCTGGTGGTCGCCGGCGCCAATTTCGACTCCTTGAGCAACCTGTTCGGATTCATCGCCGTGGCCTGTTCTTCGACCAACGTGGTCGGCGGGTTTCTGATCACGGACCGCATGTTGGCGATGTTCAAGACGGGGAAGCAGCTCGCCGGGAAAGCGGGCCGGTCCGAATCCCGGAGTCGAAAGACGACGGGTTGGGTCCTGGTCGGCGCGGGCGTGATCGCCTTGATCTATTGGTTTCAGGATGTAAAGGCATACCTGGATGCGCATGGCTTCACCCAGGCTATGAGCTTTTTCTATATTATTTCGGCGGTCCTGTTCATCCTCGGACTGAAAGGGCTGTGCTCACCCAAGTACGCCCGGATGGGAATGTGGGCGGCGGCGTTCGGAATGGTCATGGCCGTCCTCGGCACTTTGTTTCATCCCGCGATCGTGGCCTACCGGGGGATTCTGGCCGGACTTGCGATCGGGACATTTGTGGGCGGGAGCCTGGGGTTGTATGTTCCGATGACCGCCGTGCCGCAGCGGACCGCGTTGTCCCACTCGCTCGGAGCCTTGGCTGCCACCTTGATCGGCGTTTCCGAGTACATCCGGCACGGCAACGAAATCGGGCGGGTCATGATGACCGCGCTGGGGTTCGAGGTCATCATCGGCGGACTGACTTTTACCGGCAGTCTGATGGCCGCCGGAAAACTCCAGGAGCTCCTTCCGGGCCGCCCCATGACTTACAAGGGCCAGAACGTTTCCAACTTTGTATTGCTGGGCATCGTTCTCATCAGCTTCGCAAGCCTGATCCTGGTGCCGCGTCCCACGCCCGTCTTCTACCTGATGGTCGGCCTGTCCTTGGTGTTCGGGTTCCTGCTGGTGATCCCCATCGGGGCGGCAGACATGCCGGTGGTCATTGCCTTGCTGAACTCCTATGCCGGCCTCGCCGACGCTGCGATGGGATTTGTACTGGCTAACCGCATCCAGATCATTACGGGGTCGCTCGACGGGACCTCCGGGTTCCTGCTCGCGATGCTGATGTGCCGGGCGATGAACCGCTCCGCGACCAACGTCTTGTTCGGCGCGTTTGGGAAGGTCGCGGTCGAAGAAGCGGGGGCCGCCGCCGGCGAGGCCAAAGGCACGGTGCGCTCGATTTTCCCCGAGGAACTGTCCACTCTGCTCGATAGCGTCCGAAACGTCATCGTAGTTCCCGGCTACGGGATGGCCGTGGCGCAGGCCCAGCATGCCGTCAGCGAACTGGCCGATATCCTCGGCAAGCGCGGCGTGGATGTCAAGTATGCGATCCACCCCGTGGCCGGCCGGATGCCGGGGCACATGAACGTGCTGCTGGCCGAGGCCGATGTTCCCTATGACAAGTTGTATGAGATGGAGCGAATCAATCCGTACTTTCCCGAGACCGACGTGGTCCTGGTCATCGGCGCCAACGACGTCACCAACCCCGCGGCGCGTTCGAACAAGAGCAGCCCGCTGTATGGAATGCCCATCCTGGAGGTGGACCGGGCGAAGGCGATTGTCGTCCTCAAGCGCAGCATGCGCCCCGGCTTTGCCGGAGTGGACAATGAGCTGTACTACAATCCGAAATGCATGATGATGTTCGGGGACGCCAAGGACAGCCTCGGCAAGCTCATCATGGCACTGCATTCCTAGCGGCGGGCGGGGATTCCGGCAGGCCAAGGAACTAGAGCATTTTCAGCATTGTTATAGAGTATGTGGGGACGTCAGGGCACGACTTCAGTCGTGCCGTAAAGCGTTCCAATCAACTCCCCTTCCTTGCGGCTTCAGCCGCTGAGGGACGTACCTCAGGGGCTAAAGCCCACCGCAAAAGAGGCTTCATTTCGGCATGGCTGAAGCCATGCCCTGACGAGATCACTTCACTCCACACTAACTCTGAAAATGGTTTAGCCCGGGTATCTCCCCGTGATGTAGGAGCTCAATTGGTTGATGGTTTCCTCCTGCGCGGAGATGACCCACTTCACAATGTCTCCGATGGAGAGCATCCCCACCACCGTTTTCCCGTCCACCACCGGAAGATGACGGATGCGACTGTTTGTCATGATCGCCATGCAGTCTCCGACCGTGTGTTTCGGAGTAACGGAAACCACCGGGCTGCTCATGATTTCCTGGATTTGGGTGTCCTGGGAAGACTTGCCTTGCAGGATCACTTTCCAGGCGTAGTCGCGCTCGGAGACGATGCCGAGGAGCCGGCCCTCCGACATAACCAGGAGCGCTCCGATCCGTTTTTCGGCCATCAGTGCAATCGCGTCAAAGACGATGGCCGTGGGTGGGAGGTGCCATACCTGGGGACTTTTTTCTCGCAGTAGCAGACCAATTTGATCGTGCAGTTCCATAATGGTTTGGACCTTCCAGCCGGGCCGGAAGCCTCCTTTCTATTTCGTTCCCCGCACACCCAACCCGGAACGGCACCCCGCGCGTCCCCATAGTCTAGTACCCGGTGCGGCGAGAATCAACCAGAATCAACAGGTTCCCTAAGAGCCGGCGGGTAAGCGCACAACTGCTTGACACGAATGGATGAATCTTGTAGATTGGCTTCGGCATTGGCGGAAACAGATCCGGAAACACGAGACGGGCAGGATACGCCTTCCGAACGGGAGGGGGCCCCTTGAGGAATGAAAGCGGAGCGAGGCGGTTGGCAGCCGCACGGGCAGTTTCCTTGCTGCTGGTAGCCGTGTTTTCATTTCATCTCAGCCGGTTCTATCTTGCCATTCCCGCCTGTTCGCACCACACGCCGGATGGCAATGCTCTCCAGCATTGTAAGGACACGCCCAGCGGTTTGGGCATGAAGCGAGCCGAGCTGGGCGGGTTACCCCCGGCGGTCTCGCAGCCAGCGCTGGAAACAGGCTGGAGTCAACTTCCTGCTTCTGCCGATCTCGCGCACGACATCTCTATTCCTCCTCCGTTCCACCCTCCGAGAAGCCTCCGTTAATCTCGATCGCGTTCTTCCCTGAACCGCCGGATATCCTTGCGATGCGGAGCCTGCCGATCGCGGCAGCCGGCACGCTTGAATCAGCGCGGAGAGGACGGCGCGACAAGTCTACCCGTGACACCGCTACGGTGTTCGAAAGCGCCGTGGGCTGGATAATTGAAGCTATAATAGGAGAAACTATCATGGACGTCGGGGTCAGGCCGGGCGGGAATCACACGCTGCTCGGAGTGTTGTTGATTTGCTTCGCTCCCATGCTTTCGGCGCAGACAACCGGAACGATTTCGGGAGTCGTGACGGACGTCTCGGGCGCGGTGATGCCGGGGGTTGCCGTTCAGGCGATCAGTCAGCCAGGCAGAACTGTGCAGAATGCCGTCACGGATGATAGCGGCCGGTATCGGATCGAGGGCCTGACGACCGGCTCCTACGAACTGTCGTTTGGACGGGAAGGATTCGAGACCGCCCGAAAGACATTGCTGTTTACCACGGAATCTGCAGTTCTGGACGTGACTCTGGGGCTGTCAGGCTTGTCCACGACGATCGTCGTGAGAGAAGTTGCCGGGACGGTGGCGGATATTACCGGAAAGACGACCGCTTCCCGGATGGACATTCCGGACCGGGAATTGCCTGTGCAGGTCAGCTCCATCCCGCAGCAGGTTTTGGTGGAGCAGGGCGTCAACGACATGGTAACCGCGCTGCGCAACGCTTCCGGTGTGTCGGCGGTCCGCAAGTGGGGAATGTACGACTATTACACCATTCGCGGCTTCCACGTCGGCGACCGCGGGACCGACGTGCAGTTGGTGGACGGCATGCGCCTGGAAGGGAACCGGTTCAGCACGCAACTCAATAACGTCGAGCAGATTGACGTGCTGAAGGGACCCAGTTCCATCCTCTACGGCGGGCAGGCCCTCGGCGGAGCCATCAACATCATTCGTAAGAAGCCGCAGGCGGAGCGTTTGTACGAGCTGTTCTATCGCGGCGGGCGATTCAACACCCATCAGGTAGGCGGCGGGGCGACGGGCCGGGTGTTCGGGTCGAACCGGCTGCTCTATCGCACGGACGTGAGCTACGAAAACAGCAGCGGCTGGCGCGAGGCCGGCGCGCGGCGGTTGAACGTTACTCCGGTCTTGAGCTGGTTCGTCACCGACCGCATCCGGCTCGCCGTGCATCAGGCCTTCAACCGCGACGATTTCGACGGTGACGCGGGGGTTCCCGTGGGCGTTCTGGATGTTCCGGGCTTCGATTTGAGCCGCCGGTTCAACACCCCGCAGGACTTCGCCCGGCTGCGCGACTCGCAGACCCAGCTTCTCTTCAGTGTGGACCTCTCGAGCAACTTCAAGCTCCGCAATAGCTTTTTCTACCGCTGGACGAACGACCAATACTTCACCGCGGAAGGTCTGAGCTACGTGCCGAGGCTGAATCAGGTGAATCGCGAGTTTCTTTACTTCCAACATCACCGGCGCCCCGTGCAGAATCAGACCGATGTAACAGGCCGCTTCGACCTTTTCGGGATGAGGCATACATTCTTGATCGGGTACGAATACGAAGATTTCTTCAACATCACCGACCGAAGCACCTCGCGCAGCGTCAGCACGACGCCGGTCAATTTGACGACCTTTGCCGAGACGCACGTCTTCTTTCCGGAGGATTTCCCCCTCAGCCGCGCGGACTATTTCTCCAACCGGTACCACGCTTTCTTCTGGCAAGATCAGATCGCACTCACGAACCGGCTCAAGATCAACGTCGGCGGGCGGTTGGATGACTACCTGCGCCGCGCGCACAATGACCCTTGGGCTAACGGGCAGCGTGTCAGCCGGGGTCCGGAACAACGCCGGAGTCAGACGCCGTACACGTATCGAACGGGCGTGGTGTACACCCTCACCGAAGGGCAGGAGGCCTATTTTGGCGCAGCGAGCGCCTTCCGGCCCGTCGAAACCGTTCCCGCAGACGGTCGGGAATTAGAGCCGGAAACCGGCCGGAGCTATGAGATCGGTCACCGCTGGCGGGGCTTGAATGGGCGGTTCACTGTCAATTCGGCTCTGTATCGCATTGTGCGCAACAACGTCGTGATTGCCCTCGGCAATCAACGGTTCGACCAGGCCGGCCAGCAGTCCTCGAAAGGGGTTGATCTCGACATCAACGGCGAAATCGGCCGGGGCATTCGTCTCGTCGCAAACTACGGATATACGCTGCCGCGTTTCGACAAATACTTTGAATCCAACGGCACACTCGACTTGAGCGGATTCCGCCCGCAGTTCACGCAACGCCATGCCGCAAACCTCTGGATCACCCGAAGCTGGAAGTCAGGGCTGACTGCCAGCGTCGGCACGAGATATCTCAGCTCGGTATTCACGGATAACGCGAACACCATACGCCTGGGCGGCTGGACCACCTTCAGCGGCGCGCTCGGCTTCCGGCGAAGTTTTTACGATTGGAGCTTGAACGCGGAAAATCTGTTCAATCGCCAGCGTTACTTTGTCGCCCAGATCAACAGCAACCAAGTTTATCCGGGCGCTCCGATCAACGTCTTTACCAAATTAGTTTTTCGGTTCCGCTGATGTCGAGAACCACCACCATCCTGCGCAAGTACTCCATCCTCATCCATCGCTGGATGGGCGTGGCGTTTTGTGTCCTGTTCGCTGTCTGGTTCGTCTCCGGAATCGTGATGATGTACTGGTACTACCCGGAGGTGACCGCGGCCGGACGCCTGGCGCGTTCGGCGCCGCTGGACGCCTCCCGGATCAATGTTTCCCCGGAAGAAGCATACGGCCGCCTGGAACTCACGGGGTCGCCCAGCCGGGTGCGGATCAACCTGCTCGACGGGCGGCCCGTCTATCGCTTCCACTATGGCGCGGATCAATTCGTGGCCTATGCGGATGACGGCGAGCCGTTCACAGAGATACCGGCGGGGATGGCGCTGCGTATCGCCTCCGCCTGGACCGGCCAGCCATCGAGCGCCGCGAAGTTCCGGGGAGCGATGACCGAAGAGGACCAGTGGACCGTGAACCAATCGTTTCGGCCGCTCCGGCCCCTGTTGAAATACTCGTGGCCGAACGGCGAAGAAGCGTATGTCTCGCAAGTAACGGGCGAAGTCGTCCAGCACACCACGCGCGGCTCGCGGATGGGCGCGTATTTTGGCGCCATCCCGCACTGGCTCTATTTCACGCCGCTCCGCAAAGAAAGGGAGTTGTGGGGGCAAGTCGTGATCTGGTCCTCGGGGATCGGAGCGATCATGACGATCTTCGGGATCGTCGTCGGAATCTGGCTCTATTCGCCATCGAGGAAACGGTATCGCTTCCCGGACGGCGCGTCGAGTATCCCCTATGCCGGGCAAAAGCGCTGGCACACTATGCTGGGGCTGATCTTTGGCCTGTTCGCGTTTACCTGGACTCTGAGCGGGATGTTGTCCATGAGTCCCTTTGCCTGGCTGGGCGGAAGAGCCGTGCCCGATCTGGCGGCGGCGCTCCGTGGCGCGGAGTGGCAACCCGGTCCCTTCTCCGCCGAGCATCCCCGCGACGCCCTCGCGAAGGTCGCATCGCAGCTCCGTGTGAAGGAACTGGAGCTCGCATTCTTTGCCGGGGAGCCGGTGTACCTGGCGACGGAAGCGCCCCAACGCTCGCGCATCGTCCCTTTGGGGGGAACACCACAGGAGGACCTCGATCCGGGGCGCGTGAGGGAGGTCCTTGCGATGGCCGCCCAGCCTCACTTGCTGGCCGAAGCCCGCGTCGTCCGGCAATACGAGAGCTACTACATTGATCGCGACCATGGATTGCCCTTGCCGGTTCTCTTCGCGCGACTGGATGATCCGGAAAACTCCATGTACTATGTGGACCTGCGAACCGGGCGGATCGCGCAGAGCTACGGCGCGGGAGGCCGCTGGAACCGGTGGCTCTACCACGGACTGCACTCGATGGACCTGCCGTGGCTCTATCGGCACCGTCCGGCGTGGGATATTGTCGTGCTGACGCTCATGCTCGGCGGAACCGCGATCTGCATTACCGCCGTGGTGATCGGGTGGCGGCGGCTGCGGCGAAAGCTGGCCATGCGGGCGGCGCGTGCGATGTATTCGTCCGCGTCATCGGGACCAAAGGAATTGTCTTCGATGCCGCTCGGAACCGAACGGTGATAGGCGTCCGATCCATGATTGCTCTCAAGCAGTCCGTTTCCGACGGCGGCGACAGGAAAGAAAGGCGGGAAAGTTACCTCGTATCCACAAGGCAATTGACAGAAAGTGAGGGGAGCGCCCATGAACGATCTATTATTTGAATTCGGCGAGTGGCTTGAAACCACGCCCTGGTCCCATGCCATGGACTACTCGGTCCACATCTTCCCGATGGTTTCGGCGCTCCACTACTTCAGTGTTTTCCTGGTCGTCGGAACGGTCGTGGCTCTTGACCTGCGGTTGTTGGGACTCGCAGGGCGCCGTCAGTCAGTTACCCAAGTCGCCGAACAGCTCTACCCCTGGATATGGACCGGCTGTGGCCTCGCTTTGCTCAGCGGGTTTCTGATGTTCTCGCCCGGGGCCGGCGAACTCTTCCTGACGCTGTTTTTCAAACCCAAGCTGGTCTTTACAATACTGGCTGTCGTTTCCGTCGTCGTGATCCAACGAGGCGTTCGCAAGTGGGACCAGCAGCCTGCCACACCGATCCTGGCAAAATTGGCGGCCGTCATCTCGCTGGCGCTATGGATCGCCGCCCTGTTCACGTCGGTCGAGGTAGGACAGTTTGTCGGTTTTTGACAGGCATCCATCCAGGGTCCAGGTCCGGGAACCCGGTGGAAGGCCCGCAAGAAATGAGTCGCAGCCGGGGGGCAGAGAGGTGGCTCCGGACAGCAGAACGAGAAGGCCGCGGAGGCCGGGCCATTGGCCTCCGGCGTAGGGGATGCCGGCGGACTAATTGGGCTAAGCGGAAGGGAGGTCTACGCGAATGCAGACGTTGTTGTCTCTCGGGCAGTGGCTGGAAAGTACGTCATTTGGGACTTTTGTCCGGAACACGCTTTGGGGATACCCCTACGTCCAGCTCATCCATTTTACCGGATTGTCCCTGTGGGTCGGGACGATTGCGGCGGTGGATTTGCGTCTGATGGGTCTCGCGGGACGGCGCCATTCTGCCGCGGAACTCGCCGACCAGCTCCTTCCCTGGACGTGGACCGGTTTGGGCATCGCGGTCCTGGGCGGCATCCTTCTGTTTTCAGGGATTGCCACGTCGTATGTCCAAAACGCTGCCTTTCAGGTCAAGTTTCCGCTGGTGTTGCTGGGGATCGCGTATCACGTGGTGATCCAACGGAAGGTGGGCAAGTGGGGACAGTCGCTGGTCACACCGCCGGTTGCCAAACTCGCAGGCTTCACCGAGTTCGTACTGTGGTTCGCCATCGTTACCGCGGCAGTGTATATCCCAAACTATTGACCTCGGGATCAAGCGGCAGGTTTCACGGCCTCGATGGTCGCCGAAACAACGTAGTCCTCGACACGGCGCCCCGGCGCCCATTCTCGGATGACCGCGCGGCTCTCGTCTTTGGGCGCGATGCGGATTTGCCGGAAGCCCGCCGCTTGAAGCATCGCTTCCATCTCGTCAATCGTGGCGGCTCCTCCCACACACCCCGCGCGCAGCGTTAAGTCATTGCGGATTTCGTCTGGTAACGTGGCTGTGGCAACGATGTCGGTAACCGCCAAACGGCCGGCCGGTTTGAGCACACGAAACGCATCCCGAAAGACGCCAGGCTTGTCAGGGGAGAGATTGATGACGCAATTGGAAAGAATCACGTCCACGCTCTGATCGGCGACGGGCAGGTGCTCGATCTCGCCAAGCCGGAACTCGACGTTCGTAAATCCACCCTTCTGAGCATTGGCGCGGGCCTTGCGGATCATCTCCGGTGTCATGTCCACGCCGATGACCCGGCCCGTTTCCCCCACCTGGCGCGCTGCCAGAAAGCAGTCAAACCCGCCGCCGCTGCCGAGATCGAGCACCGTCTCGCCGGGTTTGAGCGCGGCAATCGCCTGCGGGTTGCCGCAGCCCAGCCCCATGTCCGCTCCCTCCGGAACGCTCGCCACCTCTTCCTTGGAGTAGCCGATCTGCGTTGTGATCGTGCTGGCTCCCCCTCCGCAGCACGAGGTCGCCGGAGCGCAGCCGCCCCCCCCGCGCTTGGCTACTTCCGCATAGTTTTCCAGCACCGCTTGCCGAATGTCTTCGTCGTTGCCGCTCATTAGGTCACCTCTCCGCCGGATTTCTTTCTCATGTCTCAGATGCGGGGTAGCCGTTCCTGGATTCAAAAATTCCGCGCCGCGACCATATGTACAGGATGTCATCCTGAGGAGCGGAGCGACGAAGGATCTGCTTTTGATTGAGCAGATTGGGACGAGCAGATCCTTCGCGGAGTTTATCCTGAGCGCAGCCGAAGGACTCAGGATGACAGCGTAGCTTTTTCACGCCGCCGTTCACGCTTCGGTAGGTGTAGCGGCACCATCGGAGCAAGGGGTGGTTTCAGATGAGGCCCAAGTGGCGAAGCTCGTCCTCGTCCCATCCGGCGTCGGCGATCATTGCCCGCAGGGTTCCAATCGGGAAGTTGTCGCTAAGGTGGTGGTAGGCCACCACCACTCGCCGGCCATCGGGATGTCGGTAGATTCGATGGCTGCCTCGAGTCGTCCTTTGCAGGAAAAAACCGTCCGCGTGAAGGGCTCGAATGAACTGGCGCGCGGTCGTGCCGCGCGGCGTCGCTCATACATTGACCGCCACCGCAGGCGTGGGCAATTCAAGGGTGCCCAACTCGGGGTCAGTCGGGATCGGGTCGCCGGCCTCGCGTAGGTCCTCTACATATAACTCCACCGCCTCTCGAATGTTGACGAGCGCCTCTTGATAGGTGTGGCCCCAGGTATGGCATCCCTTCAGGGCAGGACAGTAGGCGTGATAGGCCTTTCGGCCGTCCTCAAACGCATCTTCCTCGACGACAACCTTGAAGATATAGGATTTCATGCCATTCCCCTCCTTGGTGCCTATCCTAGTTTACAGAAACTAGAGCCTCACTCGGAAATTTTGATTTCCGGTCAGACAGGGAGTTCCGAGTCAAATCGCTCGCCGATTTCCGGCCGAGATCCGCGCAGGAACTCGGCAGCGGTCATGCGGCGGCGGCCTTCGAGTTGGACTTCCAAGATTTGGAGTGCAGTGTTTCCGCCGCAGGCTACGAGCAATTCCTCGCGCTCGACGACCAGTTGGCCCGGCGCGACTGCATTATTTGGCTCGCTGCCCGCTCCCTTACGGTCGCGGCTCGGATGTAATTGTCCGGGCGCAGCTTTGGCCCGCCAGATTTGGAGTTTCTTGCCGCGAAAGCCCGTGTAGCAGCCCGGCCAGGGAAGCAAGCCGCGGATGCGATTGAAGATTTGCTGTGCGGGCAAATTCCAATCAATCTGCCCGTGTTCCTTCTTGAGCAGAGGAGCGCGCGAGGCGCGGGAGTTGTCTTGGGGCTGCGGGGTTAGCTTGCCCGCTTCGAGACCGTGGAGGGTTTCCAACATCAAGCCGGGTCCGGCCACGCTCAGCCGCTCCGCAAGCTCAACGGCCGTCTCTTCGGGACCGATCTCCGTCGTCCATTGCAGCAGGATGGGGCCGGTATCAAGCCCCGGGTCCATGAGCATGGTCGTGAGGCCAGTTGAAGTTTCTCCGTTGGCGATGGCCCACTGGATCGGCGCGGCGCCACGGTAGGCGGGGAGAAGCGAAGCGTGCAGGTTGACGCAGCCGAAGCGAGGCAACTCGAGCAGCCACGGCGGCAGGATTTGCCCGTAGCCGACTACGACCACAGCGTCGGGCTTGATCTCTTCGAGGAAGGCCCGAGCCTCGTCGCTCTTGATTTTCTCCGGTTGGTAGACAGGCAACTTCAGGCGGAGCGCGGCTTCCTTGACGGGCGGAGGGTGCAATTGCTGCTCCCGGCCGACCGGGCGGTCGGGCTGCGTGATGACGGCGCGAATGTCGTACCGAGCGGCGGCGAGCCGCTCGAGTGTCGGGACCGCAAACTCAGGCGAGCCGGCAAAGACGAGTTTCATCGGGAAGGAATCCACAGATTGCGCAGATTACGCAGAGACGAAAAAACCACAAACAGATCCTTCGCTTCGCTCAGGATGACATCTGTGTAATCTGCGAAATCTGCGGATCAAATACGGCTACCATTCATCCTTCTTCATCATCTTGCGGATCTTGCGCGTGATGAGTTCCCGCTTGAGCGAGCTTAGATGCGAGAGGAAGAGGCGGCCATTCAGGTGATCGGTCTCGTGGCAGAAGGCGCGGGCGAGCAGCCCTTCGCCCGTCATGGTGAACTCCGTGCCATTGCGGTCGAGCGCGCGCACGGTCGCTTTGGCGGGTCGCCGGCACTTCTCCCGAAACCCCGGAACGCTCAGGCAACCTTCTTCCTCCGTTTGCTTTCCTTCGGTGGCGATGATCTCCGGATTGACGAGTACGAGGCGGGACTTGGGGTCTTTGCCGCCGCTGGCGTCAATGACGGCGATGTGGCGCGAGATGCCGATCTGCGGCGCGGCCAGCCCGACGCCCTGCGCCGCGTACATGGACTCGAACATGTCCTCGATCAGCTTCTGCAGCTCGCCGTCAAAGACCATCACCTGCGCGGCCCTCTTCGCCAGGACTTCGTCGCCGTATTTGACGATGGGGTGGATCATGAAACGGCTATTTCTACTCCTTTCGTTGCCGTTGTTGCTGCTGAGGGCAAGAGAGGCCGCTCAGGCCGGTGCCGAAGAGCGAGAGACTCATTCGGTTTCACCAGGCTCCACAACTTCCAACAGCCGGGGTGTCTGCTCGATGGCCTCGACTTCCAAAATTTCTTCGCCTGTTGCTGCGCCTAGTTCCTTGAACCGGCGGGCGGAAATCAATACGCGCCGCTCCAGCGACCCGGTTGCCTTATTGTAGCCCTTTACGGCCACGGTTAGCCCGGACCGGATTTCCTCAAAGTGAGTGGTGAATGTTCGAATCCGATCATAGAGTTCCTTGCCCAGGGCGCTGATCTCTTGCGCATTTTTTGCGAGGCGCTCCTGTCGCCAGCCGTAAGCGATTCCCCGCAGCAGGGCGATGAGGGTCGAGGGACTTGCCAAGGACACGTTCTTTCCCCACCCATCCTCAATCAGTGCGTTGTCTTGCTGGAGTGCAACAGTGAAAAATGACTCGCCAGGAAGGTAGAGAATTACAAAATCGGGTGCATGGTCAAATTGTTCCCAATAGTTCTTTGCGCCCAGCTTGTTGATGTGGTCCCGAACCAGTTGCCCGTGCCGTGCCAGAAGAGAGGTGCGTTCTTCCTCCGTAGCAGCCGCAGCAGCGTCCAAAAAGGCTTGCAGCGGGACCTTAGCATCCACCGCGATGCGGACACCTCCGGGCAAATTAACGATCATGTCCGGACGTTGCTGACCCGTCTCGCTGGTCAGGGTCTCTTGCTCCGTGAAGTCGCAGTGCTCGGACATGCCGGCCAGCTCCACCACTCGACGCAGTTGCAGTTGGCCCCACAGCCCTCGGCCCTGTGAAGTACGAAGAGCGGCGTCCAAACTGCCTGTGACTTTTTGCAAAGTTCGTAGCTGTTCGACAAGGCCGCCGTAGGCGCTTTGGCGGGTCTTTTCCATCTCTTGGACCTGCTTTTCATACCGCTCCAGAGATTCCTTGAGCGGCTTCACCAAACCCTCGACAGCTATCTTACGAGTCTCTAACTCAGTTTCGGCTTCTGCCTGGATTTTCCCAAAAGCGCTTTTGGCCAAGTCCAGGAAAGCTTGGTTGTTGCTCTGGAGCGCCTCCGCCGCCAAAGCATTGAAGGAGTCCGTCAGGTTTTTCTTGGCCTCCTCAAAGTGTTGCTTCTGTTCATCCAGCGAGAGTTGGGCTTCGCTGAGCCGGGTCTGCGCGGCGACCTTCTGTTCGCTTTCCGTGCGGACCTGCTGATGAAGGGCTTGAATCTCCTGGTCTTTGCCTTGAAGCATTGTCTGGAGCTGGGCAAGCTGCGAGCGCAACTCGGCGATGGTCCCACTGGATTTGGAGGTCGCTAGCAGCCACGCAACCGCGCCCCCTGTAACCAGTCCCAGAACCAGCAGCACCCAGTCGCTCATCGGAGTCCCGTTGCCTCTAATAAGGGTAATAATTTACTTGACTCATTCACTGTTGTGTTTTTGCGCATACGCGTTACAAAGCGCTGATTATCTCAATGAATTTAGACTGTCTCTCTTGCCTACGGGATACATCCGTTGTGGCCCTGACGGATACCTCCTGATATTTCTGAATGGAAACTGACAAATTCTTATCTCGTGGCATTTTCTTAATCCCGTCTAGTATCTGCCCAAAAGCAACAAGCTTGCCTACTAGGTCATCATGGGAAAAGTTCTGTAAAAGGTCAGCGCCAATCAAAGAGGTAATCATAGTGTAGAAGTGGGTCTGGTCGGCAGCAAGACGCGTATTAGCTAGCTTGGAGTTGCCATATGCTTTCCTTAAGAACGAGAATATGCTTCCCAGCTTCCTTGCTTCAGGTTTGGATAAACGCGGTGAGGAAATCCCCGGACTACTGATGAAGCTTTTGAGTATCTCTACCGGCTTACGGTGTTTCTTGGTTCGGAAGAAAAGGACAATTTCCAATAGCCGTTCCCACATGCGGTCAACTCTTGCATTTTCAGCTGGCAAACTGGCTATCGCCTGAACCGCCTTCAGCACGGCTGTAAAATCGTTATTCTTAAGCTTATAAACCTCGTCTTGGCCGCGCTTTTGTTTAATGGCAAGTAAATCGAAGACTTCTTTCAGTAATGGGTCTTTTGCCATTGCCTTCACAATATCAAAACGCTTAACCGCTACTCCGTATTGATTTATATCAACAAACAAACTAATTAACTCATCTAGGGAAACATCGTCGCTGAGACTTATCTCGATAGTTGGTATGGTATACTCGCGAAAATCACGGACTATTGCCTCTTCTAACTGCGCGAAGGTTTTCTTTCCGTCGGATAACTCAATTGGGAAGTCAGCACTTGTTCTTTGTTTCTTTCTGAAAAAATACTTCTGCCACTGGTTTATAGCGAGGTCCTGACGTTGATTACCGATAAATAGTATGAGGCTTTCTAGTCGTTGCTTGCCATCAAGGATGTTGTACGAATATCGAGAACCGATTGCCTCTTTGTAAAGAAAGATAGCTGGAATTGGCCTACCTTGCACCATGTTCTTAAGTAATTTCTTTCGGATTCCGACAGACCAGACATGCCCTCGCTGGAATGGCGGAGAAAGATTTATTTTCTCCTCGTTAAAATAGTTCACAAGCTGATCTATTTTCATCTCGGAGTTTGAGAAGTTCATTTGGCTCCAATCACTAGCGATAGGGTTGAAGGGGGTCATCGCGCACCCCCGATAACATCTTGCCCCCCTTGAGAGTCACCAATAAACGCGCCCGCCTCAGAATGTTCGGACCTGTTCCCGATACCCCTCAAAGTTGCGGCGGGTTTCCTCGAGCGAGTCGCCGCCGAATTTTTCGAGGAAGCAGCGGGTCAGCGTGAGCGCGACCATGGCTTCCGCCGCGACGCCGGCCGCCGGGACGACGCACACGTCGGAGCGCTCGTAGGCGGCCTTGACCGGCTCTTTGGTCTCGAGATGCACCGACTGGAGGGGACGCCGCAACGTCGAGATCGGTTTCAGATAGCCGCGCACCACAATATCCTCGCCGTTCGAGATGCCGCCTTCGAGTCCCCCGGCGTGGTTCTCGGGGCGGGTGAAGCGCAGCGCCTTGCGGTCGTAATCAATCTGGTCGTGGACTCGGGAGCCGAGCGAGACGGCGTTCTCGATGCCCGTGCCGATTTCAACCCCTTTCACAGCCTGCAACGACATCACCGCCTGGGCCAGCAGCCCGTCCAGGCGCTCATCCCAGTTGGCGTGCGTGCCGATCCCCGGCGGAACGTTGTGGGCGATGACTTCAAAGATGCCGCCGAGCGAATCGCCCGTGCGGAGGACCTCATCCACAGCAGCCTTCATTTGCAGCTCGGCGGCGGAGTCCACGCAGCGGAACAGCGTGTCGTCTTGGGCGCAAATCGCTTTGATCTCGTCCCACGTCGCCGTCTTGCGGGCGGAAACATTGCCGACTGCGAGGACGTGGCTCAGGACTTCGATGCCGAATTGTGCGAGCAGCAGCTTGGCCAGCGCCCCGGCGGCGACGCGGGCGGCGCTCTCCCGCGCGCTGGCGCGTTCGAGCACGTAGCGCGCCTCATGAAAATTGTACTTCAGGCAACCAGCGAGGTCGGCGTGGCCGGGCCGCGGCGCCGTGAGGGAGCGGTATTTTTCGGGCGTCTGCGGCTGCTCCTCGACCGGCAGGGCCTCTTTCCAGTTCTCCCAATCGCGGTTGGCGATCAGCATGGCGACTGGAGCGCCGGTGGTCTTGCTGCGGCGGACGCCGGAGAGAATCTCAGCCTGGTCGCTCTCAATCTTCATGCGCCCGCCCCGGCCGTAGCCCTCCTGACGGCGCTTTAGCTCCCGGTTAACGAAAGTGATATCCACGGGAATGCCGGCCGGCAGCCCCGAGACCCAGGCGACCAGCCCCTGTCCATGTGATTCACCGGCTGTGGAGAAACGCAGCATAAGAGTTTCGCGCGGGCGCCTCGCCGGGGGTTGCCCGTCCAAGTTGTTTAGGATACATCAGGTGGGGTAGAGACGAAAGCGGCGGTTGGGCCATGGAAGGGGAAACAGGGAATAGGGAATAGGGAATAGGGAATAGGAAGAACCACTCCCCATTCGCTATCCCCTATCAACGGCCCGGCTCATTTTCCCTCGTGGATTTGCTGCGCGAGGTAGTTCTGTATGCCGGCTTCCTGAATGATGTGGAGCTGCGCTTCGAGCATGTCTACGTGTTTCTCCTCGTCTTTGAGGAAGCGCTCGAAGAGTTCGCGGGAAGTATTGTCTCCCTCGGCCACGCAGGTCTTGATCGCGGCGTTGTAGTGGGCGACGGCCTCGAGCTCCAGCGCGAGGTCGTTTTCGAGCTGCGCCTTGACGTTCTGCCCCACCTTCAACCCCAAGCCCATCCCCATGTTGGGCGTGCCGTCCAGGAACAGGATTCGCTCGATCACCTGTTCGGCGTGCTTCATTTCATCAATGGACTGCTTCTTGATCGTCCCCCCCAGACGGTGATAGCCCCAGTTCTCCTGCATCTCCGCGTGAAGAAAATACTGGGTGATGGCCGTTAATTCGGCCCGCAACGCATCGTTCAGGTGAGCAATCACTTTGTCTTTTCCGCGCATGAAACCTCCCTAGAATAGCGACAGACCCATCCCGTAGCCCGTTCAGAGTGTGTGTGCGCACTACCCTCAACGGCCAATGCCGCAAGGCAGTGCATGTCCCTCGCCGCTTCGCTCCTCGGGATGACACTCCGAGGGACTCTGTGTCGGCACGCTTCGCGCGCGCGCTTCCCATCCTCACGGATGGAGGAACTTCGAGACGTATGGCGAGTTGCGGTTAATTCCCTGTCCCGTCCGATGGAAGTGGCCGGAGGGACCTTCTCCCAGGAACTCCGCGAACCAGGCCTCGTGCTCGATCTCCTCGTGCAGGATCGCGAGCGAAAGATCGTAGGTCCGGTGGTCCTTGCCGGCGGTCAGGTTGCAGACTGCCGAGTAACCGGCGACCGCGCACCGCTCCGCCTTGACGAGCACATCGAGCATCGCCTTGATGTTCGTCGGGTCTTTGGGCAGCGACGCCGGCGGACAGGCCGAAATGTCGTGAAACGCCTTCATGTCGCCCGGCAGGCTGCCGCCCAGTTCGTAGATGCGGGGAACGAGCGCCTCGAAGTGGTTCCGGTCTTCGATCCGTGCATCTTCCGTGATTTCCTTCAGTCCTTCGCCCTCCATCCCGATCAGGTTCACCCGCAGGATGGTGTAGTAATAGTACGTGGTCAGTTCGGCTGCTGCATTCCGAACCAGCATGTCCACCAGTTTGTCAATATCAATGCCGGTTTTCTGTACCATTTCCCGTGCTACTCGAGCCATACTGTTCCTCCCTTTGACCTGTTGATGTACTTGCCGGGAATTCCATTCCGGATTCCCGGGTAGCTGTGAGTATACACAAAACAACGTTCCCCGCGCGGGGAACACTTCTGTCAGGGCCGCGCGCGTTTGGCGTTCGGGCGGCGGCGGCAACTGGGACACACTCCGTAGAATTCCATCCGATGCTCCTCGAGCCGGTAGCGGACGAGCCGCTGCACTCTCCGGTCGAGTGCAACCTGATAGGGAAGAGCCAAATCCTCTAGCCGCCCGCACTCCACGCACCAGACGTGATAGTGTCGGCGATGGGGGACCTCAAAACGGGCCGGCTTCGTCCCGATTTTGTTCTCCTTGACGCGGCCTTGCCCGGCCAGCCGCCGCAGGTTCCGATAGACCGTCCCCAGGCTGATCGAGGGAAGCCTGCGTCGAGCTTGGTCGAAAACCTGATGCGCCGTCGGATGGTTGTGGCTCCGCCCCACGATCTCAAACACCAGCCGGCGCTGGCGGCTTTGTCGAAGGACTTGGTTTAGGTCCGACATCCTGAAAAGTCCACGTTGGTTGTGCCCATAAATAAGAATGATTCTCATTCTTATCAATCCTCAGTCTGGCATGAATTCCAAGAGGTGTCAAGGTTGGGAGTGAAATGCGTCGGGGGCGCGGTGAAGACTCTATGGAATGTTGTTCGCCTTCTTGAACTCCGCCCAATGGTCCTTCAGGTAGAGGAAGTCCTCGTACGTCTTGCAGAGCAAGAACGGGTTGGTGGCGAT
>MEKR01000040.1 GCA_001767035.1 Acidobacteria bacterium RIFCSPLOWO2_02_FULL_61_28
CGTCTCGGTTGCGACGAGAAGGAAGTGCGGCGAATGCTCGACCCGCGCCATCCGACGAAACTGCCCCGGATTCAGCAGGCGCTCGAATCCCTCGGCAAACGCCTGGTCGTCTCGATGGAAGAAGAGGCTGCGTGAGCGAAAGTCAAGGAGAACGGCAAACCACGCCGGTCCGAGCTTTCATTTCTTACTCACACCGAGACGAGAGGTTTCGTGCTTCTCTGGAGGCACACCTCGCAATCCTAAAGCGAAACCGGACCCTAATTTCTTGGGACGACAAGAAAATCGGCCCGGGTAAGCACGTGGATGAGCAAATCGACTCTCGTCTCGAAAATTCAGAGCTGATAGTGCTGCTTGTAAGCCCGGATTTTATCGCATCTGAGTATTGCTTTTCGCACGAGCTACAAATGGCAATGAATAGGCATGCAGCAGGGCAAGCAAGGGTGGTCCCCGTCATCCTTAGGCCGGTAGACTGGAGCGCGGCGCCGTTTGCAAAGCTAAAGGCACTCCCCAAAGATGGTAAGCCCATCAGCAGTTGGAGAAATAGGGACGAGGCTTACCTGGACGTGACGAAAGGCCTCAGAGAGGTGATCTCCGATCTTCAAATTGACGAAGGATCAAGGCGAGTAGATGTTCCGAGTCGATCAATCATAGATGCCTACGAGGGATCAATTGTTCAGGTTGGGGGAGTGGGGTCCAGATTGGTTACGAAGACGGCCTGGCTTGTGACCGAGCATGGGTACTTGGACCCGGAAGAGCACATCACACATTCTTTCAATGGAGGCGGCGACATCATGTGGGTACATTGCCCTGCTGACTTTCGCATTGTGGGAGCAACCAGCCCAACCGGAAACGAGGTCTTTCCCCTGATGGAAGGCGACCCCGAAACACCCTACGGTATCCTATTGAAAGATCAGGTTCAGAATACGATTCTTATTAGGTGCGAATGGAAGCTGGACGACTCCAATAAACCTAAAGCTACGGGTACCACTTGCCCGAACTGTGGCAACCCAATGGCACCCTATCAACGCTATTGTCACGGATGCGGCTTCACGTGGCCAAATCCAGAAGCCCAGCGTGGAACTTAATTGATGTCTTTCCTTCATTGATTGCCTTCTATCGGCTCCACTCGGGAAAAGCAGGACAGATCAGTCAAGATCACAGCGGTGCTGGTTTTGACGCTGCGGAGGCATGCCGCTGCAGGAGAGCGTAAGGGCCATGCTATACTTTTCCTGTATGATTCACGAGATTTTGCCCGTGGGCTTGTTGCAGTGCAACTGCTCGATTCTGGGGGATGAAGCGAGCCGGACGGCCATTGTGGTGGACCCCGGCGACGAGATCGAGGAGATTGTCGCGCGGCTCGACCGCCATCAGTTCCGCGTCCAGTACATTGTCATCACGCACGCGCACATTGATCACATCGGGGGCGCAAAGAAGTTGAAGGACCTGACCGGCGCGCCGGTGTACATGAACGAGCGGGACATGGAAATCTATGGCCAGATCAGCCAGCAGGCTGCCTGGATCGGGATGCCCACGCCCGAGCGGACCGCGATTGATGTCTACGTGCGGGATGGGGACGTGATTCGCTGGGGGGACAAGCAGGCCACAGTCCTGCACACGCCAGGGCATACGGGGGGGAGTATCTGCTTGCATCTGCCGGACGGCGACGACCCCTCGGCTGCGCTCCCTTCGACTTCCCTCGACTCCGCTCGGGACAGGCCGCTCAGGGCAGGCGGGACAGGAACAACGTTGATCGCGGGCGACACTTTGTTCCGTGACAGCATTGGCCGGACGGACCTGCCCGGCGGGAATTTCGGCGAGATCATGCGCTCGATCCACGAGAAGCTCCTGGCCTTGGACGACGCGACAATTGTAGTCCCCGGCCACGGCCCGCTCACGACCATCGGCCGGGAGCGGGAGCGGAATCCGTTTCTGCAATGAGGGGGATAGGGAATAGGGAACAGAAGAGATCAACATTTCGGCGCTTTTCAGCCCCACTCCCTACTCCCCACTCTCGATTAGGTAGCGGAATAGAATGATAAAGAAGCGCGCACAACCGAAAATCAGCAAGAACTTCTGCTATGTCTGCGGGCCGGACAACGGGCAAGGGATGCGGCTGAAGTTTTCGGTTGACGCCAAAGAGGCGGTGGTTCGCGGGGCGTTCAATCTGGCGGGGCGCTACCAGGGGCCGCCCACCTTTGCGCACGGGGGGATCATCGCCGCGCTGGTGGATGAGGCGATGGGGAAGCTCAGCCGCCTGGAGGGTGTGGTGGCGCTGACGGCGGAATTGGCGGTCGAGTATCTCCGCCCGGTGCCGCTCGGAAGAAAGATTGTGGTCGAGGCGCGCCCGACACATCAGAATGGCCGGAATTATTGGCGCGAATGCACGATTCGCGACGCGCACGGGAAGTTGCTGGCGCGAAGCAAAGGAAGATTTGTGAAGATCGCCGTGAGAGACGATCCGGCGAAATATGAGTGAGGGGATCGCGCGGCTTTGGCAGGAGGTTTTGCGATGGCTGGACAATCGGGGGAGCAAGCGTATCGTTTGAAGGTGGGGCTGGCCGAGATGCTCAAGGGCGGCGTCATCATGGATGTGACGACCGCGGAGCAGGCCAAGATCGCCGAGGCTGCCGGGGCGGTGGCGGTGATGGCGCTCGAGCGCGTGCCGGCCGACATCCGCAAAGAGGGCGGCGTGGCCCGCATGGCATCCGTGCAGGTGATTCGCTCGATCATGGAGGCGGTGAGCATTCCGGTGATGGCCAAGGTGCGCATCGGACACGCCGCCGAAGCGCAAATCCTCCAAGCGCTGGAGGTGGACTACATTGACGAGAGCGAAGTGCTGACGCCCGCCGATGAGGAGCACCACATTTATAAACACCCCTTCGAGGTCCCGTTTGTGTGCGGCGCGCGGAACCTCGGCGAGGCGCTGCGGCGGATTGCCGAAGGCGCCGCGTTGATCCGCACCAAGGGCGAAGCGGGTTCGGGCAACGTGGTCGAGGCCGTGCGCCACATCCGCGCCATTGTGCGCGAGATCAAGCTGCTCGCCACGCTTCCCGAGGAAGAGCTGATGAGCGAAGCCAAGAAGATGGGCGCTCCGTATGAACTCGTGCGGCAGGTGGCGCGCGACGGCCGGTTGCCCGTGCCGAATTTCTCGGCCGGGGGCATCGCTACGCCGGCCGACGCGGCCCTGGTCATGCAGCTTGGAGCCGAAGCCGCCTTTGTGGGTTCGGGCATCTTCAAGTCTTCCGATCCGGAGCGCCGCGCCAAGGCTGTTGTAAAGGCCGTCACGCATTACAACGATCCCGCCGTGTTGCTCCAGTGCTCCGAGCAGTTGGGCGAGGCCATGAGGGGGCTGGACGTGGCTCGCCTCGAAGAAAAAGACCTGCTGCAAACACGGGGTTGGTAACCACGGACTTTGAGAGTCATTGGGATATTGGCGATTCAGGGAGACTTCCAGGCGCACAGCCAGGCCCTGGCGCGACTTGATGTCCCGTTTCGGTTCGTGAAGAAGGCCTCGGAGCTATCCGGCCTGGCCGGCTTGATCCTTCCCGGAGGAGAGAGTACGACCTGCCTGAAATTTCTCGTGGAGGAAGAGTTGTTCGAGCCGATCCGGGAATTCGCCGCAGGCCATCCCGTTTTTGGGACCTGCGCGGGCGCGATCTTGATGGCGGACAAAGTAGAGAACCCCTCGCAGGCGAGCTTGGGGTTGGTCCGGATGACCCTGCGTCGAAATGCCTACGGGCGGCAGCTTGCCAGCTCGATCCGAATCCTCGATCCCGAGCCGGAACTCGATTTAGGACCAGAGGCTGGAAGGGCGCTGGAAGCCGTTCTCATTCGCGCGCCAGTCATCCTGGAAGTGGGTCCTCAGGTTCGAGTTCTGGCGCGAACCGATGGTCGGCCTGTGCTGGTTCGGGAAGGGCTACGGCTCGCCGGGACTTTCCACCCCGAACTCACCTCGGATACCCGAGTTCACCGCTACTTCTGTAACATGGCCCTGGATTCCAGCGCAGAATAGATCGTTCCTTGTAAAAAATTGAGACGGATGGGAAGAAGGGACTGTTTGTGTCGCCCCGAGTGACGTATTTTGTCAATCCAGAAGGATGGGCTGGACCGGGAGAGGACCAATCGGCGGCCATTTTTCCGGGACGAATACGTTGATTATATTGAAATCAAGCGGGATAGGGCAGAAGTAATCATTCTGGTACACGATGTCTACAAGGTGGACAGATACTTGCTTCATAATAGCCGATAGTTAGTTCCTGGGTTTGGATCCCAGAGGCAGAGTTTGGAAAGTTTATGTTTGAGACACTCGAAACGGAGAGGGAGGGTATGAGATTGAGAAAAGAAAAGGGGTTTTCGCTGATTGAGTTGTTGATTGTGGTCGCGATCATCTTGATCATTGCGGCGATCGCGGTACCAAACTTGTTACGTTCCCGAATGGCGGCCAACGAATCTTCGGCGGCTGCCGGTCTGCGGACCATCACCACGGCGAACATAACGTATTCGTCCACTTACAACGTCGGCTATGCCGGAACGCTGACGGCCTTAGGTCCAAAAGTAGGTGCGTCGCCTACTTCAGCGGATGCCGACCTGCTCGATGGGGTGCTGGGCGTGGCTGCCCCGGTCAAGAGCGGCTACAAGTTCGTTTACCTTGCCGGACCCACCGGCGCTACGCCGACGACAATTGCTCCCAACGCGACGTTCACGACGTTTGCTACACCAGTTTCGCTCGGGTCTTCCGGCCAGAGCGGCTTCTGCGTGGACCAGACCAACGTCGTTGGTAAGGATACCACCGGCGCCGTCGCCGCCCCGCCCGCTACCGCATGCGATTATACGGCCGCGGGATTTCCGCCAATGTAATTCGCGGCGCGGATGCGTTCTTCCAGAGGAGAGGGTTC
Source organism: Acidobacteria bacterium RIFCSPLOWO2_02_FULL_61_28 (assembly GCA_001767035.1). Taxonomy (GTDB): domain Bacteria; phylum Acidobacteriota; class Terriglobia; order 2-12-FULL-54-10; family 2-12-FULL-54-10; genus 2-02-FULL-61-28. The sequence continues at coordinate 4,896 of MEKR01000040.1, forward strand.
GGTACCCTCTCCTCTTTTTTTGGGTGTGTTCCTGTGGCGGGGGCAACGGTAGCCGCGCGGTTATTGGTCCGCGGCGGATTGAAGGGCGGCCAGCAATTTCCCAACGTCGCGGGCGTTACTCCAGTTCACCAGGAGGAAGACTCCCACATCGGGGGGCCCGTCGGCCAGCAGCAACGCCCGGTCTAACGACCGGCGGGCCTCCGGGAGATTTCCTTCTCCCCATTCCAGGAACGTCTTGACCACCCACAGGCTCGAGTCCCGAGGATTGCTCGCCAAACCAGCCTCCAGAGCGCGCCGGGCATCCTGCAAGTTGCCGGTGAGAACATAGGTTCGCGCCAGCTTTCCGAGCAGCTCCGCCTGGATGGATACCGGGGCCTTCGGCAGAGCCAGATGGTACGCGATCAATGCTTGCCGATAATCGTGCGCGTACTGCGTGTAGGCGTCGCCGAGCTGCGTCAGATATTGCGCCGATTCGTTCAGTTCCACGGCCCGAATCGCCTCTTGCATCCCGCGTTCCGTTTGGCCGTTCTCGAAAAAAGCGGCGCTGAGACTGGCGTGGCAATACGGGGAAGTGTCGCAGGTTTGTGTCGTCGCTTCCCACAGCGTCAGATTCTCTCTCCACACCGGCAGGTGCGCGTGCGTCTGCCACGCGAGCAGCAGGAGAATCGCTCCCATCGCAAACTCCAAACCCCAAGCGGCCGAACGCCCTTCGATCCGATTTTCGATCCGATCTAGGGTCCAAAACAATCCCTTGCTGAGCAGGACAAACGCTCCGATGGCCGGAATGTAGAGATAGCGGTCCGCCACCCAGATCGGAAAGGGAAAAATCTGGAGCACCGGAGCCAGGAAGACCAGGAACCACAGGCCCCAGAATTGAGCCGTGCGATGCCTTCTGGAGAGAAGGAATAGCAGGCCGGCCAGTCCAATCCAGGCCACGGCCAAGACCCAGTGCCACGCCTCGTAAACGCGGAACATGTGATAGGCGGAGAGCGGATACGGAACCAGGATCATGCGGACGTAGAACCAAACGAGCTGGGGCATGTTCAGCAGGTGCACGCCCAGGCTCCCGTAATAGCCCGCGCCCCGCGCGAGCTGGCCCGGCCGATAGAAGCTGGCCAGGTGGACGCCCACAAACGCGACGCTGATCAGAAAGAAAACCGCCAGGCTCCGGAGCCGCTCTTTTTTCAGATGCTCGCCCTGCTGGTAGTCCCACAGCAGAAAAATCGCCGGCGCCACAACCGTGTTGACCTTCGAGAGCATGGAAAGGACCAGGAAGACGCCGCACAGGACGCCCTCCCTCCAGCCTCCGTGTTCCCGGAGCCGCAGGAAGAACAACAGCGAGAGCAGGAAGAAGAGAAAGGCCAGCGTGCTCTTGGTCTCCGAAACCCAGGCGACGGTTTCAATGTTCGGCGGATAGACGGCGAAGAGCAGGCTCGTCACGAAGGCGATTCGCGGCGACTCCATCTTGCAGAGCGCAAAGTACAGCAGACAGACGCAGGCGGCATGGAGCAAGACTTGCCCCAGGTGGTAACCGAACGGCTCCATCCCAAACACCGCGTGCAGAACCGCCAGGGCCGTCAGGTGCATCGGCGCGAAGTGCCCCATGAAGCTCTGCGTCCAGATCGCCCGCAGGTGGTCCAGGGAGAGGCCCTGGACACGGTAGTTTTTCCCGATGTAGTAGCCGTCGTCCCAAACAAAATTGAAATAAACGGTGGAGCCGTAAAGAGCCAATGTCACGCTGAGCAAGACAGCATAGGGCAAGAGCTTTTGCCAGGAGACGGCTCGTTCCGGGAAATCGAGCAGGAAGGTTTGACGGTCCATACGCGCTCACGTCCGCTGCGCCGTGACGGTCAGCGTGCCACCCTGACCCCGCGCCGCGTCCCAGACGGCGCTCCCCAGCGCAGGCAGGGCCAGAACGGACGCGCCGGCCAGCCGGGCAAACTTTCCCCCTCCGCGCACCGACGGCTCTCCCTTCAACGCGGAATAGAGCCGGTTGTTGTCCGCCCACGCGCGGTTCATCCAGCTCTGGAGCGTCCCGTACCAATCATACTCGAAGGAGAACGTCGAGCAGCGCGCCGCCCGCATGCCGGATTTCTGGAGCAGCGTTTCGAGGCTGCGCCGCCGGAAGTGCCAGAGATGCCGAGGCAAGTCCAGGTGAAACCAATCCCGGCCGGCGGCCTCCGCTTGCGCGCCTCCGAAATTCGGCACCGCCACAGACAGCCATCCCCCCGGCTGCAAGATGCGGCGGATCTCCTCGAGCGTCGCGCGCGGGTTAGCCAGGTGTTCGAGCACGTGCCACAATACAACCAATTGGAAATGCCCGTCCGGGAACCGGCACCCGGCCAAGTCCTTGTAGAAAACGTAAGGCAGATCGTGCTGGCTCGGCGAAGGCCGCTCGATCCCGTAGGCCTCGTAGCCCGCCGCGCGCGCCACTCGGATCAATGCCCCACGTCCGCACCCGATGTCGAGCATCCGAGCCCCCGGTTTGAGCAGCGCCCGTAGCCTTCTCCATTTGAGCCTTGTCAGCGCCGCGATGCCTCGCTCGACCGGATTCAGGAACTTCCTTCGGTTTTTCCCGTAATACGTTTCATCGTAGAAACGGGCGAGTTCCTCCGGGGACGGCTGGGGATATACAAAGCCGACGCCGCAGGCGGGACACTCGAATAGCGGAAACGGTTCCGTCCCAAGCCGCGCCTGCGGAGGCTCGGGAGCGCCGCAGAGCGGGCACGCGCTCGGGGCGTTAGAGGAACTGCTTGAAGCGGTATATTCCGGAGCGGTGGACAAAGTATTTTAAGATCGTCTTCAAGATGCCCAGGCCGTAGACACAACCTTGGCCGAACCCCACCGACGAACAGTCGAAGCTGTAACGCGTGCTGACCGGGATTTCTTTGAAGCGGACTCCCTTGAGCACCAACTGCACAATGATTTCATTGTCGAAGAGGAACCCTTCGGAGTTGGCCTCGAAGTTCACCGCTTCCAGCGCCGACCGCCGGAAGGCGCGGTAGCCGGTGTGGAACTCCGAGAAACGTGTGCCCAGGGCCAGGTTCTCCGTCCCGGTCAGGAGCTTGTTCACGATGTACTTCCAAAGCGGCATCCCGCCCGCCAAAGGATCGCCCAGCATCCTCGAAGCCAGCACCGCGTCCGCTTCGCCGGCGCGCAGCGGCGCGACCAAATCCCCGACAATCGTGGGGTCGTACTGGTAGTCCGGGTGGAGCATCACCACAAACTCCGCTCCCCGCTGGAGCGCCGTGGTGTAGCAGGTCTTCTGGTTGCCGCCGTAGCCCCGGTTCTTGCGGTGGCGGATGGCCGTGATGGGGAGCGAATTGGCGATGGTCCAGGTGGAGTCCGAGCTGGCGTCATCCACCAGGATGATCTCATCGTAGCTGTTCGGCGGAACGCGGTAGTAGGTTCTCTCGAGCGTCCGGGCGGCGTTGTAGGCCGGCATCACCACAATCGTCTTGCCCGGCAGGCTCGCCGGCTGCGTCTGGTTCTCAGTTCCCGCTTGCAGCAGCGTCATCGCGTTTTCTCGGCCTTCTGCGGCGCATTCTACCACAGTCAGAAGTCAGAATAATCCGAGCCGCGCGCGTAAGCAAGCGGTCACAGAAGCAGGGAAGCGGGAATCGGGAGTGGCGAATGGAGAACCCCGAATGCCAAGTCGCGGCACGCAGCACTCCCCGCTCCCTCACGGTCGCGGCTCGGATTGCGCTTGCCCGGCCCCGGCAGACGCGGTAAGATGAGCCTAGCAAGAAGATCTCCGGAGCAGCCGGAGCGGGGGTGGAGCTCGATGCCCTGGCGATTCGCGGTGGCTGTCATCTTGATTTTGGGGACCGCTTCGGGTCCGGGCGGGTTTGCCGGTGATCTCAAACCCCAGTCCCGGCTGGCGATCCTGCGCGGGCTGATCGCCGAATTCGCCTCCGCGAAGACCCCGCTGCCGCGCGGGGAGAAGGGGCTGTTCCTCAAGACCGACGGCCAGATTGACCAGGAACGCCTTCGCCGCGAGATCACGCAACACGGCACGGCGGTGCAGCCGAACGTGCTGATCCAGATCACCAAGATTGAGTTCCGCGACAAAGAGATCGCCATCGAGATCAACGGGGGCGGCAAGAAGAAGACCAAGTGGTATGAGCGCGTGGAAGTCGGGATCGGCTCCGGCACCACTCCCATCTCGACCGGCAATAAACAGGGGACGCCGACCGGCTCGATGGTCACGCTGGTCTTCCCGGAGAAGCTTCCCGATCTGACGGTCGAGGAAGTGAAGCAATACCTGGCGCCCACTCTCGACTTCAATCCAGTGACGCCGATGCTGACCATGACTCGGCCGGTTCCGCCGGAGTTCCAAAAAGCCATCGAGGAGAAACGAGCCGCCGAGGGCATGGATCGGGACATGGTGGTGGCGGCGCTCGGGCAACCGACCCGCAAAGTGCGCGAGACCAAGGACGGAGTCGAACAGGAAGACTGGATTTACGGCACGCCCCCGTTGAAGGTGATCTTCGTGACCTTCGAGGAGGAGGAAGTCGTCCGCGTGCAGGAGTACGCGGGCGGCGTCGCCGGAGAGGCCCAGCCGCCTCTGGCATCGGACCCTCGATAGCCCCCGATATTCTTCAAAAGCCATGCAGATTCGAATCGAGTACTGCGCTCGCTGAAAGTACGAGCGACATGCCGTCAGTTTGACGCAAAGCATTTTGGAAGAGTTCAAGCACCGCGTGGCCTGTCTGCAATTGCAGCCCTTCTCCGACGGCCGCTTTGAGGTTTTCCTGAACGAAACCAAGGTTTTTTCCAAACTCGAAACCCACCGCTTCCCCGAGTACGAAGAAATTCGGAACGTCCTCACCAGGAAACATCATTAGCTAATCTGTCCGGCGCGCCAGCACGACCTCGGCGGGGATGCAGCGCTCGACGATCCGGCGGCATTCGATCACAGCAAATCCGGCGGCTAGCAGGCTATCGGCGACGCGGATTGGGCGGGAGCCGCCCAGCAACACCGGGATCATCCAATAGAAAGCGTTCCAGAGCCGGTCAAATCGGCGATTGCCCTGGCGCAAATAAATCAACACCAGCCTGCCGGAGGGCTGCAGAACGCGGCGCATCTCGCCGAGCGCGGTTGCGATGTCCGCCACGGAGAGCAAATCGAGCAGGTAAGAGGCGAAGACCAGATCGAAGCTCGCGTCCGCAAAGGGCAGAGAGCGGGCGTCGCCTTGGATCAAAGCTGGCATCCGAGCCGCGCGCGTAAGCGAGCGGTCAATTTCGTGATTCGCGACTCGGCATTCGAAGTTCGGATTTCCCGAAACGCGACTCCTTTCGGCTACGATCAGGGCAGGCCCGATTCCCGAATCCCGCTTTTGCAGCCTCCGGCGAGCGCGTTCGAGCATCGCCGGAGCCAGGTCGAGGCCGATTGTTATTCCAGCGGGATTTTTCCGCGCCAGGGATTGAAGCGCCGTCCCCGTTCCCACGGCAACCTCCAGCACCCGCTCGCCTTTCTGGACATCGGCCAACTCCAAAGCTGCTCGCAGCGACCGCCCTTGCGCGAATCTCTGCCACAGCCCGTACAGCGGCGCGAGGCGCGAGTACACCTCGCGGATTTCCCGAACGCTGAACCGCGCAGGAGTGGATTCCTCCATAGACACAATAATGGGTAGTATACGGGTCCAGTCGCCCTGCCGTGTGAGGCTTGCTGGAAAAAAGCGGTAGTGGGTGGGCGGGACACCATCTCGGATGTTAAGATTCCTCCGCGGCCTAATGCCAATACCTAAGGATGGTCCAGCCCCACCTTTCCGAAGCGTCCGGCTTGCGGTTGCGGTACACTGAGGGTGAGATGGCACTACCAAAACTCCTGGTTACGCGTTCGTATGAGGTGATGAGCGGCGCCGTGGTGTTTACAGGTACCCGGGTCCCGGTGCAAACGCTTTTGGACTACCTCGAAGAAGGGGATACGCTCGATCATTTCTTGGAGGGCTTTCCGACGGTGAGCCGCGAGCACGCGGTCGCTGTTCTGGAGTTGGATGGCGACAGGATTTGAGATCCTCAGCGAGATTAGAGATGTTGAGAGAATCGCGGCGGGCCGGGGTGTTTACATCCGACGCTATCTGGAGCGCACTTACGGCAAGGGCCGTTGGCGGAAAATGAAGGGCATCGCGACAGTTCGACTTGCGGACGGTACGATCTGCGAAGGCGAGATACACTGGTTTGAAGCGCACGGCATCGGTCGTAAGGATTTCAAAATCAAGAAGGTGGTCCGATGAGTGATTTTGTCATCTGCATCAATAATGACAGCAATCCGGCAAGCCTGATCCTAGGCAAAGTCTACCGCACGCTCCCGGATGCAGAGGCAGAAGCCCACCATATGCTCCGCATTGTTGATGAGGACCGGTCAGAGCCTAACGGGTATCTCTATCCAGCGGCAATCTTTGCGCCGATCGAGCTGCCGGAAGCGGCAAGACAAGTGCTCATGGCAGCAGGCGACTGAACGCGAACGATGGGATGGCGGACAATTCTGTGGGGGGCGCTGATCGTCGGGCCGTGTCTGGCGGCGGACGGGCCGCTGGACGTTCCCGCTCCGTTTCACCAGGCGTTCGAGCAGATTCACCAAGGGCAATACCAGCCAGCCCTGGCGGCCTCCCGCGACCTCGAGAAGAATTTCCCGAGTCACCCGCTGGCCAATCTGCTTGCTGCGGAAGCCTACTGGGGATTGATCTATTGCGAGACGGGTCGGATTAACGCGCGGCAGGTCTGGTATCTGGCGGATCGGAAAACCAGCCGTTGGGATGCGGAATTTTTCCGGGCCGTGGATCGGACTCTGGAGGCGAGCCGCCCGCTGCGGTCGAACCCGCAGACTACGGCGGTCGGGGCGTTTTATTCCGGACTGGCGCGCGGCGTGCGCAGCCGGCTCTACGCCTTGCGGACGCAGTCTCTGAAATCCGCTTCCGAAGCCAAGCAAATGCGCGCCGACCTGCTGGAAGCGGTGGCGAAAAATCCGCAGTTGGCGCCGGACGCCTCACTCGGCCTCGGCGCGTACAACTACTACGCGGACGCCCTCTCGCCTCTGTTGAAACTGGTTCGCTTTTTTCTGCGGATTCCGGGCGGCGACCGCGCCAGGGGTCTCGAGCAGTTGCGGATCGCCTCCCAGCAGGTCGCGCTCCTCGCCACAGAAGCGCAATTTGAGCTGGGGCGCATTTACGGCATCCAGGAAAGCAATCACACCGAGTCCCTGCAATTCTTCCAGAGCCTTGCGGAGCGATACCCCGAAAATGCGCTCTATGCGCTCTCCGCCGCGTATCAAGCCGAGGCGGCCGGGAACAAAAACCTCGCCATCGAACTCGCGCAGAAGGCTAGCGAAGCAGCCGGGAAAATGGACGGGGCGTGTCGCGAACGGTTGGGAGAGGCGACGCGCGGCGCGGTCGAGCGCCTGCAAGCAGCCGGCGGCCGCGAGAGCGCCACAAGATAGCCACAGAGAAACCGAGACGCGGAGAAAAGAATTCAGCCCGCATCCTCAGTTTTGAAATCCCCCCCCAAAAACCTTCTGCTGACCTTCTGCGTCAATTTTGAGGCGGGTTCCAGCTTCAAACGGTCTTGGGGACGCCCAAGCCCAACGGATGAGAGAGTTCGCTTCGAGACGAATGAGTGTATACTATGGGCAACTGGAAAACTGCAATGGATATCTGGAGTCAATGGAGCTTTGCGGCGCGTGCAGAAGACACGCCCGCCTTGCCGGCTTCGGAAGGAAAAATCTTGCTTCATAGGAGGTGCTTGTGAGTTCGACAAAGAAAACGGAACCCCGGAAACCAATGCCAGCCAGTCGGCGAAGTTTCCTGAAGCGGGGCGTCGTGCTTGCGGCCCTGGCTGCGGCTGGAGCCAGACCGGCGTCTCCCCAAGAGCCTGAAGATCCCAAGCGTCGCACCGATTATGTGCCGGAGGAAGAAGTGCCCAAGGACCGCGTCTTGCGCGATCCCTGGACCGGAGAAATGATGAGGGACGAAGAAGGGAACCTGGTCGTGGACTGGACGGGAACACCCCAGTGGGAAACGTACCGCAGGAATGCCCGGGCCATCGGCGGAGACCGGTATGGAAGAGTGGAAAAAGACACCCGCCTGTACGGCGCTCGCTCGCGCTACGTGACCACCTATCGCCGCGGGTTCGACGGCGGGTCCGGTTTCGGCTTTTCCGGTACGCCCTGCGCGCCCACTACCACCAAGACCTACTTCTATTCATTACAGTCGCCCGTGGATGCTCAATTGGGGGGCATCACTCCCAACGGCCTCCATTTCGCCGATGAGCACGGCGAAGTCCCGGATATTGATCCGCGGGAGCATCGTCTCACCATCTTCGGCATGGTGGATCGTCCGCTGACGCTGACCATGGACGACCTGATGAACCTGCCTTCGGTATCCCGGCATCACACCGTGGAGTGCAATTCCGACGGCGAGACGGGACACCTGCGCAGTCAGCCCTGGGCGACCGCCGGGCATTGCTTCCCGGAGCTGAGTTGCAGCGAATGGACCGGCGTGCCGTTGTCCGCGCTGTTTGATATGGTCGGGGTGAAACGGGGCGCCAAGTGGTTCTACGCGTCCGCGGCGGACGAGTACAACCAGACTTGGGCGGTTCCGCTTTGGAAGGGCATGGACGACGCCATGGTGGCCTACGGGCAGAATGGCGAGCCGGTGCGGCCCGAGCAGGGGTTCCCCATTCGGCTGCTCCTCCCCGGCTTCCAAGGAACGATGAACATCAAGCGGCTGCGGAGAATCAGGGTTACCGACGAAGTAACTATGCTCCACAGGATGTATGCGGAGGCGAACCAGAAGACAAATTCCATCCGATGGTTCAAAATGGAGATGCCACCGCAGTCCTGCATCCTGCGTCCATCCGGCGGACAACAATTGAGCCGGCGCGGATTCCAGGAGATTCGCGGGATCGCGTGGTCCGGCGGGGGCAAGATCACAAAGGTGGAAGTGACCGTGGATGGCGGGAGGACTTGGAAGGAGGCCCAACTCCAGTTGCCCATACACTCCAAAGCTCATACCCGGTTTACTTTCCCCTGGGCTTGGAATGGAGAAGAAGTGGTCATCGCCTCCCGCTGCACGGACGAGACGGGTGCGACACAGCCGACGACCCCCGAAGCCGCCAGAATCCGGGGTCTCGACGTGCAAACCTTCAAGACCACCGTTGTCCAGCGCAACAACATCCCGCAACCGTGGGGAATCGACAGGAATGGGAGGGTCACCAATGCGATATTTTCAATTTGAGCGATTCGTAGCCGTAATGGCCCTGTCCGCCAGCTTGGGCTGTTTGCAGGTAATGGCGCAAACACAGCAGAACCGGCCACAGACGCCGCCCATTACCGGCGTCGGCACTGCTCCCACTACGGCAGACATGGGTCCCGTTGCATGGATGGCCGGCCCTTCCGGGAAGGGACTTCCGGATGGGAGCGGAACCGCCAAGCAGGGGGCGCCGATCTATTTGGTGAAGTGTTCGATGTGTCATGGGGCAGACGGGCGCGGCGTGCATTGGCGGCCGATGGAGTTTTCTCCGATTGCAGGCCTCCCCATAGCTTTGCCGGCACGCAAGACCGAGGGACCCCATGAACCCTGGGTGCCGCCCATCACCAGCGCCGCTCCTTTTCCGGCGGTGATATTCAATACCATTGCCGTCGAGATGCCCATGTTCCGGGCTGGGACGCTCACCGCAGATGAGGTCTATGCCCTCACCGCGTTCATCCTCTTCAAGAACGGGCTCATCAAGGAAGACGAGGTCATGAATCGCGAGACGCTCCCGAAAGTCCAGATGCCCAATGGCAAGTACTTTCCCGCTTCGGACGACGTCTATATGGATATGAAGAAGCGGGGTTGCTACAAGACGTACGGAGTTTGCACCGGCGACTGATTCAGCCTAAAAGTAGCTGCCTGTGGCCCCAGCCTAAGCACACCGGGGCTCAAAAAGGCAGCGGCAAACAGAAGTCCGTACGATGTCCTTTTTGTGAAAAGTCATTCAAGAACGCAAATGGTGTCGTGAGGCACGCAAGAAGCTGCATCAGCGGCGGCGGTTTCCTCGGACGTTATCAAGATACTGAACGACACTCGTCTGTTTGACCTTGGAAAATATAAGAAGATTCAGGAGCTGATGGAGTAGGACAAGGACTCAGTTAAGGGATTCCTTGCCCTTAGAGAAGGCGCGAGCCAATCTATGAAAAGGGCGAAGTCCAGCTGAACCACTTGGGAAAGCGGGGCCACACGGGACATTTTCTGGTCCCTTCTTAGCACCTTAGAGGAATGTTTTGTCTTTCCCGTTCGCCCTGGCCCGCTGGTCCGTGCGGTCCCGGCTCAGTCACACGGAAGCCTGCAACAGGGCGCGCTCCGCCGCCGCAGGAAACTCGACGAAAATGAAGTACTCAGAGGGGTATAAATAGTCCTCACCCTCGTTGTCTATCACACGGATGTAATTCGACTTGGCAGCGCCTTCGTCAGGCAGAACCTGATAAATTCTGCGCGGGGTCAATAAATCTGGATCGTCCGTCTTGACGCAGATAACAAATTGTGCGGTTGATCTGGTACGCTTTGCCATAGGCTCAATCCAGGAAACGCTTAATTCGCAGCTTTCTTCGGCCAATGCCATGTGCTTCAAACCAATGCAGCTCGGCAACGCGTACGGTGGCGTCAGCCAGCCTAACGGTCGCCATTCCCTTTAATTTTCTCCAGCGCCCTTTTCCGTAGCGCTTTCGCAAAACTGGAAGCATGCGGATACTAGGCCCGGCCGCGATAGCTTCAATGTCGGTTATCGGACCGATCACCTCAAATTTCATTCATCTACATCATCTCAAGAACCACTCTGCTGTTCAAGTTGGAGAATTGTCCATTGCAACATGAGCCTGGCTAAGCAGGAACGCTCCCCAGGTTCAGAAGAACAGATATTTCCGCCACTGGCCGTTGCCGTGGGCCATCAGGCGCATCAGGTGGCGGCTGGTGTGGAGATTGAACGGGCGCGGCGTGCGCAGCAGCTTCATCGCGGCTTGTTCCGGCGTGCGGTCTCCCTTTTCGTTGTTGCAGGGGTGGCAGCAGGCCACCAGGTTTTCCCAGGCGGACTTGCCTCCTTGGGAGCGGGGGAGCACGTGGTCCAGGGTCAACTCGGCGGAGGGCAGCGCCTGGGCGCAGAACTGGCAAGTGTTGCGGTCCCGAAGAAGGATGTTTTTCCGCGACAGAGCGCGCGCCTGGTGCGGGATGCGCCGGTATTCGAGCAGGCGAATCACCGAAGGGATCGGCATCGCCATCCTGGCCGCATGAACGATCCCGTTGGTTTCCTCCTCGGCCAGCGCGACTCCGTTCAAGACCAGGATGATCGCGCGGCGCGCCGCGCAGACGTTCACCGGTTCGTAGGTGGCGTTCAACACCAAAACGGGAGATTGCAACATAACCCCAATGTCTCCATCGAGCCGATCCGCATCCTCATTCCCTCGGCTGGAGCATCGCCAAATAACGTCCCTGACTGCTATCCATTATAATACATCATCTCGCGCCGGATGAGCGCGGGCCAGCGTGCCGACCCAGACCCCGCGAGCGCCCGCTTTCCGCAGCGCCTGGGCGCAGGCATGGGCCGTGGCCCCTGTGGTCAGCACATCGTCTATCAGGAGCACGCGCCGTCCTCGGACGCGTTCCGGCTCCGGCACGTCAAAGGCCCCGGCGACGTTCTTGCGGCGCTCGGCGGCACGCAATCCGGTCTGCGGGCGCGTGTCGCGCACCCGCACGCAATCCTTAGCTCCCGAGGGAATGTTCAGGAATTTCGAAACCTCGGCCGCGAGCAACGCGGCCTGGTTGAATCCGCGCTGACGCTGCCGCCGCGGGTGGAGCGGAACCGGAATGAGCAGGTCAAACGACTGCTCCTCCAGCCGCCGCGCGGCCTCGGCCAAAAACCGTCCCAGCGGTTTTGCCAGCGGGCGGTAGCCGTCGTACTTCAGCCGCTGGATGAGCGACTGCAGAGTTCCCTCATAGGCCCCGAAGCTGCGCGCTTGCTCAAAAGCGAACAGGGCGTGCTGAACCGCATTGCGCTGAACCCCGTCGCGCTGAACCGCGTTGCGCCGGCAGACGCCGCAGTACGAAGTTCCCTGTCGCGCTGAACCGCGCAGCGCCGCCCCGCTCGACAAGAATCGTCCGCACCGAAAGCACTCGATTCCCTGGTAGGGCTGGGGAGCCGCGAGACAATCCGCGCACACGGGAGCCGTGGTAAAAACTTCCAGCGGTTGCTCGCAGACTCGGCACTGAACGGGGAAAAGGAGCGTGAAGAGAGAGTCCCAGGCGCTGCGGCCGAGGCGCAAGGGGGCCGCCACCCAGGTTGCTTCGGCAGAAGGCAAGCTTGCTTTGAAGACGTCCTCCCGAAAAACGGGGGATTCGATTCCGCTCCGTCGCGGGCGCTCCGAGGCGGTTTCCCTCGCGACGCAGCCGGTTACTGGAGAAGCCCTTGTTCCTGCTTCTCCTGACACTCGATGCAATGCCGCGCCCAGGGCACGGCGTCCAACCGCTTCTGTTGCATCTCGCCCCCGCACGCCACGCATACTCCGTACGACCCGGTTTCCATGCGCTGCAAAGCTTCCTGAATCAGGTGCAGGATGAAGCGGTCATCATTGCTCTTCTTAAATAAGAATTCTTTGGTGTAGGAATTGCTCGCTTTGTCGGCGAGATCCTGGGCCGGCTCTTCATCGGCCCGGCGGCCGTCTTGTTCGGTCCTGGAAACAGTGTCAAAGAGTTGTTCGCTTCGTTCCAGCAACCGTTTCTTGTAAAGCTCCAGACGTTTCTTTTCCATCAGTGCCTGTAAACCTTTTCGCTTTGCCCCGTGAAAGGAACCCCTAAACTTATTATCATATGCAGGCGCAATAAACGATGTCAAGGAGTACGAGGACGCGGTGATGTCTCAATTTGATCAGGGGGCTAATTTTGTCTAGCCCATGCCTTCAGGCCTGGGTTGGCGATCACCACCGATTCTCTTTGAGCCCCGTTCACGGGGCTTCCGTCCTGTGTTTGGGCTGCTGCTCGATGCCAGGCAAAAGCCCCCTAAAGGGGGCTGCTTATTTAGGTGGCACACAAACCCAGGCGTAAACGCCTGGGCTAGAGAAAAGATCGGCGAACATGGGGCAACGCAAACTGAGACACTACCGACGACGCGGAGGAATTCGCCGGACATTTCTCGGGGCAGCGGGCATCGCGCCGGGTGTATTCTAGAGTCATCCTGGGATCGGAAGGGAGAGAAGATATGCAGTTCGCCTTCGCACCGCGGAAGGAAAAACAATCCGCGGCGGGGTTCGTTCGCGTGGCGGGTCATTCGCCCGTGGGAGAGATCGCCGTCCTGTGTTCGGATCGAGGATTGCGCGAGGTAACGGTGCGCCCGCAGCGGGCGACTGCGCGCGTCCGCAGCCGCTTGGTCCCCGCAGCCGCAAAAGCACGTTCCGTCCAACCCCCGGCCAACGGCGGCGCGGCGCTGGCCCGACAGGCCCTCAGCGAGATTGGGGAATATCTGGCGGGCCGCCGGCGGCAGTTTACAGTTCCGCTCGATCTCGAAGGAACTCCGTTCCAAGTAAAGGTGTGGAAGGCGTTGCTCGAAATCCCCTACGGCGAGACACGCTCCTACGGGGCGATTGCGCGCCGCATCGGACGGCCCCAAGCGGCTCGCGCGGTCGGCAGCGCCAACCGCTCGAACCCGATCCCCCTGATCGTCCCCTGCCATCGCGTGATCGCCGGCGACGGGTCTCTCGGCGGCTATGCGGGGGGACTCGGAATGAAGACCCGTCTCCTGCGCTTGGAGCAAGGGAATGGAAACCGGCCGGGAAATTCCCGGCAATAAGCCGCTCGCCTTCGGGGTGGGTCGTTGCTGCTGTGAGCGAACCGTCGGGGAAATATTTCCCTTGATAAAAATGAGGCAAAGCGTCAATAATGAAGACAAGAACCATGTAAGAGGTGGATATCATGAAGAGATTCGGATGGACAGTGGGCGGGTTTTTGTGCGCGGTGAGTCTGGCCGGCGCAGTGCAGGCTGCGGACCAGTCAACCATTGCGGGCGATTATGTCGAGACGCGCAGCGCGGAGGTCTATGCCGGACCGTGCCTGGCAAATTCCGAAGTCAACCTGGCGGGTGACCAGGCCACGTTGAGCTGGCGCGTTCGGGAGGGAAGCTGGGACGGCGTGGCGCTCGACGGCTTGGGCGTGGTTGCGGTGGTCAAGGCCCGGGCCACCATCGGCGATCCCTACTCGAATCCGTACCCGGCCCGAGCGGTCCTGATTGTGGACGAGCGCGCTGGCACCGAGCAGCGCCGGGCGCTCGAAAGCTTGGCTCGCGCCAAGGGAGGCCGCCTGCTTGAAAACATCGTGGCGGTCGAGACCGCGCCAATTTCGCTCCAAGAACGCCAGCACGGCTCGGTCGCGCTGACCGTGGGCGACCTGGTGCGCATCGAGACGCGCCCGATGAAGGAGGGCGACCACCTCTGCGGCAACGAAGATATTTGCTATCTGCCGATGGCGAAACTCGACCACTCCATGCCCGTTTTCACGCTGCGCGATGAATTCAACGGTAAGGGTCTGGGCGTGACCTGGAAGATCAGCGGCAAGTCGAGCGCGTATGTGGGGAGCTTCCGCTACTGAGGCTTTGACGCGCATCCGTTCTTTCAAGACGGGGCAGGTCGGCAGCGCGGCGCGGATTGGTTTGGAAGGGGTAAGTTTGTTGTTTAGGCAAGGCGGGAGCCTCGACGGCTCCCATTTTATTTTCTGCGCGAAGCGCTGCCGGTTTGCGCGAGAAGCCTTCAGCAACCGCCGGGCGCGGTTGCTGAGCGGCCTCATTCTTGCAAGCGTGCTGGGAACGTCGCCCGGCCGGGCACAGCACGCAGCCTTGTATCGGTTGCAACCCGTTGCGGGCGCCCCGGCCGGCCTCGCCGAAGCGTTTGCGAATGCGCTCGACCCGCAGGGCGTGGCGCTGGTGACGGAGAACGGCGAGACCATCGGGGAACTCTGGCTGCGCCGTGAGGTCCCGCTCCAGGCCGATGCAGCCGGTTCCGATTACGGCGCGCTGGCCGAAGGGACCCTGGTCGGGACGCTGCGGTTTCCCAAGGGCGGTTCTGATTTCCGGGGGCAGCCAATCCCGGCCGGCGTCTACACGCTGCGGTCCGCACGCATCCCCGAGGACGGCAACCATCTGGGGGCCGCGCCCGAGTCGCATTTTCTTTTGCTGTGTCCCGCTGCCGCAGACCGGGACCTCGGTGCCGCGTTCGACTTCCAGAGTGTCGTGGCGCTCAGCCGGAAAGCCGCCGGCACAGAGCATCCAGCGCCGCTGATGCTTCTGCGACCGAAAGAGCAAACGGAGGGGCAAACGGAATTCCCGGCGATTCAACAAGGCGAGTCCGGAACCGTAGCCATTCGCATGAAAACCCGCGGCAAGCCCGCTGGGTCGGCCGGTGTCCGGGACTTCCCGCTGGCACTGGTACTGATAGGAAAGACAGAGTTGTAGTTGAATTTGCAAATTTCTTTTGCCTCTGGTAAGCTAAACGTTTCGCCGAGAGCTGGCGTAGCTCAGTTGGCAGAGCATCTGATTTGTAATCAGAGGGTCAGGGGTTCAAATCCCTTCGCCAGCTCCAGGAAATACTCTGGCGGCCCGCGCGGGCTGCCGCTGCGAGGGTTCACATCGGATGGAAGCAGGTCCTTCGGGAAACAGGATTTGCTTCCGGGGAGCGCCTCGCCGATGTAGCTCAGTTGGTAGAGCGCGTCCTTGGTAAGGACGAGGTCACCGGTTCAATTCCGGTCATCGGCTCCAGAATTTATTTTGGAGGCGGGAGTAACTCAGTGGTAGAGTCACAGCCTTCCAAGCTGTTGGTCGCGGGTTCGATTCCCGTCTCCCGCTCCAACGGTTCTGGCCGAAAAGATCGGGACCCCTTCCGGGGTCGGGAAGACACCCGGCGCGGAGGATGAGCCGAAGCAGTTTTGTTTTGTCTGCGTGGAAAGTTTGGATCCGGAAAGACTGGGAGGAGTTCGCCGTAGAGGCAAGGTGTTCTGGAACACAACGGCTCTCCGTAGTGTGCAGTTCGTGGACGGGTGGCCGAGCGGCTAATGGCAGCAGGCTGTAAACCTGCCGCCCCTTGCGGGCTACGGAGGTTCGAATCCTCCCCCGTCCACCAGTTTTTGGTCCGACCTTCCGAGTAATCGTTTCCCGCAACCCCAGCGCTGTGCTGGTTTGAAAACAGGGCCGTCCCGCCGCTCGGGACTTGAGGCATGGTCCGGCCCTGATGACGAAAAGAGGAGTCCGCCCCGTGGTCCCGCTCTGTGGGACGGCGGGCCGCATGGATTCTGGGTTCGAGGCGTAACGCTTGCTGATCCGGCCTCGGAACTGCTCGTCAGTTCCGGGAGCGCCGGCCTGATGAAAACGGAGTAGAAGCAGCCATGGCGAAGGAGAAATTTGATCGCACCAAGCCGCACGTGAACGTGGGGACGATCGGGCACATAGACCACGGCAAGACCACGCTGACGTCGGCGATCACGAAGGTGCTGGCGAAGAAGGACCCCAAGGTGCAGTTCCGCTCGTTCGACTCGATTGACAACGCGCCGGAAGA
>MEKR01000041.1:0-16101 GCA_001767035.1 Acidobacteria bacterium RIFCSPLOWO2_02_FULL_61_28
CCGCACTTCCTTCTCGTCGCAACCGAGACGGCGGGCCAACTCCGTATTTTTGATCCTGGCTTCGCGCAGGGCGAGGTAGAGCGCCGCCTTCGCTGCGGTTGGAGCAGGAACCGCAACCAGAACCTGATTTCGCCGGAGAGAGGACGGCCGCGGAATTTCCAAGCCATCGGTGATGCGGCCCGCGACAGCCTCTTCCAGGCAGTCGGCGGCCTGCGCCAGCACGTCCTGTCGATCCGAGCCGCTGGTAATCGCCTCCGGCAGGTCGGCGAACCGCACCGTGAATCCGCCTTCCTTCTCCGGCGTTAGTGTGGCGGGATACTGAAACCTGCGCATCATTTCCTCCTAGGGTCCTCCTACCGTAGGTCGTCCAGGGTCAACCCTAGTTGTCTGAGCATTGCGTGAAGCGTTCCCGTCGGCAATTCTCTCTTCAAGTCCTGGACTATGGTCCGCGCCGAACCATAATACAGAGTACCGTGGCTGCCTTTCCCACGGTGGGCGACAAACCGAACCTCCACGCCCCTCGCCTGCCTCAGTCGCCTGACCTTGCGGACGAACTCGGCAACTTTCACTTCCTCAGTCTCGGTCTAAAATGTCCGATTGTCAACAGGAATTGGCGGGCGCAAAAAACCGCGGCGAGGCGAGCTTGACCCGGTGGAAGGTCAAGCATAGAATCGGAAACCAGAGGCGGGAGAAACGCAAACTGCAGGTGGATTTCCGGCCGTTAGAAAAAATGGGGAGGTGCCAGAATGGCAAAGAAGCGATGGGTCGGTTTGGTAGTGGCTGCGGGTCTTCTGATGACTTCGCGCTTGCTGTTCGCGCATCACTCGCTGGCAATTTACCGCGGGGAAACTGCGATCACCCTGACGGGAATCGCCACGGAATTCGTGTTTGCGCAGCCCCATGCGCTGATTCGCTTTGACGTTAAAGACGCCAACGGCAACGTCGAAAGTTGGACCGTCGAAACCGGTGGCCCACGGAGATTGGTCAATGCCGGCTGGGACAAAGATACCGTCAAACCGGGAGACCAGATCACGATTATCGGCCGTCCCGCCAAGGATGGGCGCAGGATGATGTTTCTTCAGAGGCTCGTCGTCAACGGCAAAGAATACCGTGGAGGCCGGCGGCGCAACTGAACCGTTCGACCGACCCAGACCTGGTCAGCGCGCCTTGGCTCTTGGGTGCGCAAGGGCCGGGCGAGACTCGCGGTCCAGAGCTTGCTTGAGAAGCATCTTCATCAGCGTTTGATAACCGATGCCTTTCTTCTCCGCCAACGCTCGCGCGCGTTCGATATCGGCAATAGCTACTCGAATGGTAATGTTCTTGGAGAGCCGACGCTCCTGAATCACCCGCTGCGGCCCTCCCCTTTGAGCGGCGCCGGTCTTGATCCCCTGCACCAACTTAGCCTCCACCGCGTCCATGTGGTCGTCCCACCATCCGGCTTCTTCGACCTCGGTTCGAAATCGGGGTGTCTTGACTTTTCTCATAGTCCAAATCCTTTTTCGCGGAGGTAGACTCTCCCGGCTGTCTTCGATGCTCCGCGCGCGGTGACCACCCGCACGACTTCCTCGCCGCGCAGTGTCCAAACCAACAGCAATACGCGAAGGTTATCGGCGTGGCCAATCGAAGTCCACCGTTCTTCACCACCTACCATTTCATAGCAGAGGTCAAAAGGGTCATTGCGAAGCGCCTGCTCGGCCTCATCCGGCGTCACCTTGTGGCGGGCGATGTGGGAAACATTCGTTGCATCCCACTCGAATTTCAACTGCTCCGCCATCAGATTCTATCATACATACACTATATGTATAGAACAAGTCTGCTTGACGAACCACCTGCTACTTCCCCCGCACCTCTTTCGGCCAGGGTTCCGGCAGCGGTTTACGCGGGAGTTTCTCCGGACGGTTCGCCGCGTGATAGACGAATGACGCGACGATGGCGGAGGCTTGCATCAGGTCGCCGGGCTGGATGCGGTCATAGACGTCCATATTCGAGTGGTGCGTCCGCGCCTCGTATTCGATGGGGTCCTGAATGAACTGGAAGCCGGGGAGGCCCACTTCATCGAATGAGACGTGGTCCGTGCCGCCGGTCCGCCGGATCGCCAGCGCGGTCGCTCCGAGGTCGCGGAACGGTGAGAGCCACGCGTCAAAGATCGGCCGGACCATGTCGTTGCTCTGGAGATAGACGCCGCGGATTTTGCCCGTGCCGTTGTCGAAATTGAAATAGGCGGAGACCTGACTGTGCTCGGGCTTCAACTCCATCGTCTCGGGATCGCCGAAATGCTGTTTGACGTAGGCGCGCGACCCGAGCAGGCCTTCTTCTTCTCCGCTCCAGAGCACCATCCGAACCGTGCGGTCCATTTTCAGGTCGAGGGTCTTGAGAATCCGCAGGGCCTCCATCATGACGGCGCAGCCGGCGGCGTTGTCGGTGGCTCCGGTCCCGGACGAGTCCACCGAATCGAGATGCGCGCCGATGAGGACCAATTCCTCTTTCTTGCTTTCCCCCGGAATCTCCGCGACGACGTTCACCGAGTCGAGCGTGTCTTCGTGGAACCGCGCCTTGACCTCGACTTCGATCCGAACGGGCACCTTCTCCTCCAGAAGCCGGACGATCCGGTTGTAGTGCTCCGGCGTCAAGGCGATGGAGGGTGGCGGAGTCACGCCGTCGGTCTTGTAAGAAGCCACCGTCGGCGGGAAGACCGTGCCGCCATCGCCGCGCTGCGCCGGAAGGACAAGCACTCGCGCGCCTTCCTCCACCAGAAAGCGGTTGAGGCGGTTTCGCAGCTCCTCGCGCTGCCGCTGGAAGACTTGCGTAACATAGCGCGGCGCATAAGCAAAATAGCGCCGCCGTTCCTGCGGATCGGTCGGAACGCGCGGATTGCGGAAGTCAATCGCGATCGGTTCGAGCGGCTCCGGAGCGGCGGCCCGCTCGGTAAGTTCAGTGGCGCTATACCGTCGCATTGCGGCGGTCTCCTGGACTGCCACGTTGGGGCGCTCGCCCAGCAGGACGATTTGCCCCTTGAGCTTGCCTTTGTACTGCGTGAGGTAGGCTTCCAGATTGGCCCGGTAGCGGTCCAGGTCCTCGTCCCGCCGCAACGGGGCATAGAGCGGAGTTCCCGAGATGACACCGTTCGTCGCCGGCGTCCACGCCAGCGGCACGCCGATGAGCGACGCATATTGCGGTTCGACCAGTTGCGCCGAGAAATGGCTTGCGGACCACCCGCGCCCATAGGGACCCCACTTCTCTTTCGCAGCGTTTTCGAGGCCCCACTTCTTGGCCTGCCCCACCACCCAATCCGCCGCTGCGTTATACCCCGGCGAGTTGGTCAGGCGCGGGCCGTGGGCGTCCGTCAGGTACAGCAGATGCTTCATCACCTGGGAACGGGTGAGCGCTTCGTCCCGGATTCGGTTGACCACCGCAAGATCGGCACTGTCGCTCGCCCGTTGCAGCGCGATGCCGACGGAAACGGTGAGCAGTATCCCGGCGCAAGCGATCCCGAACTTTTTCATCCCGCACCTCCTTGAGAAAAACTTGGGGAACATTGACCGCCCGCCTTGCCCTCCTGCGCTCGCTGAGCTCCAGTGGGCTTGCCCTCCGAAGCCTTGGCGTAGGAGGCCCTGCGATTCCCTTGAGTTTGCCTTGCGGCGTCCCGAAGCGCAAGGGCGAAATGAAGGGCGGCGCAAGGCTTCGGCGGGCAATTTACATCTCCCTGCCCCGCCGATACAATGGTGCGAAGGTTTCCGCAGCACGAAGGGTTGGTGTCATGCTCCGAAGTCCCGTGTTCGAGCAATTCCAAACCGCACAGGCAACGCTGCAGGACTATCAGGGGTGGGAAATCCCCGCCTCGTTTGGTTCCGTCGAGGCCGAATACTGGGCGCTCCAGGAGGGCGCGGGTCTGGCGGACCTCTCGCATCGCGGGCGGCTCCTGGTCCGCGGCGAGGATGCCCCGCGCTTCTTGCACGGGATGGTCAGCAATGAAGTCAAGGAGCTTCCGCAAGGCCAGGGGAACTACGCGTTTGTGCTCGATCCGCATGGCCACATCCTGGCCGACGCGCTCGTCCTCCGGCTCGACGCGCAGAGCTACTTGCTCGACTGCGAGCCGCAACTCACCGAAGTCATCCGGCAGCAACTCGACCATCACATCATCGCCGACGCGGTGGAGCTCGAAGACTGGAGCGCGAGACTCGCCTGCCTGGCGCTCGAAGGTCCCTGCGCGCGCGAAGTGCTCCGCGAGGCGCTCGGGTTTGATCCCCCGCACATGCACCCCCTGGAGCACATCTATCTCGAAGACCTCGCCGCTCGCCTGCTCCACGCTTCGGCCTGCGGTGCGGAGGGCTACTGGATTTTGGTTCCTCCAGACCGGGCCGTGGACCTCTGGCGAAAAGCTCTGGAAGCGGGCGCCAGCTTCGGCATCCAACCTGTCGGTTTTGACGCCATCGAAATTCGCCGCATCGAGGCCGGACTCCCGCGCTACGGGCAAGACATGGACACGAAAACCTTGCCGCAGGAAACCGCCCAGATGCACGCCCTCAGCTTCACCAAAGGCTGCTATATCGGACAGGAAACCGTCGAGCGCATCCGCTCCCGCGGGCACGTCAACCGGCAATTGGTCGGTCTGTCATTTGAGGGAAAGCGGGACATTGCCCGGAACATGATGGCGCTCGCGGCGGGCCACCCGTCGGGATTCATCACCAGCGCGGCGTATTCCTACGGGCTGCGCCGAACGATTGCGCTCGCGTACCTGCGCCGCGATGCCGCCCAGCCGGGCACTTCCGTTATAATCGGCAACGACCCCGCCAAAATTGTATCGCTCCCGTTCGACGCGCCTTCCAGGAAGGATGCTTGACAGACCTCGCTGTCCCTTCTACAGTGAGAGCAGAAAGTAAGCGCCGCAGGCGTTTCAGGATGGGCCGAGGGAGGCCAAGGTGAGCTTCTGGGAACTGTTAGCCCTGGTGAGCGCGATGGCGACGATCATGGGCGTCTTTCTCGCCATCTACGCCACGATCAACAACAGGCTGCTCAAAGAAGAATCCGCGCACACGCGAGAAATTCTGCTGCGGATGGAACAGGGTCAACAGAGCATACAGAAGGATATGGCCGAGGCGCGACAAGACATGGCTGAGGCTAGACACGAAATGGCTGAGGCAAGACACGAAATGGCCGAGGCCATCAAATATCTGGCTGATTTGATTCGGCTCGACGGTGAAAGAACGCGCCAGGCGGTCCGGGCGCCTTCATAATCGCTTCCCACTCCATTCCCGATCCAGCATCGCAGAGAGAAAAGTTTTTCAGCACCCCGGCCAGTCGGTGCGGAGCTATGTCAGGTTGGCCGTCTTGCGGAAGCTGCCCCGCTCGGCCTCGATCTTTTTCTGAAGCAAGAGAATCGCGTAGATGAGCTGTTCGGGGCGGGGCGGGCATCCGGGTACATAGACGTCCACCGGGATGACCTGGTTCACTCCCTGGACGATGGCGTAGTTGTTGAACACGCCGCCGGAGGTGGCGCAGGCCCCCATCGAGATCACCCACTTCGGCTCCGGCATCTGTTCGTAGAGCAGCCGGATGACCGGGGCCATCTTCTGCGAGACACGCCCGGCCACGATCATCAGGTCGGCCTGGCGCGGCGACGGGCGGAAGACCTCGGCCCCGAAACGCGCGATGTCGAAGCGCGACGCGCCCATGGACATCATCTCAATGGCGCAGCAGGCCAAGCCGAAGCTCATCGGCCAGAGCGAGGACTTGCGCGCCCAGTTCAGAGCCTGATCGAGCTTCGTCAGGATGATCCCTTCGCCACCGTGCCCTTCGCCTTCCGTCATTCGCATTGGAGAATTCTGCGGCGCCATCGAGTGCTGTACCTCGACCCATTTTCTCACCGGCCCCGGCGTTTGTAAACGCCGACCGGGGGAATCATTGGGAGTTCCGCAGCGGCGAAAATATTGCTTGACAGCGGTTAGCAGTCTCCGTACTCTTGGGCCGTTATCATTCGGCCTTTTATGAAACTACTTCCCCAAAACTCGGTCACAACAGGCAACCGGGCGGACTACAGAGTGATCTGCGGTGCGCGCTGTTGTTGCTCCTCCGGCTGCGGGGGTGGTCTCGACTAGCGGTTATAGTTGGACCACATTCAATAGCCCACCAGCCGGAAGATCGGTTGGCGGGCTTTTTACTTTTGCTGGGCCATCGGAGAGAGATGGCGTTTTCATTGGAACGATTTCTAGGGAGGTTATTATGGCCGGAAATCACAAGAGAGTTCTGATCATCGGCGGCGGGACAGCAGGAATTACCACGGCGGCGCACCTGATTCGTGCCGGGGCCGGAGCGAACCAGATTGCCATCATCGAGCCGTCCAAGACCCACTTTTACCAGCCGCTTTGGACGCTGGTCGGCGGCGGGGTCGTCCGCAAAGAAACAACGGCCCGCGAGGAGGCTCGCCTCATTCCGCGCGGGGTGGAATGGATCAACGCCGGCGCGGCGGAGATTGACCCCGTCGGGCGCACCGTCGTCACGACTTCCGGGGTCCGGATCAGCTACGACTTCCTGATCGTCGCCACGGGGGTGGAGCTGGACCTCGACGCGATTCCGGGACTGCGGGAGGCGCTCGGGACCCCTGCTGTATCCACCAACTACAGCTACCATCTGGCGCCCAAGACGTGGCAACTCCTCCGCAATTTTCGCGGCGGCGTGGCCCTGTTCCATATGCCGGGAACGCCCATCAAATGCCCCGGCGCTCCGCAAAAAATCATGTACCTGGCTGCGGATTATTTCCGCAAGCACGGCGTCAACGCAACGGTGATCTATGGCTCGGCCCTTCCGGGGATTTACGGAATCAAGGAGTACGCCGCCATTCTGAACCCTGTGGTCGAGCGGTACGGAATTGACGCGCGGTACAATCACCAACTGGTCGCGATCGAGCCGTCGCGACAGGAGGCGACCTTCGAGCAAACGGCCGACCCCGCCAAACCGCGCGTTACCATTCGCTACGACCTGCTGCATGTGACGCCGCCCCAGAAAGCGCCCGCCGTGGTGCGGAAGAGCGCGCTGGCGGATGCGCAGGGGTGGGTGAAGGTGGACCAGCACACCATGCGGAGCGTGGATTATCCCAACGTGTTTGCGCTCGGGGACGTGGGCAACACGCCCAACGCCAAGACCGGCGCTTCGGCCTGCAAGCAGGCCCCAGTGGTTGCCGCCAACCTGCTGGCCGTGATGCACGGCCGCGAGCCGGAAATGCGCTACGACGGCTACGTGGCCTGCCCTATCGTGACGGGCTACGGCAAGATGCTCCTGTGCGAGTTCGACTACACGAAAAATCCCACGCCGACGCTGCCGTTCATCAATACGTTCAAGGAACGCTACGACATGTGGCTGCTCAAGAAGTATGGCCTGCCGTGGATGTATTGGAACATTGCGCTCCCCGGCCGCACGGTCCCGTTTCTGGGCGCGGTGACGCCGCCTTTCGAGGCCGCCCAAGAGGCGCTAGCCCGACCTTAGACCGTTTTCCGGGCGGTCTGGTGGCCGTGGGTTCGTAAATTCAATCCGAGCCGCGCGCGTCCCGGGGGTCCCCAGCGCGCCGCAGTCAGCGCGCTGGGGTGGGCGTCAGCAAGCGGGCAGGCCACAAACTTGAGCAATGCCCACGGCGAGCCTGCCCTGTGCGGAGTCGAAGGAAGCGGAGCCGAGGGCAATACGCTCCGCCGGGACTACCTGGCTAACGCTCCACGGCGAAGCGGCGGCGTTTTCTAGCGGTCGGCCTTAGCCGCTTGTTCGGCTCGCTCGGACGGTGACGCGCGGGACCGGCAGCCGCTTCTGCCGTATCCACCAAAAGTCGCAATGCCCGGTTCACCGACTCCGTGTCGGGAAACACATCCGCAAGCTCCGGCTCGATCAACACCAGGTTGGTCCCGGAAGTTGCTTTCCGGTAGTACTTGCCGCGTACTCCTCCCTTGAGCTTCGAGAGGTCGTACTCCGGCCGTAAATCGTCATCGAATCTCTTCGCCGATGCCTTCTTCATATTGCTTGCGCTCTCCTCTGGTCGCCTTCCGCGCGCTGATGATTCGGGTGCGGTTCCCGCGCCGGCAATGCGACACGAATACGACCTGGCCATTGGTGGAATGGCCGATTGTGATCTCCCGTGGCTCGTCGCTGGAGTGATACGGATCGGGAAAGGTCAAAGCCAGTGGGTCGAGAAAAACGGTTGCAGCCTCCTCGAAGGATACGCCATGCCTCTGCCGGTTAGCCTTTGCCTTCCTGCCGTTCCACTCATAGATCACCGCTTCAGTCTACCCCAGCGGGAAAGTCGCGGCAAATGGGCAGCTTCCATTTGCCGTGGGTTCGTAAATTCGGGAAAAGCCCACGGCCAGGTACAGCCTTCGCCGTGGCTACCCCGCTTGATCGGGAAGGCACTGGAAGGCTATACTGTGCCCATGAATTACCAGGAGCGAATCACCATGGAGCCGGGCAAGCGGGGAGGAAAGCCCTGCATCCGGGGTCTGCGCATCACCGTCTATGACGTGCTGTCCTATTTGGCCTCCGGGATGACGCACGAGCAGATTCTCGCCGACTTCCCAGACCTCACGAAAGAAGACATTCTGGCTTGCCTCAGTTACGCCGCCGATCGTGAGAGTCACCTCAAAGTGATCGCGAAATGAAACTCCTCTTGGACCGCAACGCATATGCCCATCAGAACCCGACGAGACATGGCAGAACGGCTGCAACAAGTGATGAGCCATGCCTATACCGATCTTGAAGAACGGCAGCAGCTTGAAGCAGAGACCAGCCTGCTGAAGACGTACCTAGTTGAAGCGCACTCCGAGAATTCCACGCACGGCGACATCCGTGCGCTTCTTAGAGGTGCGTTCGGACAGGAAGGTTTGGGAGAACGGTCAGAATCCCACATTCACGAAACAGAGGAAGAATTTTTCTACAGCGTTGATGTTAAGTGGGCAACCAATTCCGCCGAATTTTACGTGGACGCATCTGACCAGAGATTTTGGCTGCTGCACTCCGTCTCGAAAAGCACAGCAGCCGACCGCATCCTTCAGCGTGTGATTGCAAACGACAGCCATCTTGACACGGCTTGGTTGCCGATGCAGTTGTTGGAGCAGGTCGCCGCGATGGGTCTCTTCCGTGGGCTTGGTCTGGACTTCGACCGCCGTGAGGTTCCCGACGTTGACTTCGAGGCACCCGATGCTCCAGTCGAGTATTTGAAAATGCAGCTTTGGGGAAACCGGGCACGCGAGGTGCTCAACACCCTGAGAGAGACGCATGCATTCGCCGACGCGACGACGCTATCGAAAGTCAGGGTCAAACATTGGCTTGATCGCGCTGTCGATCAGGATTCGTTCACGCTGGACGATGTGAAGTGGGACGGCAAGATTACGGCACGCGGAACCTCGTTCCCAAGCCACATCAACTTGGTGACGAGCGTGTACCGGACGTATGCGGAAAAGGTCAAGGGTTTCGAGGAAAGATTCAGTCTCCGCTATGAAGCCGCTCAGATGGCGAACGCTCGAAGATCGCACTACACCGTCAGTGGGGAACCGTTCAACATCACCTTCAGCCGACCAATCGCGGATATGGAAAAGTTCCTCGACTCCGTTTTCTCCGGCGCTGAACCGTTTCGGCTTTGGGGTGCGCCTGTCTCTCTCGGCAGGAATTATTTCCGGGTGACGGCGCTCGATTTGCATGTGACCCATCGCATCACCTTCGAGATCACGCCGGACTTCATGCGTGTTTACCTAGTGGATGGATCATGCGGGAACTCAATCGCTCGTCTCTACACTAACCTCCAGCATTACTACGACTCCGGAGTCACGCTGAAATCAGGAGAGGGAGACACACTCTTTTGAGCTTCAACCTGCGGCT
The DNA here is from genome assembly GCA_001767035.1 of Acidobacteria bacterium RIFCSPLOWO2_02_FULL_61_28. Lineage (GTDB taxonomy): Bacteria > Acidobacteriota > Terriglobia > 2-12-FULL-54-10 > 2-12-FULL-54-10 > 2-02-FULL-61-28. Next base: position 9,850 of record MEKR01000041.1, read on the forward strand.
CTTGAATCTGTTCTTCGGCATGTGCAAAGGGGCAGGGGGGCTGCCACGTGGACTGTACGAATTGGGATTTAGAGTAGAAACCGTCGAGATTAGGTTCACGAATTCCGACAGACGCACGGTCGCTCCCGAACTCATCATCGCCTCAGAGCAGATTCACCACACCGTTCTGTTCGAGTGGAAATCTGGAGCAAACACGGATACCGACCAATTGCAGCGGTATTCTCGAATCACGACCGAGGATTTGGTCGCAAAAGCCTACCTGACTCGCGGGAAGTGCACCATCCATGACATTGCCGTCATTGGAAAGGATGAGCATCGCGACAGAATTCCCATAGGCATCGAGGAAGGTGGCTATGATTTCCCGGTGCTGGTCGTCGTGGCAGATGGGCTCGAAACCATCTTGAATGGATTCCATGTGGCAGAAACCGATGCTGCCTTCCGACGGCTCACGGTGAATTGGGACACACTGCCTACGACATTTTTCCCTGTGGATGCCGATTCTGAACTGTGGGAGTTTGCCGAACACGCGATTCCGCTTGTGTTGCAGGAAATGCAAAAGGGTTCGCCGAGAGTTTTGGCTAACGAAATAGGGAAGGATATTGTGCCCTTGTGGGAAACGATGAGGCCAGATTATCAGGGACGACTCGAAAACAAAATCGAGGCCGTCATTGACCGCGCTGCACGACGGGAATTCAGCAATTATCTTCATAAGAACGAAAGAGCGAAGGCGAGAACGCATACACCCACTTGGGACGTTATGGAAAATCCGCTTGTTGGTGCAGCGGACAAACGTCTTAAAGCTTGGAAGGCGATGCTCAAACAGCACAAGGCGCTCGTCGAGTATTTCAAGGATGAGCATCGGCAGGAGGACCTTCCGTTGCGCGGCGAGTAAATGTCGCCAGACCCAGTAAGATAGCCTCGTAGCCGCGGTGAGCGCTTTTTCCCGCCGTGGGTTCGCAAATTCGGAAAAAGCCCACTAGCGGTGTTCCAGGAACTCCTCGACCGTTACACCGATGTCCGAGGCAATTTGGCGCAGAAGGATCGGTGAAACATCTCGCCCCGGGTGGACTGCAACCGTCGTGTTCCTGCCGTCAGGGTGTCGGAACTGTTTGTGGGAGCCTCGTTGGCGAACCTGGGTAAAGCCGAGGCGTTCCAGAATGGAAATGACTTCACGGGATTTGAGAACCGGGGTCTTGCCCATGCTCAGCTTATGGTCACGGTTTGCGTTCCGACAAACTGAGCCTCGAGGGTAGGTTCGCCCTCTTCGAGGAGCATTCCGATCACCTCTTGGAGATTTCTGTTCAGTTCGTCCAAAGTTTCGGCTTGCGTGTGCGCCCCCGGAAAACCGGGAACATAACCCACATAGAGGCCGGTGTCGGCGCAACGTTCCACCACTGCCGTGAATGTTTTCATCTGGGATCAGCCTCCCTACAAAGTATCGCTGCACCCATTATAAACGCTATCAAGGCTGTGCAGCCCCGGCGGGCGCTTTTTCTCCTCGGCCCTTCGATAAGCTCAGGACCTTCGGCTTCGCTCCCTTCGTCCCGCTTCGGCGGGATCAGGCCAGGCGGGGCTTACCTGCTTCGGCCTCACGGTCCCTACACAATACTCGTATTGAAAGTCATTCATACTTTCTATTCCTCCGCCCCGCCCTCCTTCTCTTTTCTTGGTGGTGGAGGAGCTTCCGGCGCTGCCGGTTTCCGGCGCGCGGACCAATGTTCGGCGTCGGTAGTGCCGGTGATCCAGGTCCACTCCATGGGATACTGATCGGGATCGAACAGAACGCTGTAGAAGTGCCACACGACGATCGCCAGCGTCGCCAGGATGGCTTCGTAATAATGGATGACCGCGGCCACGTCGAGGACCCACTTGGTCAGGTTGCGCAAGGCAAAGTCGGTGCTCCAGAGAACGAGGCCGGTGAGGGCCATCAGCGCGGTTCCCCAGACCACGGCCCAGTATTCGACCTTTTCGACGTAGCTCATCTCGCTCAAGCGCGGAAGCGTTTGCCGCAGCCCCAGGTTGAACGCCAGCCGCTGCCGGAATTCGGTCCAGTCCGCCCAGCGCGGCAGGAAATTCCGCCAGCGGCGGCGCGCCGCCGGATTCGTGGCGAGATAGAGAAGGTGCAGGGCGGCGGCGGCGAGCATCACCACTGCGGCGCCCCGATGGAGCCAGGCCCGCGCCGGCCAGCGCTCTTCCCACGCGACGATAGGCTGCGCCCAGAAGCTCTCCGGATATCGCAACGCAAATCCGGTCCAGACCAGCACGAAGAAGGAAACCAGCAGCAGCAGGTGCTGCCAGCGTTCGTTCAGCGTCATGCGCAGCAACTGCGGCCGCGACCGCTGCGCCAGGAATCGCAACCGGGCTTTCTTGATTAAGTCGAGCAAGTTGTGCAGGAACATGAATCCGACGGTGGCCGGAATCAGAATCAAGTAAAACCAACGAATCCAGTACACGGCGCGGTTAGAGGCATCTTCGGGCGACGTGTGCACCGGCCCGATCGCAAAGCGGGTGCCTGCGCCGGGATGACACTTCCCGCAGGTGGCCGCGAGGTTCGCCGGGGCCACGGTCGAACGCGGATCGGACGAAGGCAGAATGTTGTGGACGCCGTGGCAACTGGCGCAGTTGGCCACCCGCAGCGACCCCGCGCGCGCCGAAAGGCCGTGATAGCTTTCCTGATAGCTCAGCACGCGGTCGGCCGGCAAGTTATAGCGGGCATTCAAGCGCTCATCGGCATGGCACCGCGAGCATGCCTCGGTCGAGACATTGGCGGAATAGACCGGCGAAGCTCTGTCGGCGGGAGAAAGAACCGCATGCTCGCCGTGGCAATCCGTGCAAACGGCTGCGCCCGTGACGCCTCGCGCGATCGCCTGCCCGTGAACGCTTTCCCCGTACGTCCGGCGAATCTCCGTGTGGCAGCGCCCGCAGGTATCCGGCACGCGAAAGCGAAAGATGTTTGAGCGAGGATCGGCGCCGCGGAAGATGGCATGAGCGCCATGACAGTCGGCGCAACTGGCTCCCCCCTGGCCATCCGCCAACGCCATCGCGTGGACACTCTGAGCATAACTTTCCCGAGGGCGCGCCACCGGCATTCCGAACTGACGCATGAGAGCAGCGTTGGCATGACAGCCGCCGCAGGTCTCCGGCAGTCGCGACGGCGAGGCAGGCGAGGCCGGGTCCGAACCGGCGCGAATCGCGTGCGTGGGACCGTGGCAGTCCTGGCAACGCGCCGCGCCGACTCGTCCGGCCTGGATGCTCTGCCCGTGAACCCCGGAAGTATATTGCTCAGATTCCTCTCTGTGGCAGGAAACGCACTGAGGTCGTTCCACCCGCCGGTGGGGAAACTCACCCACTCCCGTGTGGCAACTGGAGCAACCGAGGGAACCATGAACACTTCGCCCAAAATCCTCCCGAGCAATGGTAATTCCGGGACGTGCTGGGTCGAGGCCCGTCGTTGCATGGCATTCCAGGCATTCCTGAGCAACTCCCATCCGCCCCATCCAGAGGAACATTCCGAGGCAAAGCAGGACAGCCTGCCAACCGGGCAAAGGGCATTTCCAGAGGGGATAACCTGTATAGTTAGAGCGAGTTTGCGTTCTTGGAAAAGTGGGGGATAGGGCGGAACTCCTGTTCAATATAATGAACAAGGCAACTCTCCTTCCCGCCACCGCGCTCGTTCCATTATCTCTCATCCCAGCACGCCGCCTTCCATTTCCGCCCGCCTACGAAGCCGTCTCTCCGACTTGGCGAATTGGCCACCAAAATGCAAACACCTATATCTGTCTCGACCTCGGCGGCCCGCCGGGGGAGGCGGGAGACCGGAAAAACCATGTCCCGAAGGCAACTATACCTCAGGGAGAGGTTCGGCTTTGGGAAACTTGGCGGCATCCGCGAACATCATCGCGAGAGGGAGTCATGAGCGAAAACGAAAACGGCCGCGAGAAAAGCACAACGTGGCTCCTGCCGAGCGTGAACCAGCACCGAGAATACGTGGTTTCCGGCCGCCTGGTCACGGCGCTCGAGAAAGCCGGAGTGACGCCGACCGAAACCGCGTCTCCCGCAAGCCACGCTTCCGAGATCTCTTCGGGGGGAAGATCGTTACGGGATTTCAAGTTAATGGGCTTTCCCATCACCCGGTCGGGGCGGGCTCCGGAGCGCCGGACGGACCTGCTCGAGGCCCCGGAGATTTTGACCCTGGACGAGCTTGCCCGGCGCATGCCGGACGGCCTGGATTACATGACGATCATGGACCAACTGGCCGACTTAGGCCCCGACGGCCGCGTGCTGCTGCTCTCGCGCGATGGGCAGGTACTGCGTTCCGAGGTCTTTGAAGACCCCCGCGTCTGTAAAGACTTGGAGCGCGGCGCGGTGATTCACAACTTCGAGCAGAAGCCGGCGGATATGAGCGGCTGGCGCGTCCACGAGTTCACGATTGACTCGAAGGGATGCCTGGGGGAAGTTTGCGCGCGGTGCCTGCGCGTGTGTCCGGAGAGCGCCATTCATCTGCGCGGCGACGGATCTTCGAGCTTCTGCGAAATTGATCCGGCGGCCTGCAAAGGATGCTACCTCTGCTGGGTGGAATGCAGCCGCAAAGCGGCCGACTGCATTCTGGTGGACGGCAAAGTGTACGACACGGAAATGCGCGCGCGGCATTTCGGCCAATAGAGAAGAGGGAAGAGCCAGGTTATGCGACTTTTACTTTCCGGGAACGCAGCAGCGGCATGGGGATTCCGCCTGGCGCGCGTGCGATGCTATCCCTACTACCCGATCACGCCCTCGACCAGTTGCTCCGAGCAAGTCGCCTACTGGGTCGCCAACGGGGAGATGGACGGCGTGGTCATCAACGTCGAGAGCGAACACAGCGCGGCCTCGGCGGTCATCAGCAGCGCGAAGGATGTGCGCGCGGGGACCGCTACCTCCTCGAAGGGCTTGCTCTACATGGTGGAGGTGCTGGAAAACGGCAGCGGCGCCTCGCTTCCGTTCGTCATCTTCGTCGGGAACCGCGCCACCGGCGCACCCATCAACATCTGGGGAGACAACTCCGACGCTTACGCCGTCCGGGACAGCGGCTTGATCCAGATCTTTGCCGGTGACGCGCAAGAAGCCTTGGACGACCTCCTGCAAGCCTACCGTATCGCCGAGGACCTCTCCGTCCGCCAGCCCATCCTGGTCAACTTGCGGGGATTCACGGGAACTCATACCTATGAGGGCGTCGAGGTTCCCTCGTCGTCCGAAGCGGATTCGTTTCTGCCGCCGTTTCTGCCGCTCGAACCGTTGTTCGCGCCGAGCCACCCGGTGACGTACGGAGCCATGCTCTCGGCCAATTACTACCGCCGCCACAAGCGGAATCAGAGCGCGGCGTTGACGAATGCGCTCTCGGTTGTCGAGAAAGTAGGCGGCCAGTTTGGAGAGCAATTTGGCAGGACGTACCGCAACTTCGAGTGGGTCGGGGACCCGCAGGCGGAATTGGTTGTAGCGCTGCTTGGGGAAACGGCAGGCACAGCCGAGACCATCGTCTCGCACTTGCAGGGCCGAGCAGGAATTCCGGGACTGGCCGTGTTGAAGATACGGCTCTTTAATCCCTTCCCGGCAAAAGACGTTGCGGCGGCGCTTTATAAATCCGGCGCCAAGGCTGTGGTGGTGTTCGACGAAGGGCTTGCTCACGGCGATGTCTTCCCTCCGCTGGCGTCGCGCATTGCCGGCGCGTTGCAGGCCCATCTGGGAAACCAGGTCCCTCGGCTGGCCAGCGTCATCGGCGGGCTGGGCGGAAGCGAGATCAGGCCGGAGCACTTCCAGATTCTCTTCAACCTGGCCGCCAACATCGCCGCGGGCCGCCCCTATCGCCGCGAGCCGTACTGGCTTGACATCGAAGAGGACCCCATCCTGCTCACCGATCCCAAGCGAGTGGACCCCAAGCTGTGGAAACGGTATGGCGAGATTTGGAAAGCGCAGCCCATCTTGAGCCAGTACCATACGCCGCTCACCGGCACGAACTACGAAATCCGCCTGTATGGCCGGGCCGGCCAGGGCGCGATCACCTCCGCTGTTTTCTTTACCGGCGCGGGAGTCGAAAACGGGTTGCGGATGTTCACCAAGCCCACCTTCGGCTCGGAGCGGCGCGGCGCGGTCGTGCATACCGATACGCTGATTCCAAGCGACGGCGCCCGCAAGACACGCTCGTTCACCGGCCGCCAGGACCTGGTGTGCATCTACGACGACACGATCCTGACTTCGCCGAGCCACGCTCCCGCCCGC
>MEKR01000041.1:16141-16949 GCA_001767035.1 Acidobacteria bacterium RIFCSPLOWO2_02_FULL_61_28
GATATTCCCCGGCTCGCATCCGGGAATTGCTGAATCTGTCGGACCCGGACGCGGCCGTATTCGTGGTTCCCGCGAGCGGCATCGCGCGGGAACTGCGCCTGGGGTCGTTCTTCAACATGGTCATGCTGGGAGCGATGCACCGCGTCTGCCCGCGCTTGCCCCTCGAATCCGCGATGGCCTACTACGAAAAGAATGTCCCGAAGCCCAAGGAAGCGAACCTGGAAGCCCTCCGGCGCGGCTTTGTCGAAACGAGCGACCGCGCGCCCGAGATTCCGGCCCCGCCTCCCCCGGATGAGCAAGCCGCGGCTTTCTTCGCGTGGCGTCCGGAAGAAGAGTCCTTGGAGGATGAACTGCTGCGCACGATGGAAACGTTCCGCGGCGCATAATGAAATGACGAAACACAAGCAAGCCACAGAGGCACGGAGACACGGAGGAAATACGGTCGAAGGCGGAAGCCAGGGCCCAGAATGGGGCCGCGGACGTTTTTCTTCTGACTTCAGCTCTCCATCCTCTGTGCCTCAGTGTCTCTGTGGCTAATAGGAGCTGTTCAACGATGTTTCGAGTCCTCTTTAATAGCGAGATCGGGGCCAGCCCGCACAGCTCATTGCTGGCGGAACCGGTGCTCGACCCCGGCGAGTACGGCTATGTGCCCACGGCCGGCTTGACCTCCGGCCATCAAGGCTGCACCGGCTGCGGCATGATCGCTGGTACCAACCAAGTGTTGCGCGCCCTGAAGCTCACCGGGCGCTTTGTGGTGGCTTCCATCGGAACCGGCTGCAACGAGGTCGTGACCACGCAGAACACCTCC
>MEKR01000042.1 GCA_001767035.1 Acidobacteria bacterium RIFCSPLOWO2_02_FULL_61_28
AAGACGTGGACCGCGAATCGGCGCTCCTCCCCGGGCACGCACATCACCCGGAAATTATAGGTGCGCGAGGCGCCGGCAACATTGAAACCTTCGTATTGGATCAGGATGTTCATTTTCCCCTCCGGTGGATGGGATGCTTACCTATTTTCCAAGGTTTTGTCCGATTCCACCCTCTTGCTTCAGTGCATTCCGTAATTCCCGAACGCGCTTCCGCCGCAGAAGTTTGCGCTGGCGTGCTCGCTGGAATCTCGCCTTGTCGCCATTTCGTTCCGACATCATGTTCTCCCTTGCTGGCCTCTCCGTTCCAGTTCAGGCGGCAGCCAGTTCGGACTGGAGAAGAACGTTGCTTTCCTGGATGTGTCGCGGGCCGGCGGAAATGGAAACGTAGGGCAGCCCCAAAAAACGAATCAAAACCACTTCCGTAATTTCCCGGCAATTAAACGCCGCCGATTTCGGGTTCGCCAGGACTCGCCTCAGCGCCCGGCGGGTCGTTTTCTCCACGTCCAGGCCAAAGGCTCTCGCTTTCACCTCGCCCCGGATGGAGAAGAAATTCCATCCCCGATCGCGGACCTTTCGCGCCAGCCGGTAGCGGTCGAGATTCTTGAGCCAGATCCAGCCCTCCGAACACCGCTCGCTTTCCAGCATCAACGAGACCGGCAGGAGCGCTTTTCCTTCGATCAGCATAGCCCCCGTCTTGATTTTGTCCGCCATGGTATCCCCTTCCAATTTCCGCGCACCGCGCAGACCCGCTTGCTGAATCCGCTCTTCGAGCGCCCCGCTTCCCCGGCTTACATTACGAGGGACGGCATCTCGAATCGCGCCTTCGCCTTCAGCACGGCGAAGGACGCCAGGAACATTCCGATGGAAAGCAAACTCAGCCAGAAAAACGTCCCGGAAGAAAACGTCCAGGGCTGGAGGGGATTGAAGAGTGCGGCAATCGCGCCAAAGCCGACCGCCCAAAGCTGCTTCGCGGAGCGATACGCCTCCCAGGCCACCAGCAGAGCGCCCGCGCACACCACCCATTGCAGCAACAGCAGATAATTCGCGGAGGAACCCCAGAACACTGCCGGGAGCAGCACCGCGATGGAAAGACCCTGCATCGTCTTCGTAAGCACGGGAACCTCGTTTCTTGTGGCTGTAATATACTCTCCAGCGGGTGGAAAGAAGGGCAGCGTGCAACCCTGCCGTGACTGCCAGCCCTTACTCCGGGAGAGATTCCCCGAAAACGACTTTCACCAGAGCCTTCGTTACTTCTGGATTGAGTTCCGGGTCTTGTAGGCTAAGAAGGGTAACTCCAGGCCGCCTGACTTAGCGCATGGCGCCCTGGAAAGATGAGCAGATATGCTCACACCGCAAAGAGTATGGCCCCTTTCCTCCTGCTTGTCAAACCGGCGGTTCCGCCCGATGTTCCGCCCGATGTTCCAGATGTTCCAAAAGACGCGGAGGTTTGCGAGGACGGCTCAACTCTCCCGTGGTTCGCTCTCCGGTTCCAACGCGGCGAGCGGCTCGATGTCTTCCGCGGCGACCGGCTCGATGTCATCGAGCAAAGTGTTGCCTGCATCCGAGCCGTCCAACTTTCGCTGCGCGCGGCGCTCCGCTTTACGCTGCTGTTTGTCTTTTCTCGCCATTTCTTTCTGGCGTTTTTGAAACGTAGCTCTCCCCCGAGTGGCCATGGGTCCCTCCTGGAATCGTGCCGGGGGCAAAAAGAAATTTGCCCCCAGCGCAAGTTTTGACGGTGACTACCAGCGCTGTCCGCGGCCGCCGGAGCGATTGCCGCCCCCGCCGTATCCGCCGCCCCTGGAATCGGATCGCTCCGCCTTGGGGCGCGCTTCGTTCACGTTCAGGGCGCGGCCGCCCACCTCTTTCCCGTTCAACGCGGCAATGGCCTTGGCCGCTTCCTCGTCATTGGTCATTTCGACGAAGGCGAAGCCGCGCGCCCGGCCGGTGTCCCGGTCCGTGATCACGTTGACGCGCGCGATTTCCCCGAACGGTTCGAACATCTCCCGCAGGTCGCCTTCTGTGGTTTGAAAGCTCATATTTCCGACAAACACATTTTTCATTCTCTTCTTCTCCTTAAAGTTGCCGCTCGCCTTGCTGCAAAGCGGCTTGGTAACCGGACTATCAGCAACTTGCTTCGGTACGGCTATTGCGGATTTGACGGAGTCAATTGGACAGAAAGCAACCGATAGGGCTGACTGGCTTCGAGCAAACCGACTTCTTCAAATTCAAAATCAGTATACCACAGCTCAAACCGGAAAAGGGAAAAATTGTGAGGGCGCCGGAAAATTCTCGCGGCGGGCCATCCGAGCCGCGACCGGGAAAATGGCTCGGTTGGGTATGCTAAGATATTCGGTAGCGAGGGAGGGGCCGGGGTGAAAAAACGACAAGGTGTTACAATGAAACGCATGGCCAGTGAGGCAAAATGCGCATTATCACCCGGAAGCGGTTGAATGAGTTTGCTGCCCGCCATCCGGAGACCCGCAGTGCTTTGCAACACTGGTACAGGGAGATGAAACGCCGCAACTTTGCATCCTTTGCGGAACTGCGAACGGTTTTCCCCGCCGCAGATTCAGTGGGAAAATTGACCGTCTTCAATATGGGGGGAATAAAGCTCGTTTGGTAGCGGCCATTCATTATAATCGTCATCGCGTCTACATTCGCGCAGTCTCGACTCATGCCGATTACGAAGCGGAGACATGGAAGGAGTAAGGCGGACATGGCAAAGCCGGATGTCACGACCGTGACCACACATTGGACGGAGCTAGCGAACACCGTCTCGGTTCCCCATACCGAGGCCGAATACCAGCGACTGGTCGCTTTCCTGGACCGTTTAATAGATGAAGTCGGGGAGGATGAAAAGCACCCCTTAGCGTCGTTGATGGAAGTGGTGGGCGTGCTGATTGAACGCTACGAAGACGAACACGTCCCGGAGTTAACGGGCGAAACCGAAGGATAACCTGCAACGCCGAACGAACGGTGGCCGGCGTGCGGCTCCGGCGTCTTCCTCTGCCGCGATAAGAATCTCATTAGCAGGATTCGGGATACGCCACTCGGATGGCCTTTCCTTCTGGCTCCTGTCTCCTGCATTGTCATCCCGATCCCGGCTTGCCGGGAGAGGGACCTGCACCTGCTTCTTGCTTCCATTTTGTCTTCTGACTTCTGGCTTCTCGCTTCTGCCTCCCGCCGTCGTCGCTTCCTTGGCAAAGCCTCCGCAGAAGGATTTCCACACAGGCCAAGCGGGTGGTTTGAGAGGACATGGTGTATATTTGATTCGCTTGTGTCGCGCGTGCTCCTGAGGAAACACTGTGCACCTTCAGCAGACAAAAAGGGGAAGCAGGGATACGGGTGGTCCACAGTATTACTTTCACGAGCTGCCCGAAGCGGTAAAGACGTTCTTGCGGAAAAAAGGAGCAGTGCGCGTTGGGCTGCTGACCCCGTACGGCGCGACGAAATCTGATTATTTCGCAGTGAGCACTGTGCACAAGCTGGACCACAAGCAACGACCGGTTCCAGGGAACGTCGGGCACGATAGAATACAGCAGGGATTGGCGGCCGAAAGCATTGGGGAGGCGATTCGAATGTGGTACCAGCTTCCTCCTGGAGATTTCGAGCGCATTGACGTTGACATTGATATCAGAGATGACGTTTTCTATCTAACGCCTTTGAAATTCAAGTATGCGAATAGGCCCAAGGGCAGAGAAATCCCTCGGATCGATAGACCGCTGACGTTTACGTATGCGTACGCGAGTCCGCTCTGGATCGAGCAACTGGTTCACGTCAACAGAAAGCAGCCAGGAATCGTGGCTTGGGCGCTCGACGAAATTTGCAGAATTGTGAAGGACCATCAGCCAAGCTCGCGTCTGCCGCATATCCAAGAGCCGGACCTGCTCAGGGCATCTGGCCCTCTGAAGCACCTGGGGATGACTTTAGGTGGGTACGTTGGCAAGGGTTACGACTGCTTCACTGACTTTCGGTTCCTCAATTTCCCTGTATACTCCGTGCCTGTTGAAATCAAGAGAAACAGCCAGGGCTTCCAGTATCAGCAGAGGAAATACGGGAAAGAGGAACTTTCTCGAGCCGTTGTGCTCTGCGCTGTACACCAGCATAAGCAGATGCCACAACACATTGATGTGATCGAGCTTGGTGCTTTATGCGCACACGCACAGAAGTTTCCCCTGACGCCCAGGATTTGAGCGCATACGGGGAAATTACGCCATTGCAGGAACCAATTCCGGCAGAGCGACAGGCCGCCAGACGGCACTATGGAGTACACCCATACTTCACTCGCAGACCTTACAACGTAGTCCGACGTTATATTCTTCACTACACCAAAGAAGGCGACCGGGTTCTTGACCCCTTTGGTGGTTCAGGGGTAACCGCGATTGAGGCGTTCTTGGAGAACCGCATCGGGATCCAAAATGACATCAACCCGCTGGCGAACTTCATTGCCTGCGGCATCGCCGATCTTAGTAAAGGCGAGATCGGAGACTGCCGGAGGGCACTCAGCCAATTGAGAGACCGGTGCCAGAGGAAGCTAACGGACATCCAGACGATAGACGAGAAGGGATTGGCAGCACATCAGCGGTGCCTTACCCTTCCAGAAAATGTGCGCCTTCCGAGCAATGCAGATGTGGAATGGTATTACGATCTGTTCTCACATCGGCAACTGGTATCACTGGCAGTGCTTAAGGGCGCCATTGGCAATCTAGCTGACGGTTACGCCAAGAAGGCAATGTTAATCGCGTGGTCCGCGACGCTCACAAAGCTGAACAAGACATTCCTGTCGGCAGAAGGGCGGGCTGAATCGAGGGGGGGGTCCAGCATTTTCAGCATCTATCGCTATAAGGTTGCCAAGAATCCTGTCGAACTTCCTGCCTGGGAAACGTTCGAGGAGCGCGCAAGTAATGTCATCGCAGCAAAGGTGGAGATCGATAAACTGATTGAAGTCAAGAGGCGGACGGGTGAGTGGCACGGTAGCTTTGAGGTTCATGCCAAAGACATTGAGGAGTTAGAGTTGGAGTTCAGGGGAGAGATTGACTACATTTTTACCGACCCTCCTTACGGTGGCCACATCTCTTACTTGGACTTGTCGACGCTCTGGAATGTGTGGCTCGACCAGATACCCAGCTTAAAGCTACGAGAGTGTGAGCTGATTGTCGGTGGTGAATTGGATCATTCGGAGGCCACTTACACTAGACGCTTAAGCAAAAGCATTCGAGCTTGCGTCAACATGCTGAAGCAAGGCAGGTGGTTATCCGTCGTGTTCCAGCACTGGAACGTTGCCTATTTTGAAGCGATTCTCGCGTCTGCAGCCGAAGCGGGCGCTGAACTCAAAGCAGCCGTCTCGCAGGTCGGCGATCCTATTTGGTCAATGCATAAGAAGAAAAGAAACGAATCGGTGCTTGCGGGAGAGCTAATTTTGACCTTTTACAAGACTGGCAAACCCCAGCAAGTATCAAAAAACCGAGAGTTGGACGTTTCTCAGGCCGTCGGTGAAATCCTCGCCACCAGCCCATCGCAAATCTATGGGGAGTCCCTCTTTAATCAAATAGTTGTTGAGGCTTGGCGAAGGTCGGCAATAAGCGCCTTGGATATTTCAAAAACAGATTTCATCAGAATAATCAGGCAACACGGCTGGCACTACGACGAGAACAATCATTACTGGATAAGGGACGGCAACCTGAGGTCAACCCTTTTTTGACTTCCCACTAATTCGCAGAAAGTCGAAGTCGCAGTTTCACAGCAGCGACTGCGGGTCCACGTCCATAATCAGCGACGCGGCGGGGAAGGTCTCGCGCTGCGCGAAGTCGCGGTCAATCCGAGCCGCGCGCGTAAGCAAGCGGTCAATGGGTTCTAAAGTGTCCGCTCCCTCACGGTCGCGGCTCTGACTGGCCCCGGATTACAGCAGCGACTGCGGGTCCACGTCCATAATCAACGACGCGGCGGGGAAGTTTTCGGCGCGGGCGAAATCGCGGCAGGAAACCAGCAACTCGCGGAGCAGGCGGCGGCTGGAAGCCTTAATCAAAAACTGGTAGCGATAATCCTTCTTCAAGCGATGAATCGGCGCGGCGGCGGGACCGAGGATTTTCAAGCCCGGTGCTTGCGCGGATTCAAAATGGCGGCCCAACTTTCCGGTGAGCTTTATGGCCGTCTCGGCGCTCGGACTCTTGACCAGGATGTTGGCGAGCACAGTAAACGGCGGGTAGTGCATCAGCTCGCGGAAGCGGATTTCCTGGCGGTAGAACTGCGCGTAGTCCTGCGCGGCGGCGGCGCGGATAGCGTAGTGATCGGGATAATACGTCTGGATGATGACTTCACCGGGGAGCGCCCCGCGCCCGGCGCGGCCGGAGACTTGCGTCATCAACTGAAAGGTGCGCTCCGCGGCGCGGAAGTCGGGGCGGGCGAGTCCGATGTCGGCGCTGATGACGCCGACCAGCGTGACGCGATGAATGTCATGGCCTTTGGCGATCATCTGCGTGCCGACCAGAATGTCCAGCTCGTGTCTGCGGAACGACGACAGGATTAACTCGCCCTGGCCGCGCCCGCGCGCCGTGTCGCGGTCGAGCCGTCCGATGCGCGCTTCGGGGAAGCGGCGATGGAGCGCGTCCTCGACCTTCTCCGAGCCTTCGCCGACGAAGTAGAGATGCTCGCTCGAACACTCGGGGCAGGCGCGCGGCACGGGACGCTCGAAGCCGCAGTAGTGGCAGAGCAGGCGCGCGGTGCGGCGGTGGTGCGTCAGAACGATGCTGCAATTGGCGCACTCCATCGCCTTGCCGCAGCTTCGGCAGAGCACGAACGCGGAGTAGCCCCGGCGGTTGAGCAGGATTAAGATTTGCTCGCGCTGGCCGAGGCGCGCGGCGATCTCCTCTTCGAGCCGCCGCGAGAAGAAATGCTGGCGGCCCGTCTCGGCGAACTCCTGGCGCATATCCACGACTGCGGTGTCGGGCAGCGGGCGCTCCTGGACGCGCTCCTCGATCTCCAGGAGTTGATACTTGCCGCTCTCGGCGTTGTAACGCGACTCGATGGCGGGCGTGGCCGACCCGAGCACCACCGTCGCGCCGGCGTCGCGCGCGCGGATGATCGCTACGTCGCGGCCGTGATAGCGCGGGGCGTCCTCCTGCTTGTAGCTCCCGTCGTGCTCCTCGTCCACGATGACCAGCGCGGGCCGGTCGAGCGGCGCAAAGACCGCGGAGCGCGTCCCGATGACGATGTCCGACTTCCCCTCCCGCACGCGCCGCCATTGTCCCTCGCGCTCGGAGTCCGACAGCCCGCTGTGCAGCACCGCGACGCGCGAGCCGAAGCGGCTGACGAACAGTTCCGCGACCGCCGGCGTCAGCACGATCTCGGGAACCAGCATCAGCGCGGAACGATTCTGCCGCAGCGCCAGTTCAATCGCCCGCAGATAGACTTCCGTCTTGCCGCTGCCGGT
>MEKR01000043.1 GCA_001767035.1 Acidobacteria bacterium RIFCSPLOWO2_02_FULL_61_28
ATCAGGATGACATCCAAGTGCGGTTTAGGGATTGGCGGCGACGGGAGCGGCGCGGGCGACCGGGACCGGCGTCAGCCAGCCGTGGCGGTCGGGCTTGCGGCCTTCGACGATGGCGAAGAATTCCTGCTGGAGCTTTTCGGTGATGGGGCCGCGCTTGCCGTTGCCGACCGGGATGCGGTCCACGGTGCGCAGCGGCGTAATCTCGGCGGCGGTGCCGGTGAAGAAGACTTCATCGGCAACGTAGAGCAGCTCGCGGGGAATGTTCTGCTCCTCGACGGGGATGCCGAATTCGCGGCACAGCGTCAGCACGGTGTCGCGCGTGATTCCGGGCAGGACCGAGGCGCTCCAGGGCGGCGTGAGGACTTTGCCGTGGATCACGACGAAGATGTTCTCGCCGCTCCCTTCGCTCACGTAGCCGCTGGGGTCGAGCGCGATCCCCTCGGCATAGCCGTTGGCTTCGGCCTCCATGCGGATCAGTTGCGCGTTCATGTAATTGGCCGCGGCCTTGGCCATTGCCGGAAGCGTGTTGGGGGCCATGCGGTTCCAGGAAGAAACGCAGACGTCCACGCCTTCGTCGGCTCCCGCGCCCAGGTACTTGCCCCACTCCCAGCAGGCGAGATAGACCTCGATGGGCGCATTGTGGGGATGGACGCCCACCTCGCCGTAACCGCGCAGGGCGATCGGACGCACGTAACAGTGACGCAGGCCGTTCACGCGAACCAGCTCGACCGCCGCCTGCGCGAGTTCCTGGCGCGAGTAGGGCAGGGTCATGCGGTAAATCTTGGCGGAGTTGATGAGCCGCTGCATGTGGTCCCCCAGCCGGAAAATCGCCGGCCCGGAGGGAATCTCGTAGCAGCGGATGCCTTCAAACAGGCTCGACCCGTAATTGACGACGTGCGAGAGCACGTGAATCTGCGCATCGTCCCAGGGGATCAGCCGGCCGTTGTGCCAGATTTTCTCAGATTTCTTGAGCGACATCGCTTCGCACGCTCTTCCCAGAGCCGCGACTGACCAGTGCGGCTTCTCTAATCGTTAGTATAACCCGGATGGTGCGGATTTGCAGCAGCAATTCCGGCAGACACGTCCGAATCTCAACGCATGGCGTCGAAGCGAGTAGGGCTGCCGGGTCAAAGCCAGCGAAAGATGCGCAGCAGGACCAGCAGAGCCGCGGTCGCCAGGAACATGACTCCCACAGCCAGCCAGGCGCCTTGCGGCGCGTCGCCCCAGGGCAGCCCGCGCAGGTTCATTCCGTAGAAGCTGGTCACCAGCAAGGCCGGCAGAGTGATGGTGCCGAGCACCGTCAGCACCTTCACCACCTGGTTGGTGCGCTGGCTGACGCTCGACAGATAAATCTCGAGCGCGCCGCTCAGAATGTCCCGCTGCACCTCGACCGTATCGAGCGCGCGCGCCACGTGGTCGTAGACGTCGCGCAAAAACGGCCACAGGTCCTGCGCAATCAGGTCGGAGCGGGTCCGCTGCAGATGGCTCATCACGTCGCGCGTATTGGCGAGCACGCGGCGCAACTCGATCAGGTTTCGCTTGGCGGAGAAGATTCGATCCAGGGCCGCGGGCGACGGCCGTTCCAGGACCTCGTCCTGGAGCGCGTCACAGGTTTCATCCTGTTGATCGAGCACCGGGAGGTAGGAGTCCACGATGGCGTCGGCGATCTTGTAGAACAGGATGTCGGGGCGTTGCTGCGCTGCGTTGGCGCGCAGCTTCTCCAGGGCCTGCCGCGCCGGGCGACACTCGCTCTCCTGGACCGTGATGAGAAAGTCGCGGCCGAGGAACAGGTCGAGGTCCGAGAACTCGAGCGAGCCGTCGGGATTGATCTCGACCGGCTTCAAGACCGCAAAGAGGTAGTTCTCTTCCTCTTCGATTTTGGCGTTCTGGCCGCGGTGGCGGCAGTCCTCGATGTGGAGGGAATGGAGCCGGTGGCGCTCGGCCAGACGGTCGAGTTCCGGATCATTGGGGTCGCGCAGATCGTGCCATTCCATAAGTCGTTACGGCAAGCCGTTACGCCGCGAGCCAGTATACATCATGCCCGCCGCATTTCCATGCGGGGGCGCGATGCCGAAGGCCGGCGGGTATCGTCTGGTATCCGGGATGGAGCGGGCCGCCGGTGTCCGCCACTCGCAAAATTTGCCTCTCTAATTTTGTCCCGTCCCTGCCGATGAGATTACTAGAGGGGAAGAGTGGGGATGAGGGGATGAGGGGATGATGGAATGATCGGAACGGCGACGGAAAAGGCCCTGGACCCGACCGAGCGCAGCGCGCAAGCCCGGCAACTGGAGCATGCTCTCCGCGCCCGGGTTGTGGGGCAAGAGGAAGCCCTCCACGCCGTCGTCTCCGTCTATCAGGTTTTCCTGGCCGGGATGAATCTGCCGAACCATCCGGTGGGCACGCTGCTGTTCCTGGGTCCCACCGGGTCCGGCAAGACGCGTGTCGTGGAAGCGGTTGCGGAAGCCCTGTTCGGAGACGTGCGGGCGCTCCTCCAGGTGGACTGCGGGGAATTTCAGCACAGCCACGAAATCGCCAAACTGATCGGGTCGCCGCCGGGCTACCTGGGGCATCGGGAGACGCATCCGGTGCTGACGCAGGAGGCGCTCAACCAGTGGCATCGGGAGGACCTGAAACTCTCCCTCGTCCTGTTTGACGAGATCGAAAAAGCCAGCGACGCGCTCTGGCAGTTGTTGCTGGGGGTGCTCGACCGCGCCACGCTCACCCTGGGGGACAACCGCCGCGTGGACTTTTCGCAGACCCTCATCTTCCTGACCAGCAATCTGGGCGCGGCCGAGATGGCCAGCAAACTCGGCGGCGGTATAGGGTTCGGGCGGAACCGGGCGCTCCTCGACGCACGCCTCGAACGGAAGCTGAAGGTCATGGCCACGGAAGCGGCCCGGCGGAAGTTCGCGCCGGAGTTTCTGAACCGCATTGACAAGGTGGTCCCGTTTCGCCCTTTGATCTGCGCCGATCTCGAGAAGGTCCTCGAAATCGAACTCCTCCGCGTGCAGCAGCGCCTGCTCCAGGCCAGCGGCGGGAACCGCTTGGTGTTCCGCTGCACCTCGGCCGCCAAGGAGTTTCTGCTCGCCGACGGCCTCGACTTCCGCTACGGCGCGCGCCACCTGCGCCGCTCGATCGAGCGCCACCTGGTGGACCCGCTCGCGCACTTGATGGCCACCCGCCAGGTCAGCCCCGGCGACGCCCTCTCGGTGGACCTCTCCGAACACGGCCCCAAGCTCCTTTTCTTCAAAAGCGGCCGGACGGGACGCATGTCCTCCTGGATCGCCAAAGCGGGTTAGGGCTGGCTTTCCGGGAGAAATGGGTTCACGCGCCGTAGCGAGATTGGAGGACCTTCTTGACTGAAACACTCCCGTTGTGTTGCAATGCGACTCGGGAGGCAAGGTGGATGGCCCCTTCTTTGCTCGAGCGACCTAAGATTGCGAAAATATTTTCTCGAGACGAAGAAGTCATTCTGCATCAAGGGGATGCCCTTACATTCCTGAAGAGCCTGCCGTCCGGACTGGCGTCCCTGGTGATCACGTCCCCCCCCTACAATCTCGGAAAAGAATACGAGCGTAAGAAAGCCCTGCAAGACTACCTCCAGGAGCAGACCGAGGTCATTAACGAACTTGTCCGAGTGTTGAGGAATGACGGCAGCATTTGCTGGGAAATCGGCAATTTTGTGGAAGACGGAGAGGTGTATCCCCTCGACTCCTACTTCTACAGAATCTTCAAAGAAAAAAATCTTCGCTTGGGACCATGCCTAATCCTTATAAAGTCGGCATTCTAGAGACACTCCGCCAGCGCTTTGGTCAGCTCCAGAAGATCAAGGGGAGCGAATCGCTATTCACACTGGGCGACGACGCGGCGCGAATTTATATTAGGTACTCTAAGGTGCATCCTCGTGGACGCACCTTCTTCGGATTGCGTGAAGGGGACTTACGCCAGTTAGAAGGACACAATGGCTTCCTTTGCTTTCTGCTCGATGATGGCTCACCGGCTCTGTTTATCCCATACGCCGATTTCGAGGAAATTTTCCGGGGTGCGCAAACGGCAAGCGATGGGCAATACAAAGTCCAATTGCGATCTCAAGGTGATATTCGAGAGCTGTACATCGCCCGTCAAGGACGATTCAACGTTGAGGGTTACGTTGGATTGGAACCCCTGGCCCGCAGTCTTGACACCAAACTCCTGAGGGAGGCTCGTGACCTCTCTCACTCACAGGTGCAAACGCTTCTTGCGAGTATTGGGCACATTAAAAGATACGACGTGTACGTGCCTGACAGTGACGTGGGTAAGCTCGATTGGACCATTGCCGAACGATTTTCTTTGCGTACAGGCATCCCCGCTGGCTTTGAACAAGTCCGGGATATACTGTCTGAGATTGACGTTATATGGGTTACAGGGGGCCGCGATGGGATCGAGGGGCTCTTTGAAGTGGAACATTCGACCCCTGTTTATTCAGGTCTCTTGCGCTTCAACGACATTCTTCTTACTGACCCGAATGTTTCTCGGTTCTCTATTGTCTCAAACGACGTCAGACGGGGGCTTTTCGCGCGGCAGCTCTTCCGACCCACATTCAGGAAAAGCGGCCTTGCTGAGCTTACAAGCTTTCTTGAATACAGCAATGTACTCGATTGGCACACGCGCCTTGCCAAGCGAGAAACCCAATAAATTAAGACGGAGGCAAGTGTGAAGGTCTATGTAGTGGTTGACGTGATGTCTGGTGTTGTCGTGGAAGTGAAATGTTTTCGGCACGTGGAGCAGGCACGAGCATGCAAAACGCGGCTTCGTAAAGGACGTAATCTGGATGAAGATGATGTGCAACTTTTCGAAAGCACTATTCATGTCTCATCTCACCAGGGCAGTATTTTGGCGGCATCCTCGCAGAAATCCAGGAAATTTGCGAAGGGAACGAAGCGTTAGCTCTAACCCTACGGCTGTTTATGTTGAGCAATACTATCCTTACCTTCTTCGGGAGATTCACAGCGTTATAGAGGCCGTAGATGCGGCTTCCCACAAGACGAAAGTAAGCAAAGAAAAGACCATGCCCGGCAAGAAGCTTTTTAGTCCCAAGGCCCTCAATCGGACTTTCAAAAAGGAATTCAAGAAGGTTGGCTGGGAATCGCTTCGGATTCCTTGTGAATACTCGCGTGAATTCTACGAGATAGGCTACACTCCAGACCCGACAAACGCAGGAGCATTCCGTGAGATGGACTTCATCAAGGAGAGGCTGGGAGTCGAAGTTCAGTTTGGCAAGTATGCCTTCATGGTCTATAACGTCTGCGCCAAAATGACGATCTTTAGAAACTTGGGCCATATTGATTCGGGAGTGGAAATCGTGCCAACCAAGCGGTTCGCAAATCAGATGTCTACCGGCGTTTCCTACTTTGAACAGATTGTCTGGGACCTGCAACAAAGAGGGATCGCCGACATAGATGTTCCCGCCCTTATACTCGGCATCGAAGCTTGATAATCATTTCGCCGCCGGTAAGTTAGGATGGCCGGGAGCGATCTTGAGCTTAGCATTAACGTCCGACTAGTCCCGCGGCCTTGTCGAGGGTCTCACTCATAAAGCGGGCCAGCTCAGGGTGATCCATGAGTCGGACCAAAGAAAAGGCCTGCCGGAGAGCCTCATACATCTCCGGTGCTGCTGCGATAAGGAGAGCGTTGGCCGCGCATTCGTCCTCGTTCTCGCCCTTGGCCTCGGCTACTTCCCGCCCTGATTCATCCATGACGGGGCAACCAAACTCATCATCGTACTGGATTCCCGCCTGCCAAGGGCCTTTCGTGAATACCGTTGTTTCTTGGATCATCATTTCCCTCTTCTGGCGCTACCAGGCAGCACCGTGTTTCATGTCCTTCAATCTTCTAAGTGATACCGATCGCGGATCGCCTCTGGAATGACTTCAAGCCCCCATCGAGAACGGATTATGCAATGCGCACATTCCAGTGGGTGGAAAAAAAACAAGCTGCGTACCTTTGGAGTTCTCTCTGACTGAGAGAGTCATCCTATCGCCCTGATACGCCCCGATTGATCCCCCGAATAGCCCCGCAAAGTGCTATCATGAAGGGCGGTTGTGTCCAGGGGGCAGCATGAACTCACGGTTCGCGTGGCTGGGGGTTGTCTGTATCTACATCGCGTGGATATCCGCGCCGCCCGCCGCGTCCGCCCAGTCCTCGCAGGCTTCTTCCTCCGCTCCAGTTTCCGGTTTGAGTGAGCAGCAACGAACGGGGAAACGGCTGTTCCTGCAAAATTGTGGGTTGTGCCATGTCCCGGAACCGAAGAACCCGAAAGACCCCAAAGACCTCGGGACGACCGTCGGACCGCGCCTGGAGGGCCTCTTCAGCGGCGCGAAACCTCGTCCGGAGGCCGTGGTGCGGACGTTCGTCCTGTCCGGCGTCGCAGGGAAGATGCCCGGCTTCCAATACAGTCTGGAGCCGAAGGATATGGACGCGGTCATTGCGTATCTTAAAACCCTATAGGGCGTATCTCAAGACTCTATAGGCCAGTAACAAGGAGTAACGACATGTCCCGATTCGGTGGTTCGCTCCGAAGGTTTGGATTCAGTGTTGCGGTGCTCTGTTTAGGACTGTCCGCCGTAGAGGCGGCCACGTTGCCCAGCACGGGACTGATGGGGGTCGTGAAGTCCGCCGACGGGAAAGCGATGGAGGGCGTTGCGGTCTCTGCTCGCGCCAACAGCCAGACGTTCAGCACCTCCGTGTTTACCGACGGGGACGGACAGTATTATTTCCCCGCGCTGGCCGAAGTGCGCTACAAGGTCTGGGCGCAAGCGGTGGGTTTTGAGATGGCCCGCGGCGAGCTGGCGGTCGCTTCCGGGAAGAAGTTCCAGCAGAATTTCACGCTGCGGCCCATGAAGGATTTCCAGATGCAGCTTTCGGGCGCAGAATGGGCCGAGAGCCTGCCGGGCGACACCCCCGAAGATCGTCGCATGAAGGAGCTCGTTCACAGCAATTGCACCGGGTGTCATCTCACGGGCTTCGTCCTCGCCAAGCGATTTGATGCCGCCGGCTGGGGCATCATCCTGAACGCCATGATCGAGACCCAGACCCAGCCCGAGGCGCCCAACCGCAAACTCCTGGAGGCCTATAAGGAAGACCTGGTCGCGTACTTGGCCCGCGTCCGCGGACCGAATCCGTCTGCCATGAAGTTCAAACCCTTTCCGCGCGTCACCGGCGAAGCGACCCAGATCGTGGTCACCGAATACGATATCCCGCGGGGCGATAACCCGAATTTTGTCATGCTCCCCAACGGCAGCGACTGGTCCGAAGGCATCGCCTCCGGCGACGGGGGAGTGCTCCACGATGCGGTGGCAGGCAAGGATGGCAACGTCTATTTCTCGGATAACACCTACCCCGAGCGCACCATCGGCAGGCTCGATCCCCGAACCGGCCGCGTAACCAGCTTCAAGCTGGAAGACAAAACCGGCTTGGCGTCGCGGACGCACGGCGCCATTCCGGATTCGAAAGGGAACATCTGGTTCAACAACGGGACCGATGGAACGATCATCAAGTTTGATCCCGCCACGGAAAAGTTCCAGCTTTTCCCCAAGCCCCAGGGAGGGGGCTGGGTCGGGGGGCACATCGAAGTGGATTCCAAAGGCAACGTGTGGACCTCGGCGAACGTGGGAGCCGTCAAGCTGAACCCCGCCACCGGCGAATACACCGATTACAAATCCATCACCCCCGGAGGGGGCATCTACGGGATCGCGGTGGATGCGGAGGACAACGCCTGGATCGCTCAACTCGGGGCAGACCGGCTGATGGTGGCCAACGGCCGCACCGGCGAAGTCAGCGAGGTGGTTTTGTCTCCACTAATGGAAGGCGTCAGCGAGAAAGACCGGGAGATCGGCAGGCGCAGCGGCGCCGCCAACAACACCGCGCCCCTGTATTTCAAAGGCCCCCGCAGACTGGGGGGCGATCCCAAGGGCGATTCCGTGTGGGTGGCGGAGTTTTGGGCCGGCAGGCTGGCCCGAATCAATAGCCGCACCAAGAAGGTCACCGAGTACCAGCTACCGTCCAAGTACGCCCATCCCTACGACGTCCAGGTGGATAAGAACCAAATGGTCTGGATCAACCAGATGAACTCCGACCGGGTGGCCAAGTTCAATCCGTTCACGGAACAGTTTACCGAATACCCCTTGGCTTCGCTCGGCACCGAAACCCGGCATATCAGCATTGACGATTCCACCACTCCGCCGACCATTTGGCTGGCCTATTCGGGGTTGGCCAAGATCGGCCGCGTGCAGTTCCGCACCGACACCGCGCGCTCGGCGGCGGGCAGACAGTAGGCCCAGAACCGAGGCCATATCGGTGGAATGTGAAATCATCAAAGCTTAGGCGAGGCACGAAAGAGATCGTTCCCTCGAGCGGGAGGCGCGTTCGAGCATACTTCGAGCATACATGGAGAGAGGGTAACCCGATGAAGCGTATCGCCGTCATTCTGATTGGCCTGTTTGCCATCGCACCCGCCGGATCGCGGTCCGCCCACGCGCAGGAAGCGCGTCCCGTAGTGCATCCATCCACGCAAGACGCGTCCGTTCTGGTCACCCTGGATCGAATCAAACAGTGGGAAACCGAATTGTCGAACTGGCGGCGTTGGGGCTCCAATGATCAGCGCGGCACGCTCAACCTGATTACGCCGGATAAGAGTAAGGCGGCCGCCCGACTGGTGAAGGACGGCGTGTCAGTTTCGCTGGGCCACTTCGTGAGCGAAGAGCAGGCCATTGACAGCCAGACGTTTGCCCCCACGAAACACTGGATGACTGCCATTGACCCCAACACCGGCCAAGTCCGCTCTGCTCTCGACGCCATGAGTTTCTCGCTGCACGACGGCCAGCTCGCGCACATGGACGCCCTGTGCCATTACCGCACCGAGCGAGAGGGGAAGCAGGTGGTCTTCAACGGCTATCCCCAGAACCTCGATGAGCACGGGTGCAAGGACCTCGCCATTGACCGTATGGGCCCGGGGTACGTGACCCGCGGCATTCTCGTGGACATGCCGCTGCTCCGGGGCGTGCCGTGGCTCGAGCCCAGCACTCCGATCTACGTATCGGATCTCGAGCAGTGGGAAAAGTTCGCCGGTGTCACCGTCAGCAGCGGCGACGTGCTCCTCGTCCGCACCGGCCGATGGGCGAAGCGCGAGAAAGAAGGGCCGTGGAACTTTGCGCGGCAGGGGGCCGGCCTGCACGCATCGGTGTTGCCGTGGCTGAAACAGCGGGGCGTGGCAGTGCTCGTCAGTGACGCGGTGAACGACGTCCAGCCGTCCGGTGTAGAGGGCCTCGTCCGCCCGATTCACCAGATCACACAGGTCTTCATCGGGCTGCCGCTCGTGGATAACGGGTATCTCGAAGACGTTGCCAGAGAAGCAGGGCAGCGGCGGCGTTGGGAGTTCATGGTTTCCTGGCAGCTCACGAAGGTTCCGGGCGGTACCGCGAGTCCGTTCAACGCCCTCGCGACGTTCTGAAAAAGAGCGCGAGCCGGAGCTTCACCCCAGCGGACGCTCCCATACCCTCGGGGGCGGCGTATGACTCTGCGGGCAGACCCCATCCCGGAAACTGCATAAGAGATCGAGTTCGTCCATCCTTGTTTCGGCATACACACCTCGCCCGGCGTTATTGAAGAAAATTCTGTCAAGATAACCTCGATGGTGGCAGAATCATCCTAAGTTACATGGGTTCTTTGGGGGACTCTGGAGGTAGCGATGCGCCACAACATCCATCCGCGCCCAAGCCGGCCGCAAGCCGCGCGAGTGCTCTTCGCCGTGGCGGGGGTGTATCTTTTCTTCGCTGCCGTTCCCCCGCTCCGCGCCCGCATCGAGCACAAGCCCGGGTTCAATACGTTCACGCCGCAGCAGGACATCGAGCTGGGGCGAGAAGCGGCCAGAGACGCCGAAAGGCAGATGCCCGTGGTGACCGATGCGCAGCTCTCGGAATACGTCAATCGCCTGGGACAAAACCTCTCGCGTCTGGCGCCGGGGCATCGCTATCCCTACCAGTTCAAGCTGATCAACGCCAAAGAGATCAACGCCTTTGCTCTGCCCGGCGGGCCGATTTACATCCACACCGGAATCATCACGGCGGCGGCCAGTGAAGCGCAACTGGCGGGGGTGCTGGCGCACGAAATTTGCCACGTCGCGCTGCGGCACTCGACCAACCAGGCATCCAAAGCCATGCTGGCCCAGGCGCCGCTGGCCATTCTGGGGGGCGTGCTGTCGGGAGGCGGCCTCGCGGGCCAACTGGCGCAGCTCGGCATCGCCTTTGGAGCGAATTCGGTCTTTCTGAAGTTCTCGCGGGGCTCGGAACAACAGTCCGACGAACAAGGCGCTCAGATTCTCTACGATGCCGGCTACGATCCGCGCGCCATGGCGCAGTTCTTCGAGACCATCGAACGCGAAAGCGGCGGCCGCTCGCTCGAATTTCTTTCCAGCCACCCCAACCCGGGCAACCGCGAGCGGAACATTCTGGGACTGATCTCCAAGCTGGGCCCGCCCCGAAGCTTTACCGCGGACAACATCGAATTTGAAGCGATGAAGCGGCGCGTGGCCGAATTGCGTCCCCCGGACGCTCGCAGCCGCGGCGCCGCTCCCGCCGGGCGGCCGCAACCGGCGGAGCCTTCCCGTCGCTTCCGCGACCTGAACAATGATTGGTTCCGGATCGGCTACCCGGAGAACTGGCAAGTCTACGGTCAGGGTACCTCGACGGTCGCGATCGTGCCTCCGGAAGGGATCATTCCCGGCAACGGAGGCTCTCTGCCGACCATTGCCTACGGCGCGCTCATCAGCGTGTATGAGCCGGTGCGAGAGCCGCGACGACGCCTTACACTCCCGGCCGCCACAGAGCAGTTGGTCCGCGAGCTTCAGAAGAGCAATCCGAATCTCCGCGTTGTAAACCGTTCGGCAGGCCCGCGTCGCCCCGATGGCCAGGAGACTTTTTCAGTGACCGCCCGCGGCCAGTCTCCCTTCGAGGGACAGACCGAACTGAACTGGATCACCACCACCTTCCGCCCCGAAGGGCTTTGGTATGTGGTCTTCATCGCCCCCGAAGGCTCCTGGAACACCTATGACCCGGTCTTTCGGCAGATGCTCGAGGCGGTGCGATTCCCGCGTTGAGGCCTCCTCGGAGGAACCCTCTTCCAGGACCAGTTTCTTGTAACTAACGTAGAATCAGCAAATTGTCTCCCTCCCCATTGAAAGTGGATGCCCCGGAGCGGAGCATTCGCCGCATCCAGATCGCCTCCGGAAACTCCCTGCCTCCAAATGAAATGGCAGTAACGACCCCGGTACAAGTCTTCCAGGAAGCCGAAAAATTCCTTGACCCAGGGCGGACGGGAGAAGTATCCTTGGGCCGTTTGCAAGGGAAGCAGTCTATCCTGGTAAGAGATGTCTAACTTGTCGTTTCTCAGGAGACAAGCAATGCGCGGCACTGTTCGGTTGGCGGCAATCCTGGCCTTAGTCTTATTTCCGAATCTCGTTTCAGCTCAGACGGCAACGCCCGCGATCATTCCCGGCGGCATTCTCAATGCGGCCGGTGTTGCGTCGGAACCCTCCAACGCAGCGGCGCCCGGGGGTCTGGTCACGATTTTCGGACGAAACCTGGCGAACACGACGGCGACCGGCAGCGGTGTGCCGCTTCCCCGCGAGCTGAACGGAACCGCGGTGCTCGTAGGAAACGTGTTCGCTCCTCTGCTGTTTATTTCCCCCACGCAGATCAACGCGCAGATTCCGTTGGAAGTCCTTCCCGGCAGCTTTGTCAACGTTGTGGTGTGGGTTAGCGGCCGGCCGAGCGCCCCGGAGCCGCTCCGGGTGGAGATTGCCGCGCCGGGAATCTTCACGGTCTCGGGGAACGGCACAGGGCTCGCCGTTGTCCTCCATGCCGCAGACTCCTCGGCCGTTAATGCCAGTTCCCCGGCTGCTCCCGGAGAGGAAGTGTTGATCGTTTGCACCGGACTCGGGCTGACTGTGTCGTCGGCGACCGTGCCCGCTCTGATCTCGGGCGCCGCCGGCAGCGGCCAGCCGACCCTGTTAGTCCCCAGCGTTACCATCGGGCGCACGGCCGCCGGCGTCGTATCCACGCGCGCCACCGGGGGAGTGGGACAATACGTGATCCGGGCGGCGGTGCCTACTGTCTCCCCCGGCGAGTTACCTATCGTTGTCTTTATCGGAGACCGCGCAACCCAGGCGCCTGTTTCCATCCCGGTGGGCACCCCGTTTACCCAGCCGGGTGGAGGGACCGGAGGAACCGGCGGTGGAACACAGCCGGTGATCTTCACGGGCGGGATCATCAATGCGGCGAGCCTGGCCCCGTCGCCCAGCAACCGAGCCGCTCCCGGAGGGCTGATTTCGATTTTCGGAACCAACCTGGCTACCTCTACGACGGAGACTTCCACGGCGCCGTTGCCGCGCGCTCTTAGCGGAACTTCGGTTACCATCGCCAACATTGCCGCGCCTTTGCTCTTGGTCTCCCCGACTCAGATCAACGCGCAAGTGCCGTTAGAAATTGCTCCCGGAACCGCCGTAGAGGTTGTGGTGGTGGTCGACGGCCGCGCCAGCACCCCCGAGCCGCTCCTGGTGGTCCCTGCAGCGCCGGGAATCTTTACCACTTCCGGCAGCGGGAGCGGTCCAGGAAGAATCCTCCACGCGAACGGGGGACTCATTAGCAGCGCTGCCCCTGCCATTCCCGGAGAGGAAGTGACGATCGTTGCCACCGGGCTGGGAGCCACGCTGGCCACAGGGAGCCTGCCGGCCCTAAAGACCGGCGAAGCCGGTGCCGGGCAGTTGACCTTGCTTACCCCCACGGTCGCGTTCAGCGGCAAAGACGCGCGCGTGACCTTCTCCGGGGCTGCGCCCGACTCGGTCGGACAGTATCTGGTCCGGGTGATCGTGCCGGATGTCGCGGCCGGGGATCAATCCGTCACCATGACGGCAGCGGGCAGTACGAGCCGGGCTATCCTTGTCCGGATTGGCTACTTGTTCCCTCAGCCTCCGGCCTTCTTACAAGCACGGATGGCGGGCAGCTTTACGGCCACCTTCAGTTTGAAGATTAAATCCCCCGACCCAAGTCAAGCCAACCTGGAGATCGAGGAGGTCGCCAGTTTTTCGAAAACCGTCGCCTCTCCCGGCTGCGTGATTGACATCGCGGGCACCAGTGGTCCCACCTACACAGGACTGGTGCACTGCCAGGACTATTCGGACCCGAACAATTTGGTCGCCATCATCATGGGGCTGAAGGACGGGCAGTTCGCCAACAACAAGCTGGTATTCACGACCTTACAGGATACCGGGATCAACCATTTCTTCTTTATCGGCGGCGGAGTATCCCCTTCGGGGACGCTCTCCCTGACAGCGGAGTCAGCGATCACCGACGGGGCTGTGAGCATAGACCTGAAGAGACCAGACTTTGGACCGGGAGACACCGTCATCGGAACCGTTCACCTCACGTTCACCATTGGCGGCACGGGGACGATTCCGAGTCAGACCGTTGTTGTGGGAGGGGGCTTTAGCGACACGATCAATTTTGTGCGGCGATAGAGCCAAGAAACCGTTAGAGTTTTTCACTGGGAGCGGGGACTGGCTCCCGGGCGCGGCGCTGGAAACGCGACACCCGAGTAGAAACGAAGGAGGATTCAAACATGCGGAAGGCAGTTGTGGCGGTGGGATGGTTGGTTCTGTTCCCGTGGACGCTGCTCGCTCAATCCGATCAGCTCCCCCATCCCACTCCCAAGGCCGAACTCTTCGGGGGATATTCGCTCGTCCATTTAGAGGGAAGCGACATGAACGGTTGGGGCATCTCCCTGGCCGGCAATGTCAACAAGAACCTGGGAATTGTCGGCGACTTCAGCAGACACTCCAACCGGGAGTCCTCCTTGGGCGTGCTTGGAACCGCGAAGAGCGAGCTGACGTTTCACTCCTTCATGGCGGGGCCGCGCATTACCGAACGCAAGCTCAAATGGATCACCCCGTTTACCCACGCCTTGTTCGGTATGACCCGCGTCAACGCGAAGCTCCGGCTCAGCGGGAATCCGGCGACCGCCGGGACCACCGCGGAAGACCAAACCGGATTCTCGATGGCCTTGGGCGGCGGGCTCGACATCAGCGCGGATGATCGCTACTTCATCCGTCTCCTCCAGGCCGATTACTACCTCATTCGCGCGGATAAGATCAAGCACGAAGGCCTGCGCCTCTCCGTCGGAGTCCTCATCCGTTTCGGCCGCAGAGAGAACTGAGGAGCCGGCACGAAAGTCCCCCGCGGTTTCTTCCGGGCACGGGTTCACTCGCATCACTCCTTCGTTTCTCCCAGCGTCATCCCGATGCCGCAGCCTGCCCTCCCATCGCGGCTGACCTGCTCCCTCCAGCCGAACCTGTATCAGAAAAAGTCACACGCAGCGGAGCCGGCTGCACTTTGGTCTTGACACCGCCCGCCCGCCGCGATTACGATGCGGGTACACTGAGAAAGGAGGTGGTCCGATGACAGATCGCTTATGTAGTAACCACAGTGAGGTGGCTGAGGCTTAGGCGCTTAGCTCATGCACTGGCTGGGTCTCCCGCTCTGCGGGACGACCTCCGGCTGTTGTGAGTACGCCACCTGATGGTTCGGCATTCATGAGTTGACCGCCTCAGGCAAATCCCAACAGCTTACCGAAAACGGGGAGCCGACACTTCGGCTCCCCGTTTTGCTTTGGAGACCGCACGGCGAGGGAATGCCACGGAGTCACAGAAACACAGAGAAACAAGAATAATAGAAGACAAGAGAAGAGCCGCCGGGCCCGTTCTCCTAACCCTTGTTCTTCTTCTCTGAGTCTCCGTGTCTCTGTGGCTGCATTTCAAGCGCAAAGGCCCGCTCAATGACCCGCCAGGTTTCCGGGCGCAGGCCGTATTCGGCGAGGCGGGATCGCTCGACCCAGCGGGTCTCGGCCGCGTCGCTCGCCGCTTCCAGTCGCCCGCTTTCGACCCGGCAAAGATAATCCACCAGCACGTAGTGGTAACGCACGCGGCCCTGCTCGTCCGGAAGGATGCGGTCCAGCACCTCGACCATGGGCCCGACACGAACCGCGAGTCCGGTCTCCTCGCGGATTTCCCGCCGCAGCGCCTCCGCGAGTTTCTCGCCCACTTCCACCAGCCCGCCCGGCAGCGACCACTCCCCGAGCAGCGGCTCGCGGCCGCGCCGCACTAATAGAACGTTCTCTCCCTCGAGAATCACTCCCCCGACGCCGACCAGCGGCCGCTCCGGATACTCCCGCGTCGTCATGATTCTGCGCGCCTCCCGCAGCGCCGCGCCTGCCCATAGCAAAGTCGTAGGGACCGTTCGGGAGCGGGCACGGAGGCGGTGAGGAGTGGCGAGTGACAAGTGACAAGACACGCCATCACGCGATGGTTCATTCCCAAACGAATCACTCTTCGCTCATCACTTGTCACTGCTTTTCGACCGCTTGCTCGCGCGCGGCCCGGACTGCCATCCTAGCAGAACTTGGTCCTCTGCGTGCAGCGGAACGGCAGGGAGCGCGGGTGTACTGTCGTACGAAAATATGGTAGTGTCTCAGTTTGAATTTTCTGGACCGTAAGGGCACGGTTTCAACCGTGCCGTAACAGCGCATTCTCCAGCGGTTTTAACCGCTGAGGGAAGCACCTCAGGGGCTGAAGCCTCCCCGTCGGCGGCGGGTTTTCGGCATGGCTGAAGCCATGCCCTTACGTCAAACTGAGACACTACCGAAAATATTTGGGCCTTGCCAAGCCTGCCAGGGGTAATATAATTTTCTTGTGGGGCAGCCGTGGATCTCTGTAGGCTTGGACTCATCCTGGCAGCGGAGACGGGGGCCGACCCGGCAGGAGGTGGTTCGATGGCGCACTGTCCGGAATGCGAAACTCTAGTGGATGTTGTCGTAGACGAAGTGGAAGAAGGTGAAATCGTCACCTGCCCGGAATGTGGCGTGGACCTTGAGGTCGTCAACACAAACCCGATTGAACTCGATCTGGCAGAGGACGAAGAATTGGAAGAAGACGAAGAAGAAGAATTGGACGAGGATGAGGAAGAACATGAGGAATAGCATCCAGGGCCGCCTGCGGCTTTCAGGCGGGTTGCCGGCACGGTGGGCTTGCTGGGGAGTCGTGTTTCTTGTCTTCGGCTGGAGCCTCCCTGCGCCATCTCTTCTGAGCAGCCCGGGTTTCGCGCAAGGCGTCCCGGGGCAGGTCCGCTTCCCGCCCACGCGCTCCGATAAAGAAGACCCGCGCGCCCCCAAGAATCTGACCGGCCAGGTCGTGGACAAAGAAGGCAAGGGACTGGCGCAGGCCGTGGTCCACCTCAAGAACAAGAAAACCCTCGAAGTCAAAACCCACATCGCCGACGCCGAGGGCAAGTACCGCTTTGCCGGGTTGAGTCCCGAGGCCGATTACGCCGTCCACGCCGAATATCGAGGCGCCGCGAGCCCCGCCCGCACCGTCAGCATGTTCGACGAGCGCAAAGACATCTACCTGGTGCTCGAAGTGGACACCACCAAACCATAGTGCCTCTCGCCCTGCCATCCCGAGGAGCGTTCCCGGAGCAAAGCCGAAAAGCGCTAACGACGAGGGGCCATAGAATCTGCTGTGCCGCTCCCCATTTGCGTCGTAGCGCCGGGGTCGCGCGACGGCGAGGACAGGACCTGCACCAAGGTGGTCAAAGTGAGATTGGCCGGGGCCAGAACACCTCGTTCGCGGCCCAGGCGGACGACGGCGCCGTTGATCGAGTCTATCTCTGTGCGGCGTCGCTCTTCGACGTCCCGCAGCATCGAGGACCGATTGGCGGCCGTAACCCGGCAGACGCGGCGAACTTCTTCCACCAACTCCGGAGGCGTCGGCAAGCCGATCTTATAGCGGGCCGCGACACGCCAGACCTCTTCCACCACATCCGAAAAAAGAGGTTCCAGCTCCGGGCGCCCCAGCAACTCGCCGTTGCTCGCGCGCAGGATGGCAGTGAGCGGATTGATCACGGCGTTGACGGCGAGCTTCTTCCACAGAACGGGCAAGATATTGTGCGCGACCGTGCAGGGCACGCCGGCGCGGGAGAGCAACTCGGCCACCGGGCGTTCGTGGCGCTCCGCCGACCGATGCCACGCTCCGATCACGCATTCGCCGCGTCCGGTCAGCCGAACCACGCCGGGAGCTTCGCGTTGCGCGCCGAAGGTGGTGGTTCCGGCGAGTACCTGCTCCGGCCTCAACCGGGCCACGAGAGCCTCGGCGTTGCCCAAGCCGTTTTGCAGGGTCAGCACGGGAGTTTTGGGGGAGACGCGCCGGGCCACGCTCGCCGCTGCGCCTTCGGTATCGAACGCCTTCACAAGCACGAGAACCAGGGCGAAGGATTCTGCCTCCGGAAGTTCTGGAGCGGCGCGGAGGCGGACTTGCGTTTCCTTCTCATTTTCGATCAGCAGCAATCCGCGCTCGGCCAGAATGTTGCTCTGCTCTTCGGAGCGGCAAACCGCCACCACATCCAGGCCGGCGGAGCCCAGCAGCCCGGCGAAAACGCCTCCCAGTGCCCCGCATCCTACGATGGCTATGGTGTTGCTCACTTCCGCGCGGTCCTCACTCTCCTTCTGCGGGAGAAAATTGCAGAATGCGATTCCTGTCGAGCCTCTGTCATTCTATGGCAGAGCCCTGCAGCGGGACAACTGCTGCGGCGTACGTTCGTACAGATGTGCTTCCGGCGGTGGCTCGTTTCCGAGACCCTGGAATCCCCTCACAATTCACGGGAAAACCGCTTGGCCTTGGCGGCCGGAGATCTCAGAGTAGACCGAAGGCAATGATAGTGTTGACAGCTCGGAGCCTATGAGATACTTAAACAATCGTATCATTTGCGGCTCCTTTAGTTAGAAGGGGCAGAGAAGTATGTACTTGACAAAGAAACTGTCTTTTGGCAGCATTGCACTTAAATTGGAGGGCGGGATGAACATGGCGAAGCTCGTGGAACAATTCGATACGGAAGAAAAGTGCATTGCTTACTTAGAGGAAATCCGGTGGCCGGAAGGGGTCCGCTGCCTGAAATGCGGGAATGAGCGAATCTCACGCTTCCAGGCGAGCGGGAAAACCGGCAAGGTAAGACATCTGTACCAATGCCTTTCGTGCCGCTATCAATTCTCCGTGCGAACCGGAACGATCTTCCACGACAGCCATCTCCCCCTGCAAAAATGGTTCGCCGCCATGACACTTGTGGGCAAGTCTCAGGGAAGCATCTCCGCCAATCAGCTCCGGCAGGTCCTGGGGGTCCAATATAAGACGGCATGGCAACTGACCCACCGCCTGCGGGAAGCCATGCAGCAAGAAGGACAGGATTGGGAAAAACAAGTTCTTCTGCGGTTCGTGGAACTCGACAAGCCCATTGGGGCAGGAGCGATCGCGATTCCCCGGGAGAAAATTTGGATCGGAACGATTCCCAAAGGGGGGGCCGACTCAGAGGACATTTTGGGCGCCTCCAAATCTCCGAGGAAACCGCTTCGCCTGGAGGCCGTCCATGCGATGAGTTCGGAATCCGTTAGCGCGGAAGGTCACGCCCGCCCAGGCGAAAACCGGGGGAGCTTCTTGACGCGCCGGTTGTTTGGCAGTTTCCCTATAATGGGCGCACGACACCTCCCGGGTTACATGAACGAGGTCACCTATCTCTTCGGAAGCCTGTTTCTCACCGCGATGCCGACTGGAATTCTTTGCCCATTTGGAAAGGGCTTGAAACGGACTCTGGAGACGAATTTCCTGAGTCAGAACCCCGCGAAGGGCTAATCAAGGCGTTGCGATAAATTTCCACTGCCCAAGCGGGCCCTTGTGGGTTGCCTTCTCTCACCATTTCCCCAAACCCGATTCGTATTCCGGGTGATCCTTCTATCGGGAAGAACAAGGTCTTGCCTTCTTCCTATGCGGTTGTCCGTGAAAACCGAAATCCATCCGCGGTGCTCCCCCCCTTGACGCGCTTGACCCGATTTCGGACTCAACTGGTTCTTCTGTACCCTGGCAGGAATTCAGTGGTCTCCGTGGGCCTGGACCTGATACGCTGACTACAGGTCGCGGTTGCTAGGAGACTCCGGGCTGGTCAAACCCGTCAGCGACCGCCCCACGATTGCAGTGCCGTAGATGACGGCACGCAAGACAGTACCAATACGAAATAGCTGTGTCAAGTAAATTGTTATGTATTTAACGCAGATTCATTCTGTTGATTTACTCCTGATCATTTTTGCAACAATATGATAACAAATGCGTTTTAAGGCTGGCTATGGATTTTCTGAGGTCTCGCCAGTGAACCGAGCGGATTCGTACGACTGGCAGTACCCTAACCCCCAGCAGCGAAGCTAGGCTTCCGGACCTGCATAAACCGATAGAGAATGTGCCTCGGCGTACGCCGTTACGTGCGGCTGAATTTGAGGAAGGGTTGGGGTAGAATGGTCCTATCCCGGCAACGGGCGGGGCACAAAGAAGGGGTTCGGTACGCAAATGTACTTCGAGCAATTTTATCTTGCTTGTCTTTCCCATGCCTCGTACATGATCGGCTCGGAAGGAGTGGCGGCAGTGATCGATCCCCAGCGAGACGTGGCGATCTATCTCGAGGAGGCCCGGAAGAACGGACTCCAGATCGCGCATGTCATTGAGACGCATCTGCACGCCGACTTCATCTCCGGGCACCGCGAACTGGCCGCGGCGACCGGCGCGCGGATTTACCTGGGGGCGAAGGCCGGCGCGAAGTTTCCTCACGTTCCCGTCCGGGACGGCGACGAGATTCGTTTTGGCCGCTGCCGGCTCGAATTCCTGGAGACCCCGGGCCATACGGTGGAAAGCCTTTGCATTGTGGTAACCGACTTCGACCGTTCTCCCGAACCCTTTGCCGTTTTCACCGGCGACACGCTCTTCATCGGAGACGTGGGACGCCCCGACCTTTCCGGCGAACTGACCCCGCAAGAACTGGCGGGGATGCTCTACGACAGCCTGCACGATAAGCTATTGAAGCTGCCCGACGCGGTCGAGGTCTATCCGGCCCACGGAGCCGGCTCGCTTTGTGGCCGCCAAATGAGCTCGGAACGGTCTTCGACGATTGGAAAGGAAAGAGCGGCCAATTATGCCGTGCGGGCCGCCACCCGCGAGGAGTTTGTCCGGCTGCTGACGTCGGAACTTCCGGAGCGGCCCGGATACTTTGCGCTGGACGCCGAAATCAACCGTGCGGGTGCGCCGCCGCTCTCGGAGCTGCGTCCGCTCCCCGCCCTCTCTCCCGTTGAAGTGCTCGCAAAGCAGAAGGAAGGCATCCTGATTCTCGACACGCGCCCGGCGGATCAATTCGCCGCGGCCCATATCCCCGGTTCCATTTTTATCGGTCTTTCGGGCCAGTACGCCAGTTGGGCCGGAACGCTGCTGGGACTGGATTCGGATTTGATCCTGGTCGCGGAAGACCCGGAGCGCGTCACCGAGTCGCGGGTCCGGTTGGCGCGCGTGGGAATCGAACGGGTGGTTGGGTATCTGGGCGACGGAATTGCCGGTTGGACCCGCGCCGGGTTCCCTGCCGTGCAAACGCCCTACGTTTCGGCCGAAGAACTCCACCGGCTCCTGCGGGACGACGGACGGGATATCCAATTGCTCGACGTGCGACGCCCTCCGGAGTGGGAAGAAGGGCATATTGAGCAGGCCACCTCGAAGCCCCTCCATAAGCTGACGGCGTTGCTCGCGGACCTTGATCCGCAGCGCCTGACCGTCGTTCATTGTCAGAGCGGCTACCGCAGCCTGATCGCTTCCAGCCTGCTCCAGCGCAGCGGATTTCAGCAGGTGATCAACGTCACCGGCGGCTTCGACGCCTGGCGGGCGTGCAGCCTGCCCTTTGTCCAACCCAGACCGGCTGGGAAACCGTAGCGAAAGACGATTGCGGAAGCAGGGTGCTTGCGCTCCCCCCGGGCGGGCTTTCGACGGAGGCAAGCCCCGTCCCGGTCGCTTCTGCACAAGAGGGCCAGATACCCCCGAATTAGCCTCAGGGTTCGACCAGCCATCGCAGCGCCGCCACCAGGCCGCCAGCGAGCTGCTTGGGGCGCTCGATGTGCCCGTAGTGAGTCATGGGAGCGTCGAACGCCGCGACGCGGATGGCTGCCTGCGGGTTGAGTTTGCGGAACTCGTTGGCGACTTGAACCTCGGCTGCTCTCTGCGGGTTCCGGTAATTCCAATGGCCGTTATCGAGCCGGGCCACCAGCCAGAGCATTCTCTTGTAGCCGGTGAGCGGAGCGCGATTGGTGATGAAAAGGTCGGCGATGACTTCCTCCGGCTTGACGCCGAACGCGTTGCCGATGAGCGCCTCCCGAACTTCTTTTTTGTATCGGTCGAGCAGCGCATCGGCTCCCTGGTGCTCGGCGTCCTGAAATACCTGCTTGAACTGCGGCCGCCGCCGCTCTTCCTGGCGGAACCAGCACTTGGCCACCTCGAGCTCGTTCGCGCCCTTGCAGGGGTTCAGCGGCCCGATGTACCGGCTTTGAACGTAGCTGTCTTCCCCGTCCGGAGTGCGCGCCCGCAGATCGGCCACGTTCGGGTAATCCTTAAACCGCTCGAGGTTCCTTCGCCCGTGCTCCTGTTCGCCCTGGATGATCTTGCCGAGGCCCGCCGGCCCGCCGCTGCCCCAGCCGAGAAACAGCGCGTTGAGCCGCGGCTTGAGATTCGTCTCCATCAGCAGGAAGGGAATTTCGCCTCCGGTCGAATGCCCGACGACCACCACCGGTCCGGTCGTAGCCTTCTCGATCAACTGCCGGACGCCTTCGGTGACGACGCGGAAGGTATAGACGGCGTTGCGGAGTTTGGCTTCTTTTGCAGAAATTTCCTGGTGGAGCAGGTAGGCCGGGATTCGGCTGTCATACGGCTTCTCGGTCCAGCCGCCGTGCTTGTAGTTGCCGGGGATGGTGATGAGGAACACCGGAACTTTCTGCGCCAGGTACTGCCCCAGGCCCGGGTTGTTGAACAGGTCCACATAGAATTCGTACCAGTTGGCCGAGCCGCCGTTGATGATCGCAATGGTCGGGAGTCCCGGAAGGGGCCGGTTCGGCGTCAAAAGCAAGCCGCCGATTTCCCAATCGAGACCATAGACCTTGTAGCGCGCCTCATGCCACTTGGCCCGGTAGCCGAGCTTCGCGGCCGGCAAGCCCTCGAGTTTGCGCGGATCAAACGCCCCGCCCGGCGCGGCATCGGCCAGCGCTTTCACCGTCGCTCCGCCGTCGGGCAAGTCCCAGCCGAGTTGGTCAAACAATGCCGGAGATACGATCGCGTAGGGACGATTCTCCTGATACAGTTTGAGCAGGTCTTCTTCCGAGGCTGCGTTAGCCGGAAGCGCCAAGACCGCCGCCGCCAACACCACCATCAGACTCCGCAATCGCACGAAACCTCTCGACATCATTGGAATCCTCCTGGCTCTATCGAGTCGTAGCCACGGCATGTTGTTCATCCCGCTTGGCGGGACGTTCCGGGTTCTTCAGAAAAACCCACGGCACAAAAAAAACGTGCCGTGGCTACCACCGCATTCTGTTTCGGAAAGTAGAGTGAGCAAACGTTCCATCCGGGCACGACATCCTTACGGGAAGTTCACGATGAACTCGATGGCCTCGGAGATTCCGCCCCCCGGCTTCGGAGTTTGCACTGTAATCAGGAGTGTCCCGGGCCGCGCCGTTTGAGCGGAGGGGAGCGCCACCGACAGCTCCCGCGGGCTTACCCACGTCGTCGGAACCACCAGATTCCCCAGGTAAACCACCGAGCTTGGAACGAAGCCCCGCCCCATCACCCGCAGCTTCGTTTCGCTCCCCTGGACGGCCACGGGTGGGGTGATGTCCAGGAGGACCGGCATGGGGTTGTACAGATGCTTCGATTCCGGCCCATAGCGAGGGAAGGGGAATTGGTAATCGCTGTGAAAACTCGTGTCTGCGATTTCGCCGTCGCGAATCACCTGCTCGATCTCCTTGGTCCGCCGGATGTCCTCCAGCGGGTTGCTCCGGAGAATCACCAGGTCCGCGAGTTTGCCGGTTTCGACCGTGCCCAGTTGCTTGTCCAGTCCCCTACCCAGTCCAATGACCTCCGCCCCCCACTTCGTCGCCGACAGGATCGCTTCCATCGGGGAGAGGCCCGCATCCACCAGCAGTTCCATCTCGTGGTGCAGGCTCAAGCCCGGCGTGGTTGCCGCGGCGCTGTCCGTGCCAGCGTAGATTTTTCCTCCGGCTTTGACAAAGCGGCGCAGAAATTCCTGGACCTTTCGGTAGCCCTTGAGAAACTGCTCCCTCTCCGCCGAAGAGCGGTTGTCCGCCCAATGATATTGCCCCAGAGTGACCAGTCGCTCATCCAAGGGGACGTACTGAAGCCCCGGGTTGTTGAGCAGCCG
>MEKR01000044.1 GCA_001767035.1 Acidobacteria bacterium RIFCSPLOWO2_02_FULL_61_28
CCCCTGCGCCCCTGTGCTCCCGCTGATCCGAGACGGCGCGTTCGGCGAACACAGGCTGCTCACCACCGGCGGCGCCGTCTGAAATACAGCCGCCACTTCGATGAGATCAATTCCTTCATTCTGGATCCCACCGTTACAGGTATCCAAGAAGAGCGACTTGATTGGCGTGTTCGACAGAAAGCCGGTGAACTGAAACGTGTTGGTGGAGGTTTGTGCGTCTATGCTTGCGTTATATAGGATGTTGTCGTTCACATCCCGCAGCACAACTGTCTCCTGGGCGCAGGAGTTGGTCAGAAGCCTCAGACCAACCGCACGGACAGGGACTTGAAAGACAAGAAGATAATCATCTTCCCCGTCGCCAATCAGGGTGTTGGCCACCGGATTGGGATTAGTATTTGTCAAGGGCACCGGGGCTCCAGGACCGAAAATAGCCATCGCACCGGTGGCAGGGTCGGAGATATTCACGGAGTTGTTCCCGGCAAACGGTATCGTCACGGAGATTCCGCAACCGGTCAGAGGGATCCCGGCGCATAGGTCGGCAAAGTAGGTAGGCGGGGGGATAGAAACCACCGATGGGTTCGTCGCATTCTCAAACTGGGTCTGGCTGAAATACGTGGTGGTCTGCGCCAGAACATTCCGGCTGAACAAGACCATCGCTATGGAACAGAGAATCCAACCGGCTCCGAGCCACTTCGACCTCCTCATGGCCGACTCCTCCAGAATCCCTTCTGGTGTCTTGCCACTCTCACTGGCGCGTGCGAAGGCATCCGCGTTCCGTTTTGCAAGGGGGAAATAATGACCGCCAAATTCAGCGCCTATGATATTCAGGGCTACTGCGGCAAGTCAATCAAAAAGAATCATTCACCAACAGGCCGAGCTTGCTGATGCGGAATCGGGTCTGGACTTGAGTCCCGTTCCACTGTTCGCTGGAAGACCCGGGGTTGGGGGGAGACGAGGGGGTTACCCGGCGGACTCGCCGATCTGGCCTCCGCGGCTGATTTGCACGTCGCCCTCCTCTTCGGGGGCTTCGGTCCGGGGCACTGGTTTGGCTGGCGCAGAAGGGGAGGGCGCAGCCACGGTGGCGCGCTGGGCGAGTCGGTTGCTGTGGGCCAGGGCAACTTCGTATCCGTGGGCGGTGGTGTACATCATTTTCTGGAAGAATTCGGTAATGGTCTGCCCCCACTCACCCTCGGGAAGCACACCTTGGTTGCTCAGATATTTCCGGAGGTAGTTTTCCTCCAGGACCAGCGCCAGCATAACCTGTCCCAAGGGAATGCCTTCCTCAAACCGGCGCCTTCCCAAAGTTTCCCCGGCGACACGGACGGCTTCTTCATCGCGCGTGGCGATCCAATGCTCCAGATTCAGGTAGACAGCGGTAATGCGGCGGGAAAGCTCTTCCTCACTCAGCCGGCGGTAATGGTTCGTCCCGAGATTGGACCGCACCTCCTGGATCAACCCGGTGAAATATTGGGCGGACCCCTTTTCAATGATCTGAATCATCTCTGCGGCGGTCATGGAGGCCTCCCCCGTCTGCGTTCTAATTCGCGACGAAGCCGCGATCGGGAGAGCAACACTATACCTTTCCGAAAGGGTTCTGTAAAGGAAGAACGTAAGTGGCGGGGGCGCTAACCTGGGTGAGCGGTCCGGCCCGCCACCAGGTCCGCGGCATGGGCTAATACCGGGAGGACGGCCTTCAAGGAATCCACCGCTCCCTGCGGGCTCCCGGGCAGATTCACAATAATCGTCGCGCCACAGACGCCCGCCACGGCCCGCGAGAGCACCGCCGCCGGGGTTGTGCGGGATCCTTCGCGGCGCATGTGCTCCGATAAACCGGGAATTTCGCGCGTGATGACCTTTCGCGTTGCCTCCGGCGTGACATCCCGCGGCGAGAGTCCGGTGCCGCCGGTGGTGATGACGGCCTCGATACCGTGAGCGCACAGTTCACGGAGCGTCGCCGCGATCACGGCCAGATCGTCAGCCACCACTCTGCTGTCCACGACCGTCCAGCCGCTTTTCTGCAAGAACTCGGTCACGGCCGGTCCTGACCCGTCCCGGCGCTGGCCGCGGAACACCGAATCGCTCACAGTAACAACGGCGGCGCGCAATGCTTCCGGCATGGTTACTCCGTGGCATCCCGCTTTTGCTCATCGAGGAGCCGGAGCGCCTCCATCAGAAGGCCCTGCGTGGATTGGGTGGTGGTCTTCTTGTCGGAGCGGGCGTTGAAGTCAATTTGGAAGGAACCGTCGGCCCAGCGGGCCACGCGGTATACCGCTTCGTCTCCCGCCACCGAACCCAACTCGGCGTGATGGATTTGCCCCTCCGAGAAAAACATCAGGCAGTCTTCCCCATCGCGGGAGATAGTCAGCAAACAGGTCTTCTGTCCCAACTCCAGGGATTGCAGCAAGTCAATGATATTCATCTCGGACAAGCGCCCGCGAATGCCACCCTCCTCGGGAGCCTGCCGCTGCATCTTTTCCAAGTAAATTCTGTCGAGGACCCTCTTCGCCCGGCCGGCCAGGTCCTTAACGAGGAATGGCTTGACAACGAATTCTTCCACCACATCGGCGATGGGCCGAAGCTTTTCGTCAATGTCGGCTTTCGCCGCCATGACCATGACCCGCATCGTTTCGGCGCCCGGCCGCCCCTTCAGTTTCTGGACCAGTTCCATGCCATCGAGGGCCGGCATCCGATAGTCGCAGATCACCAGGTCGGGCAAGCCTTCAAAGCAATGGGCCAAGGCGACCACCGGGTCCCGGAAGGCGGCGGTTTCCGCCAACGGCTCAATCCCTTCCCGGAGCAACTCCAAGACCAGGGGATTGTCGTCCACCAGCAAAACTTTGGTTGCGTTCTTCGTTGCGCTCATTTCTTTCTCGAAAGCTTTTCCGGTCGAAGATAAACCCCGCTCTTGCCCCCGCGCTTCTCCAGGAGGCAAATATCGGTAATTGTCATGGACTTGTCAACTGCTTTGCACATGTCATAGATGGTCAAGGCGGCCACGCTCACCGCCGTCAACGCCTCCATCTCGACCCCCGTCGGCCCATGCGTCGCCACGCTCGATTCAATCACCACGCCGTCAGAAGCTACGCGGACCCGCACGTCCACATGGGTCAGAGGCAAGGGATGGCAGAGGGGAATCAGCGCGGCGGTCTGCTTGGCTGCGGCAATCCCGGCAATGCGCGCAATCTCCAATGGATTTCCTTTTGGATTCTCGGGCAAGCGGCGCAGGACTTCGGGAGACATCTGCACAAACCCGCGCGCCCTCGCGCGCCGCGCCGTGGCCTTCTTCGCCGTCACGTCCACCATGCGCGCGGAGCCGTCTTTGCCGAAGTGGGAAAGCTTAGACATATGAGGGGGTTATTTTAGCACCCCTGGGAGGAATCCGTTCAGCGCAGGCCCAGATGATTCGCCGCCCGCCTGTTCCCTGTAACCTGTTCCCTACCCCCTTCCCGGTTAGGCCACGGTCTCCTCGAAGCGCCGGACGCGGATTTCATTCTCGCGCTTCCGAGTTCTGGCAATGTCATAGGAAGCCTGCATGCGCATAAGCGTGTCCATCCTGACTCCAAAGGCTTTTTCAATACGGAGCGCCATGTCACCGGACAAGTCGGCCTTGCCGTTGAGCAGGCTGGACAGAGCGGGCCGGGAGACCCGAAGCACTTGAGCCGCCGCCGTCACAGACAAGCCTCGCGGCTCGATGATCTCTGTCCGAATGAAATCCCCAGGGTGGGGCGGGTTCCGCATACGCATGGTGGCATTCTCCTCTCGTCCTAGTGCCAGTCTAGTGATAGTCCTCAAAATTCACGTCACATATTTCGCCTTCGGCG
Organism: Acidobacteria bacterium RIFCSPLOWO2_02_FULL_61_28; assembly: GCA_001767035.1. Classification (GTDB taxonomy): domain Bacteria; phylum Acidobacteriota; class Terriglobia; order 2-12-FULL-54-10; family 2-12-FULL-54-10; genus 2-02-FULL-61-28. The sequence continues at coordinate 3,822 of MEKR01000044.1, forward strand.
GTATCGATACGGAACGTCAAACGCCGGTTGCGGGTGACGTGAAGGCTCCAGATACCTTTTCGGCCGCCCGTCAAGGTGTGCGCCTTCCAGGTCGGGAGCGAATGCAATTCCTCGGGATCGTCCATGTCGTCAAGGTATGCGAGCATCTTCCGGAGTTTGTCCAGGGTCTCGGGCGGCAGGCCTTTCGTCTTGTTCTCCCGGTAAAGTTGCTTGAGGCCCTTATGGACAAAGTTCCGTATCTTCACCTTGTGACTGTAGCCTGTAGCTTAACACTTGTCAAGCCAATCGGTGGGGTAGCCATGGCATGTTTTTGATGCCGTGGGCACGTTCCGGAACTTCAAGAAATTGAGGTAGATAGGCAAGACGTCCTTATTCTAGACGTGGCCTTACCGCATTTGTTCAAGAGTTGCGTCAACGGTGATTGTGCCGCCGGGGCTGAGGGTTAGAGTTCGTCTCCACGTCCGATAGCTCGGAAGGCTTACTTCGCCGCCAGGGATTCGCTGTGCGCTCGAACTCGTTTTTTGAATCACGATCTCATGGTCGCCGGGAGCCAGTGGGACTGTGGAAGGTGTGCTGCCTACAAATTTTCCATCAATGGTAATTTCAGCCCCGTCGGGTGTGGATTTGATGTTGACCGTAGCAAGCTCTACTGGTTGGTGTCGTGCCATTGGAGGTGCGGCAGCAGGCGTACTGTTCGGCGGGGGGGTGGTAGCGGGAGGGGCGGGTTGTTTCGCTTTGCGTTTCCTTGCCTCACGTTCAATAGCGCCGAACAGAAGAACAATTGCAATTGCTAGCGGGGTTTGAAGCGCATCGAGTGCTCTTGCTGTTACTCTTACTGTTAAGTACATTTCATCGCACAAAACGCCCGGGCTGCGACAAGTAACGAGCCCTAGATAAAACCCCGCCAAGAGTGTCCCTGCAGCTACCGCATAAAGCTTAAACATGAAGTCCGCGTGGAGAAGCCTCAAAAGCCCTAGAACCATTAGGATAATTGCTATGGATGCTAGCAGCGGCCAAGTCATGAGACATCTTCCTTCGGGTCACACTATAATAGATTCGTTCGTATGGTAGCCACTTCCAATGGAAATCGAAACGAAAGAGATTCGGCTCCCGTGCTCGAAATCGGGTCTGGCAGAAATCAACATGCCATCCGAACGGCGGCCTCATCGCTGGTGGTACCGCACTTCACGAAGGCTGCTTCCTCCTTACCCAGAGCTCTCTTTCGATTTCAGTCATCGCCACAACGCTCAGTAGCACCGCAAGAGTAGCAACAGATCCGATCCAAAACTGAATCTGGCAAAGCAGCAGGGATACGCCCAAAAGGGCAAAGCAAACCCCGAACAAGAAGGAATGACTCGCCAGACCCGCGAGGTGAAAGCGAAGAACAACCCCTTCTTCTTCCTGACCGCCTCTCCACCCAGACGCAGAATCGTAGAATTCAATCGAAAAGACCTGGAACAGGGCAGACAGGATTATCAACGCAAAGCCGGAGAGTGAGAAAGCCGGTTGGAGCACCATAGGGGAGACGAAAGGGCCGAGTACGGTAGATTCGTATCGAGAGATAGCTGGCCCGATCAGAGATGCAATGGTCCATAGGAAAAGCAGCAGAATGAGAATTAGGTAGTGGCAACACTTATTTCCGCGTCCGCTAAGGACTCGTTCTTGACGAACCACGCAGAAAAGAATCATAACCACAATTACCGGGATTGTTGAGGCAGGCCATACCAGGGGGGCATTGAGAAGAGATTGCCAGTATTCTTTCGACCCCAGGACAACTGCCAGTACAGCTATGCTGAAGCCAAGAAAGACTCCGGCTGTGGAAGCACTCGCTCTTGCTTTGGCTTGAATGTCTTTTGCGGACAGGGACTTCTCATAGATTCCCGGCAGTTGGAGATGCGGTGTGAGCTTATCGCTGTAGCGGTAACCGATCAACCAAGCAAATGAAACAAGAAGGGCACTTCTCACTTCCGCCTCCTTATTCGCCAGGCTAGTTCCTTTCGGTTTGCGGCGTCAGATCATTAGTGGCACACGCCAAGCCCACCGATGGTTTGCGGATCAATGGCCTCGCGCGCTGCAGTCTGGTCTATGGCGGGTCCCAAGCTCTCCATCTGCTGCCAGACGTTGTGGGTCTTGATTCGATCTTCCCACTCACTCATACGTGCCTCCCAGCGGGTATCCACGGCACGTGCTTTGTCCGTGGGCTTTTTGGCTACCGGTTCAGGCCGACCCGCATAAACCGCCCTGGCGGGCGGTGGGTACGAAACCGCTCTCCCGCCATGCGGGATCGCGGCTCGGACTACAGGCGCCCCGCGATTGCGGTGTGGAGCGGTTCTCATGATAAGACCGCCAGTGCTCACCCACGAGCCGCCTTCGTCACCCTGCGTTGCCCGCCGGTGCGCTTATGCAGGCTTGCTGGTTGCAACGCCTTGCTGGGTGGTTTTCCAGGCCGGCGGACTGTTTTTTGAGGAACACGTTCCCGGATGAAGCGCTTCTCTTCCTCGAATGTCATACCTTCGATTTGGCGGCTGAGGCGGTCCCGGATTTCGCGCATGGTAGTGACCGCGTCAAATTTCTTTTCAGCTTTCTTCGTCAACGAACACCTCCCACGGGCTGCGGATCTCGAGGACAGGATAGCCTTCCCGGACATTGATCGAATTATAACCCCGGATGCGTTCGAGGTTCACAATGTGCTGGAAGTTCCAACTGACCAGCACATGGACACGACTGATCGTGGCGATGGCGATATGTTGAGCGTCAATCCGTTTTCCAGGTCCGATCACGCCTTCGCTCAGGTAAAGCTCGGCCAGTTCTTTGGCTTCCGCCGTCAGGACGACTTACTCCCGATGCTCTTCCGGAATCCCGATCAATGCATCATGAACTTTCTTCGGTGCGCTGGCTAGCTCCAAGAGCGTCAGGTCAGACAGAACCACAATGGCTTCGCCGGAATGGAACTTCTCAAAAAGTCGAACGGATGGAGATCGGAACTCAACATCAAGACAACCCCCAATGACTGAAGTGTCGGTGTAGATGCGCAGTTTCATGCGGAATCACGATCATGATCAGTGAGACAAACTGGGCTGATCACTCGGTCGTTTAACACCCTTCCTGGAACCTGGTTCGCTGACAGTTCATCGTGGCAGGACCGAGACCCATTCGCCCGCCTTGATCTCCTCCGTCTCTTCCGGGATGACCAGGTAACAGTTCGCCCGGTTCAGGCTGGCGATGTCGCCCGAGCCTTTCCATTCCACTGGCGAGACGACCGGATCGGAGTAGCTTCCTTCGAGCAAGGCGGGTAAGAACGCGGTCAGGCCGGGCTTCCTCCGCACGTCTTTTCCCAGGCGGGCCCGCAAGAAAAGCAGGGGAGCGTCCGGCTCTCCGGAAAGCAACTGGAGCGCAGGCCGCGCAAAGAGTTCAAAGGTCACCATCGTCGAGAGCGGGTTACCCGGCAAGCCGAAGAAAAACGTGCCTTGGGCGCGCCCAAACACTAGCGGCTTCCCCGGCTGAATGGCGACGCCATCAAAGAAGAATTCCGCCTGGAAGTCGGCGAGAACCTTTTCCACCAAGTCAAACTTGCCCATCGAAACGCCCCCGCTCAACAGAAGCAGATCCGAGCGCAGTCCCTCGGCGATCATTTCACGCAAGCGGTCTTCGCGGTCCGGCGCGATCCCGAGCGGCAGCGGGATGGCCTGCGCGGAAGCGACCTGGGCCTGGAGGGAATAGCTGTTGCTGTTGCGGATTTGGAAAGGGCCGGGAGTGACCCCGAGTTCGACGACTTCATCTCCGGTGGGCAGAATTGCGACGCGTGGTTTGCGATAGGCCGAGACTGTCTGCTTGCCGACAGCGGCCAGCATCGCGACTTCCCCATAGCGGATGCGGCGCCCTACGGGCAACACGAGATCGCCCTGGCGACCCTCGCTGCCCTGCGGAACCACATTTTCTCCCGGCGCCACGGCCCGGTTCACTTCCACCCATCCGTCGCGCTCGGATGTATATTCCACCATGACCACCGCGTCCGCGCCCGAGGGAACGGAGGCCCCGGTCATGATCTCCACGCACTCCGCGATGCCGACGGTTCCGGAAAACTCCGTGCCGGCTCTGGCCTGCCCGATCACGCGCAGACGCGCCGGCAGGCTTACCAAGTCCGCCGAACGCACGGCAAAGCCGTCGCGGGTGGCCCGCGGAAAGGGAGGAAAATCCCGGTCGGCATGAATCGGCTCGGCCAGCACCCGACCCAGGCTTTCCGAAAGCGGGACCACCTCCGAGGCCAGCGAGCAACGGGCAGACCGGAGTTGCTCGATCACCGTTTCCCGCGCGTGTTGGAACTTCAAGACCGCCACGGTGTGTTCAGTGAATGTTACGGATGGGAGAATGGCGAGGGGAGCAGTTGCTCCAAGCGGGTTCCCGCCAGGACGACGCTCTGTTCCCGCTCCGGCCCTGTCGAGATCACAGAGATTTCGATGCCCGCTTGATCGCGGATAAACTCGAGGTAAGCGCGGGCCGGCTTGGGAAGATCGGCGTACTGGGTCAATCCAAAGGTGGACTGCTTCCAGCCGGGGAAGTTCCGGTAAATGGGGCGGACTTGAGAAAGCGCCTCTGCCTGCGGAGGGATTTCCTCCAGCCGCTTGCCGTCGCGCTCATAGCCGACGCACACCGGAATCTCGTCCAAAGTATCGAGCACATCGAGCTTGGTGATGATGAGGCTGTCGAGGCCGTTCACGGTGACGCTGTAGCGAAGCTCAGGCAGGTCCATCCAGCCGCACCGGCGGGGACGGCGGGTCACGGCCCCGTATTCCTGGCCCCGGCCGCGCAGCAGTTCCCCGGCCTCCCCGGTATCCTCGGTCGGAAACGGCCCATTCCCCACCCGCGTGGCGTAGGCCTTGGAGACCCCGATGATGCCGGTGATCCGTGTGGGCGCCACCCCCAGGCCCGTACACGCGCCGCCCGCCGTGGCGTTCGAGGAAGTGACGTAGGGGTAGGTCCCATGATCCACGTCGAGCATGGTTCCTTGCGCCCCTTCGAACAGGACCGACCGTCCCGCATCTATTTCGCGATTGAGCAAGACGGCGGTGTCTACGATGAGCGGCCGCAGGCGCTGGCCCATCGCAAGATATTCGTCCGCCAACTGCCGGGGATCGAGATCCAAATCGCTGCCCCGCCCGCGCAAGGCCGCCTGCTTCTCCCGGACCCCCATTTCCACCAAGCAGCGGAATTGGTCCGCGTCGAGCAGATCGCCGACGCGGAGTCCCCTCCGGCCTCCTTTATCTTCGTAGGCCGGGCCGATGCCGCGCGCCGTCGTGCCGATCTTCTGCTGGAACGGCGAGTTCTCGGATTCCTTCTCGATCAAACGGTGGTAGGGCAGGATCATGTGGGCGCGGTTGCTCAAGAACAACCGGCCCCAGACCGCAACTCCGTTCTGCTCCAGCAGCTCGATTTCCTTGAGCAACGCCGCCGGGTCCACGACCACACCGTTGCCGATGATTGCTCTTTTCTGGGGACGGAGGATGCCGCTCGGCACAAGCTGCAAGATAAACTTCTGCTTGCCGATCTCGACGGTGTGTCCGGCGTTGTGTCCCCCTTGGTAGCGGGCGACGATATCGAAATTCCCGGACAGCAAGTCCACGATCTTGCCCTTGCCTTCATCGCCCCACTGCGCTCCCACGACGATCAGACGGCTCATGCGTTTCCTGTGTTCCTGCCTTCCGTCAACAAATCAGCACTCCCCCGCCTCATCGTAAACTGGTTTCGGAGACTAAACAATAGAAATTGGGATCGCGGGACAGTTTTTCGGGAGGGGCGTTGCGCGGAAGTTGAGGATTCTTGAGGGTTGCGCTGCCTATGCATTGCATATACAATCGAGTTTGCAATGTTCGATTGGGACCGGAGCAACCTCCGTAAAATTCGAGCGCACCGGATCAAGCGGGAGGAGGTAGAGCAAGCGCTCTTTAACGATCCGATTCCGGTCTATGAACAAGACGTCGAGGGTGAACGCCGCTATGTGTACTACGGGGAAACCTACGCTGGCCGCTTGCTCGCCGTCATCGTAACGGAGCGCGGCGATAACATCCGGGTGGTGACCGCTTACGATCTCGACGCCGGGCAAAGGCGCGACTATTTCGAGAGGCGGGCGCAAGGTGAATGACCCCATGAACAAAAAATCGGTGCAGATGCCAAAGTTCAGAAGCGAGAGCGAGGAGGCGGATTGGTGGGCCAGCCCGGAGGGCCGCGCTTATGTGAAGCAGAAGTCCGCTGAGGCTCTATCGAAAAGAATCAAGGCCAGGGGATCGCGTCTGGTTGCGAAGCTGGGAAAGAAGAAAAGCGTGCAGATCGCTATCCGCCTGCCGGAAGCCGATCTCGCACAGGCCCGCACGATCGCGGAACGCAAGGGCATTGGCTACCAGACCCTTCTGAAAATGCTTGTGCGCGAGGGCCTCCTACGCGAATCCCGCCGCGGCTGAAATTGGCTTGCGCCTGAAATCAAGTCAAAAGCCCACGGCACACGAAACGTGC
>MEKR01000045.1 GCA_001767035.1 Acidobacteria bacterium RIFCSPLOWO2_02_FULL_61_28
AGGAAGTTTCTGGCAGAATTCCTGCACGCGGTTCTCGCCGAATTCCCGCAGCCCGCATTCGTACGCCGCCTGTATTGTCTCCGCCGGAAACGTCTTGGTTACGGCGACCAGACGCACCGACGCCGGGTCCCGGTCCGCCCACGCGGCTGCCTCGGCCATCCGCTGGTGCACCCGGGAAACATTCGCCGCAATGTTTGCTGGCGCTGTCATCTTGAACTCGATCCCATTCAAATTCTAACCGTTGCTGGACACACAGGACAGGGCAAAGCCTGAAATGCTATCATATCCCTCATCCTAGTTTATTGAGAATTCGTTGAAGTATCCGGGCAAGCTGATCACACTGGAAGGGCTGGATGGCTGCGGCAAGAGCACGCAGGTAGCCCTGGAAGCCGAGCGATTGCGCCACAGTGGGTTCCCGGTCACGGTGACGCGCGAGCCTGGCGGAACGGCCGTAGGGCAGCAGGTTCGCGACATCGTGCTTCATGCCGAGCGCGATGCGGTGACCCCTCTGGCGGAGCTTGCCTTGATGTTCGCCGCGCGCGCGGAGCACATCGAGCAGGTGATCCTGCCGGCCTTGCGGGCCGGAGAGTTGGTGCTCTGCGACCGCTTTACGGATTCTTCGGTGGCCTATCAGGGCTACGGGCGCGGGATTCCGTGGGAGGTCATTGGCAGCCTCGAGAATTTGTTGTGCCAAGGCGTGCGCCCGGATTTGACCGTGATCCTGGAGATTGACCCCGCGACCGGAGTCATCCGGACCGGCCACCGCAACCGCGCCGCGTCCGAGTCTGCCACGCGCTTTGAGCAGGAAGGGATCGAGTTCTTCGATCGCGTCCGGCAGGGTTATCGGGAAATTGCGCGACGGGAACCAGATCGCGTCCGCCTCGTGAACGGGCAAGGAAGCATCGCGGAGGTTCACGAACGGGTCCAGCAGGTTGTGGACGAATTCCTGAAAGCGGCCGGAAAGCGGGCAGTGTCTCAATTTGAACAGGGAGCTGATTTTCCCTAGCCCAGGCCTTCACCTGCATTATTCATGAAGGACGGTCCTTTTACTCTAGCCCAGCGCTTCAGCGCTGGGTAGGCAGTGTCAAGAAGTGATCCCCAGCCCGCTTCAGCGGGCTTCCCAAGGCCGGATTTGGCCAGAGCGTTTAACGAGGGCTAAAGCCGACAACCGAAAGGCTGCTAAAGCAGCCTGTAAAATAAATTGCACCGCTTACCCCGGCCTGAAGGCCGGGGCTAGAGAAAAGGGGAACGGCCACAGAAGCAGCTTGGCAACGCTGGGACCAGCGCGTTTTGCGAAACCCTTATGAATAATCCAGGTGAAGGCCTGGGCTAGAGAAAAGACCGACGAACATGCGTCGGCGCAAACTGAAGCATTACTCAATGGGAACTTACAATGGGCTTTGAAGACTTCCTCGGCAACCGCCCGGTAGTAGAACTGCTCCAGAGCATGATGGCGCGAGACCGGCTGCCTCACGCCTTGCTCTTGTGTGGTCCCGCGGGCGTGGGCAAGTACACGCTGGCGCAGATGCTGGCGAAGGCTCTTCACTGCCTGGAGAAGGCGGACGATTTCTGCGGACACTGCCGAAGCTGCCGCGCCATCGCGCTGGCGGACGACCGCCGAGCCGCCGTGGAGCAGGCGGAGGAAGAACGCGAGCGGCTGACCAAGCGGCCTCGGGAAATTCCTTTGGTCATCCAGAGTAATCCCGACGTCGTGCTGCTGGCCCCCAACGGCCCGTTGCGCCTGTTTCAGATAGAGCAGGCCCGGTACTTGAAGGAGGCGTTGACGTTTGTTCCGGCGGGGGGGCGGAAGAAAATCTTTCTCCTTCCCGACGCGGACCGGATGGATTCGGCGGCGGCCAATTCCTTATTGAAGTCGCTCGAGGAGCCTCCCCCGCACGCCATGCTGGTGCTCACAACGACGAGAGAAGCGGCGCTGTTGCCGACCATCCGCTCGCGGTGCGTCCCGCTGTGGTTAGGCCCGCTCGCTCGCCGGCAGGTGGTCGAGTTTCTGGAAGGGGCCGGCGTGGGGCGCGATGAGAACGAGCGCGTCTTGCGGGCGGCGATTTCGCAGGGTTGTCCCGGCCGGGCGTTGCGCCTGGACCTGGAGCATTACCTCTCCGTGCGGGATTCGCTGTTAACCATGGTGCGGGCGGGGTTGGAGGCCCGCAATTTCGCGGAGCTGTTCGCGGAATCGCAAAAGCTGGCGCGGGAAAAAGAAGGGCTTGAAAATTTGCTCGCGGTCTTATATAGTCTTTTACAAGATATTCTGCATATTGAGGCGAGGGCCAACGGGGAGCCGCTTCGAAACGCTGACCGGCCGAAGACGTTGTTCGAGGTCGCCCGCTCGCTGGGTGTGGAGAAGCTGGCGGAAGCCGCTGCCACCCTGGGAAGTATGGAGAAGAATCTGCGTCGCAATGTTCCGACGCAAATCTCCCTGGAGGCGTTTGCCATCAGCTTGGCCCCGGTTCGCCGAGCGGCCAAGAGCGGGCTCGGCGGAGAGTCGCCGGTGGTCCAAGCCTGAGACGGCTTGGCGGGAACGCTGACCGGACTCCTGCGGCAGCAGGCCGTGCGAGCGGCAGGATGGAAACGGCACGATGCCGGAGCGGTTTGGGAGCGTGAGAAGAACGGACCTAGCCTCCCGCAGATCCTCTGGATGCGGAATTCGAGTCGCCTTCGGCGGCTGATGTTTTTGAAGGAGAAGAAAGTGAACCGGAAATTGATTCGCCCGTCCTTGACGGACTTGAAAGAACCCAACTCGATGGCCCCGCGAGGAGCGCTGCCGCGGAAAAAACCCGCCCCCCCGGAGCAAACCAACGCCGAGAATTTTTACTACGTTAAACAGATGCAGGCCCGGACCCCGATGGTGATCGTCATGCAGGATGGCGAGCAGATTCGCGGCGTCATCGAATGGTACGACAAGGCCTGCATCAAGCTCCACCGGCAGGGCGAGCCTAACTTGCTCATCTACAAGCCCAACATCAAGTATCTCTACAAAGAGAACGATCAGGGTGAAAAGGGCTAGCGGACGCGGCTCCCCGGCGGCCGATCCGCCGTCGTTCTCGCTGGGAGGAGAACTTCTATTCGCGCCCACCCGCCCGATTCATCTATTGCTATCATTGATTCTTATTGGGGCAGAGCCGGCGGGCGGAGTTACCGAAGCTGCGAAGGTTTCCTTCCCAACTGTTGGATTCGCCATCGTCGCCGTCGTCCCGCTTCGCGGTAGCGGCGCTTTTCGGGCGGCGTTTCCGGAATGGCCGGCAGAATCTGGTGGGGATGTCCCTGTTTGTCCACTGCCACGAAGGTCAGGTACGCGGTGCTGGTGTGCTCCCGATGGCAGGTGAAGTATTCCTCCCGAAACACCTTCACTCCCACCTCCATGGACGTCCGAAAAACCCGGTTGACCGAAGCCTTCAGGACGACGACTTCCCCCATACGGATCGGGTAGCGGAAGTCCATGTGATCCACCGAGGCGGTGACCACGTAAGACCCGGAGTGGCGATGCGCGGCCATGGCCGCAACCATATCCACCCAGTGCATCACCGTTCCTCCTAACAAGTTCCCCAGCGGGTTGGTGTCATTGGGAAGCACCACCTGGGTCATTTCCGTCTGGGATTCCCGGACTCGTTTTCTCGCCGGACGCGCAGTCTTCGGCATGATTTGTTTTCCCCTTCAGTTGGTGTCTCGATAGACCTCCGCAGAGGCTCATCGTTTCCAATACGGACGGCGGCTCGGTTGACTCTGGCCGGTGCTCGACTCCTCCGCCTTTCGCCGCGGTACACTCAGCGACTGCCACTTTCCTCCGGCATCATGCTTCGCCAGCAACACAATTTGTCCTACATGATACGCGGAGTGCGTCATCTGCCGATGGATTGCCTCCAGCACCGAACACGGCTCGCCTCGAATCGTTACGGTCCGGTCGAGGTCTTCGGGCTGGAGCGATTCCAGCGTTGCAAACAGGCATCCCCAGCCGGCTTCCCATCGCTCCAGCAGTTGCGCTTTCGTGTCTGACGGCTCGCTTCGGAATTCGCTCTCCCGATCCCGGTTGGGCTTGTCGCCATCGGTAGTTAAAAAGTCCGTCCACCGGGAAGCCAGGTTCCCTGACATATGCTTTAGAATCATTGCGATACTATTCGATTCCTCATCTAAAACTTCAAACAGCGCCGCCTCGGGAATTTGCGCCACGGCTCGCTCGGCCAACTCCTTGAGCCGCCGGGATTCGTAAATGGCATTCTGGATCAGGGACGCATTTGGCATCGGCTTACTTTGGCGGATGTGTTTGACGGATTCTGTCTCCTCGGTAGTCTCGGGGATTCAATAGCTTCGATTCCCGACCGCGTTTGCTATCATACTGGAGGCAACCGAACCGGACAAGCGGGCAGCCGGGAGGGATTCTTCTCCGAGGGGGAGTGCGGACGTGGGAACGAGCCGGTTGGAAATTCTGACGCAGTTGGTCGAGCGGAACCCGAAGGATTCTTTCGCACTCTACGGTCTCGCCATGGAGTACGCCGCGCGGGAGGAGTACGAGAAGGCGATGGAGCAATTCCGCAAGCTGTGCGAGGTGAATCCGAACTACTCCTATGCGTATTTTCACGGCGGCCGGGTGCTGGCCAAGATGGGGCAGATCGAGGAAGCCCGCCGCTTCTATGAAAAGGGAATTGAAGTCACCACCCGTACCGGCGACGCGCACGCCAAGGGCGAACTCGAAACCGCCCTCGCCGAGCTTTGACAGTCCGAGCCGCGACCGCAAGGGAGCGGTGGTTCTCCCCCCCTTGTCAGGTATAATTCCGCTGACATGGTTCCTGAAGCATTTCATTATTATGGTGAAGCTGCCCTTTTGGATAGACTTTCGAGGGGGCTGAAGAAACACAGCCAGGAAGCCATATTCTTGGTGGGCGCACCGCTATCTGCTCCCGTCAAATCTGGTGCCCCTGGGGTGCCAGGCGTCGACGGCGTTATCGATCTGATCCGAACCGAATTCGATGATGATCCCGCGCAATTGTTAACGTTAAACCAAGCCCTGGATAGTGCAGGCGTGAAGCGGTATCAGGTTGCTTTCCAGTTTCTTCAAGGTCACCGCGGCCAACAAACGGCCAACGAGATCGTTCGCAAGGCGGTTGTGGCGGCACGAGTCCCGGGATCTGGATTCGTAACTCCTGGAGGCGATGAGGCGTGCCGGTTCCTGGAGTCTGACACTCAAGGCTGGGTTCTCAATCCAGGCACCGAACATCTGGGGAAACTCGCAACAAGCTATCCAAACCGCTTTGGGAGATCCATACTTACGACAAATTTTGATCCTCTGATCGAGGTTGCTATTCGGCATGCCGGAGGCAACCACTACAGGACCATTCTCCATTCTGATGGAAATCTCTCGCAAACGGAAGCTACTGGCTGCCATGTAATCCACCTTCATGGTTATTGGTACGGATCTGATACTCTTCACACGAGTCGGCAGCTAGCGCAACCGCGCCCGCGCCTAAGGGGTTCGCTTAGTTCTTTATTACGGAACAAACTTGTGGTTGTGTGCGGTTATGGTGGATGGGACGATGCGTTCACTGAAGCGTTGATGGACATGGTCCGTGACGATACAGCATATCCGGAAATAATATGGACCTTCCACCCGGACAGTCCAACCCTGGCCGAACTATTGTCGTTGCGGCTCGGACCTGGGATTGATCGCGGTCGAGTAACTCTCTACGCTGGAATCGATTGTAACCGACTTTTCCCGAGGCTATACGATGCTTGGCTCAGCCTGGAACCCGAAACTCCTTTGCCCGTGATCAGTCAGTCCAATCCGGTCCGCATTAGTGCAACTCTTTCTGAACAAGTTAAGGTCAGAGCTACTCAACAGATGATCGTGGAAGGAGATGATGAGGATAGGCCACCCCTTGTTGAAATCTGTGTTGGCAGGGAAGAAGAGCTAGAAAGGCTGAGAGACCCTAAGGCGAGGATTGTGTTTCTTACAGGTGTTGGTGGCCAAGGGAAATCTACGCTGGCTGCACAATACTTCGCACAGTGTCAGAGCAATCACAGCTTCTCGTTTTATGTCTGGCGGGACTGTAAGGAAGAGAGCGAGCGGTTTGAGAACCAACTTGCCTCGGTCATAGAGAAGCTGTCGAGGGGACGAATATCGGGAGAGGATTTGGCGAAGCAAAGCGCAGGTTCCGTGGTCGAGATCCTCATGAATTTTATCAAAGACCTCAGCGTTCTCTTTGTTTTTGATAATGTCGATCACTACGTCAATCTCGACACCGGAAGGATGACCGGAAGCCAGGACATTTTCATCGAAGCTTTGCTCCGATCCGTCTCACCCTCACGGGCGGTCTTTACCTGCCGTCCTTCGGTTGTGTACGATCATCCTCTTACCCTTAATTGTCCCCTTGCAGGATTAGATCTGAAGGCGACTTTCGGACTATTTTCTAAACGCGGGGCATCCTCTCAAGACCATGAAATCAGAGATGCTCACGAGTTGACGGAGGGGCACGCGTTCTGGCTCGACTTGCTAGCGATCCAAGTCGCAAAACGAGCTCCAGCTATCAACCTGAACCTGCTTGTAAGAGACATTCGCTCCGGCGGCGGACTGCTTCCAGAAAAAACCCTTAAGTCAATTTGGACTACGCTAAAGGATCGGGAGCAGACTGTTTTGCGGGCGATGGCGGAGACAGTGAAGCCGGAAACGGAATTGGAGATTAGCGAGTATCTTCATCATGAAATTAACTTCAACAAAGTGATCAAGGCGCTTAAAGCACTCAGGGCGCTAAACCTTGTCGTGGTCAAGCGACGACCTGACGCGCCCGATGTTCTTGAACTCCATCCGATGGTACGGCAATTTATTAGGAACAGTTTTACTCCGCGCGAACGGTTCTCGTTCATAAATGCCATAATCATCGTGTATAAGCGATTCATCGGCGTTCACAAGTTGCAACTCTCAGAACGGCCCTCTTTGTCTTTCTTGCAATATTGGACCCAGAATGCTGAATTAGATATCGCGGCGGGTAAATTCGGCGATGCCTTTTCGATGCTCGCGGAGGTTGCTGAAGCGTTCTTATCGAGTGCATATCCAAGAGAATTCACGAGAACGGCTCGGCTCCTGTTTTCTGTTGTGGACTGGGTTGGCGAGCGTGAGAAATTCAAGACATTTGAGACAGTATTTGTTTGCTACGTGGAACTTCTGGATAACTTAGGAGAGTATCTGGAAGTTGACGACCTGCTTGACAAATACCAGAGGACAGTCCCCGATAAGGACGCTAGATATATCCACTACTGCAAGATGCAATGCCATTCAAATTGGGCCCGTGGCCGGTTTTCTGTAGTGCTCCCCAAAATTAGGACCAGCAGATAAGGTAAGATTTGCGGAGTCGGACCCCAGGAAAGGTGAGGGACGATGACGCGCA
>MEKR01000046.1 GCA_001767035.1 Acidobacteria bacterium RIFCSPLOWO2_02_FULL_61_28
AGCGTGTACTTGGTCCATCCCTGCCGGCGCAGGTTGTTGGGCGGGCTGCCCTCGGCGATCCACTGCAGCACCTGCCCGTTTTCATCCTTGGCGACGTAGTGAATGATCGAGTGCGGGTTGACGAACTCGAACTGCGTGATGGTGGCCTCGTGGGTGACCGGGTTCTTCAGGTCCCAACCCACCTGGGAATGGTGCGCGAACAAGGAAAGGGAAGCCACGAGAACCCCCGCCGCCAACCCAGCGGCTCTCCTATGGATGGTCAGCGCACCCCTCCCAACCGTCAGTGGCTTCGGCATTCCGCGGATTCCTCCTCCCTGCGCTTCCGATTCTTCTTCATCAGTACGCGGACGGCTCGTTTTGATTCCGGCCTGCCGGCCGCTTTTCCTCGCGTTGCCGGCAGGCGACTTCCAGTTCCCAGCGAGGCTCCGGTTTGCAGGGATCGGCCTTGAGATCCCGAGTGATCCGGTCTTCGCAGTCCACCCATTCCAGGAGCGGTCCCCCCTGGGGGTCTCTGCTGAAGGTGAGTTGTTTGGTCCAGGGTTTCACATAAATCTTCGGGTCCTCATACGTCGTATCAATCCGCAGCGTGTTTTGGTCCAGCATCCGGATGCGCTCCACCATGCGCAGCGTCTCGCTGCCCGGATGAGCGCCGTTGCGGTCAATCAAGATGTGATCGTTAAAACCCACCGTGTCCACGACCAGTGTGTCTCCATCCCAATGGCCGATGGAATGTCCCATCCAGCCGGGGTCCACGTCTTTGGGATGCCCGCGGCCGTCCGTCCAGATGTTGCGGACCCAGTGGCCCCACTCAAAGATCATGATGATCTCTGCGGGGAGCTGAATGATCCGGAACGGACGGCCCTGCGCGGTCACCCGCGGCGCGCCGGGAGGAGCGCAGGCGACGATGTGCGGATCGAGCAGGTCTCGTACTTGCGTGCCGAGCTTGTTGGCCTCCACGAGCGCCTTGAAATGCTCGGCCGCCCAAGGCGTCAAGACCGCTTCCTCCGCCCTGCGAGCGCCCTCCGCGGGAGCCTCCCTCTCCGATCGTGGCGTGTAATTTCCCCAAAACCCGGACAGGTCCCGCGGGGCGGCCGGTTGGGCAGCCGCCGCGGAAGCTGTTCTTGGGGCTGCCGCAGTGCGCGGCTGTGGCGGAGTCTGAGCGAGCAGGACGGGCGCGAAGGCGAACACCACTCCCGCCAGGACCACACCAACAACGCGCTTTGGCATGTTGCAAATCCTCCCTGATCCGTACTGCGCTCGTTCCCCTTGGGATTGCCGCCATCTACCACTTACTGGGCCGAATCATACCCCGGTCCCCGGGGCCGGTCAAGCGCCAATCGGTCCTGCCCAAATGGAAAACAGACCCGGCGGACCCCCCGGCACGCCGGGGTCGCCGGCGGAAGAGTCCACACCGGCGAACACCTTCTCTACGATCGTGTCCGAAGCCGGTCACGAGTAGTGTCTTAAACACGATACGTGGTGCAGATTGGCGGCCGGACGAGAAGCATCAGGTCTCGCCTCAAGGGTAGGATTCACGTGCCACGCGGCCGGAGCGTCGGCGTGGACGCCCTTCCGCCTAATCTTTGAGCTGCGGGATGCTGCTCACCGGAGGTGGAGGCGGTAGTGACTGCAGCCAAGCGTAAATGTCCGCCAGCGTTCGATCTGATAGAACTTTCTCGGTATATGGGGGCATGTCGCCGGTGGGCTGGCGCATGTATCTCGAGAACGCCGCCCATGACGTTCTGCGATTGTAAAGCTCGGGGCCGGAATTGCTTGCATGCAGAGTTATCCTTCCACCCTGGGCGGCATAGCCGTGGCACGTCCAGCATCCGTGCGACACGTAGAGCTTTTTGCCATTCTCCACGTTTCCTTGCGGCGCGGCGGCAGCAGACCCCGCAGCAGGAGCCTGGGCGGACGACGGCCCCGCCCAGACCATAACGATCAAAGTGAGCAATATCGTAAAGTGTGTCATCGCGGTTGCACCACCGTATCTAAGAGTGCCACTTCGCCCTTCTCGACGCGCTCCACAGCTCGAAGTAGCGCCGGTCGCAGGTCTTTCGGATCGGTAATCGGTCCCTCGGCGTAAGCGCCCATGCTGCGCGCCAGCTGTGCAAAATCGATATTCGGGTCAGTGATGGTCGTGCCAGAGGCTCCCCTGTGCGCGATGTCCTGACCGCGCTGGCGCCGGTTGGCGATCCGTTGCAGGTGCATCACCTCCTGGTGATAGGCGCGGTTATTTTCCATGATGATCAGCAGCGGAATCCGGTGGTGCGTGGCGGACCACAACGCGCCCGGTACGAACATCATATCGCCGTCTGGATTGAAATTCACGCAAAGCCGACCGTGTTTCCTGTGCGCGAGCGCTGCGCCGATGGAGATCGGGAGAGCTCCGCCGACGCCGCCGCCACCAGCAGCACCCATCCTCCGATAGAACTTGTCCGCATTCCACAACGGATGGCCTCTACTGACCAACGCCCAATCCTTGCGTTTGACCACGTCCCACGTTTCCATTGCGAGCCGGGGCTGGCTGATGGGAGATGCGTCCCACCCGTATGTGCAATAAGTCAGTAGCTCCTCCCGCCTGCGGGCGGTTTCCGCCGCGATTTTCTTGCCGCGAGCTTCCAACACGCGGCGACGATCGCTCGTGATTAGCTTTTTGCAGGCTTCGATCAGACTGGGCAGTGTCGCTTGCGGATCGCCCGTCAGCGACAGATCCACCTCTGCAAAGCGACCGACATGCTGATAATTGCCGTGTAACAACAAATCGTCCGCGGAAATCGTGATCACCTTCGCGACGGGCCGCGTCCGCCGCACCGAAGTCTTTAGTTGTTGATCGGTGGATCTGTACAAGTCTGTAAACATGGACCCCCTGTTGAAACCAAGGATGACATCTGCGCTGGGGACACTGCCGCCCCCACTCAGGGGATGCCGGTTGGGCATGCCGCGGCCGCCACCCTGCACCGGTGCTTGGAGCGTCTCGGCAAGCTCCACCATCAGCTTCATGCCCTCCTCATCGCGCGCAAAATCACCGGCGAGAATCAATGGGTTCTCAGCCGCCACGAGCAGCTTCGCCACCTCGGCGACCGCAGCCGGATCTGCGGCCGGCGGGCTTGTCAGCGTCAGCTTTGGAATGCTCAGCTTCGACCGGTCGGGGATGGGAAGCTCCGCTAAGCTGGCATCCACCACCAGCAGCACGGGCCCCCGCGGCTCGGTCATGGCGATTTTATAAGCGCGCACCGCAGACTCAGCAAAATGCTGGAGCGCCGGCGGATTATCGTCCCACTTGAGCAAAGGGCGCGCAATCGCCGCGGGATCTGTCATGGAGTGGCCTCCCCAGTCTTGTTGCGCCCGGCGTTGTTCAGCGTCCGCAATATTGGCCACCAGGATGTAAGAAGGAGTGTTTGCGCCATACGCGCCACTGATCGCCGTCAACGAGTTGTGGAGGCCAGCCGGCACGAACGTGAAGACCGCCATCGGCCTGCCCTCGACCGCGTAGTAGCCGTTCGCAATGTTGAGAGCAATTACTTCGTGGCAGCATGTCAGCCACTCCGGGTTCTTGTTTCCTCCGTAGCTGTCGAGCGATTCGTGCAGTCCGCGCGCACTCGAGGCGGGATTGGCCGCGATGTACTCAAAGTTGAGCGTCTTCAGCACATCAACCATGAAATCAGAACCGGGATCGCTGACGGTGAGCGATTCCTGTTCTGGAGGCAACGGGGCCGTTTCACGCGCCTGGAGTTCTGCTGTTTGCGCTGGCGTCAATCGCACGGGTTCCGGCAGCGCAGCGCTGGCAGCAGCACTGGCCAGGGACCCTGGAACTCCCACACGCGGCGCCACGAGCGCCGCGGCCCCGGCAGCCGCACCCACCGCCGCCCCTTTCAAAAATCCGCGTCGGTTCATGCTGCCTTTCCCGTTTCTCATACTAATCTCCTTTTCAATCGCCCCGCTGATCGTTGACGCGGTAGGCGCCCCACCAGCGTGCACGTCAAATTGTAGCCGGAATTAACTTTTCGGCCTTCCGGTAGTTGCAAAAATATACCCATTTGCGTCCAACCGAGCGCAATTTCTTCTCTGCGAGGGTCATCGGCTCCGAACCGCCCTCATTCCCTTGGAATTTCCGCCATCTACCACTTACTGGGTCGAATCATACCCCTGTCCCCGGGGCCAGTCAAGCGTGAATTGTTCTTGCAAAATGGAAAACAATCCCGGCGTACGCCCCGGCACGCCGGGGCCACCAACGGAAGAATCCGCACCGGCGAACACCCTCTCTACGATCGTGTCCGACGCCGCTCGCGCTTTCGGCTGTACCTGCTCTCCCGAATGTGGTAATTTGAAAAGTAATGGTGCGCTTGGGATCTCGATGATCAACCGGTGGCGTTTCCAGATCGTTTGGTTGTGGAGGGCCTGTCTGGCCATGAGCTTGCTGGCGGCGGGGGCGTTCGCTCTTCAACAGCGGCAGTCCTTCTTGGAGCGTTTGCTGAAGCTGGAGGAAGAAGCCGACGCCGAGCCGCCGGTTTCCGACGGTCCTCCCGCCAACTTCAACTTTGTGTTCACGCGACTGGTCTACCAGGGTCCCGGGGGACGATTCTTTCGCGGCCACACCTGGGACACCGATTTTCCGAAAGCCGACCGGCAATTTTTGATGGGCGTGCTGCGCTATACCGGGATTCATGGCCGGCGGCAGGAGCATGTGGTTCGGCTGCAAGATCCGAATTTATTTCAATACCCGTTTTTATACGCCGTGGAGGTTGGGTATTCCCATTTTTCCGACGACGAGGCCGCCCGCCTGCGAGAGTATTTGGAACGGGGCGGGTTTTTGGTAGTGGACGATTTCCACGGCTCGCGCGAGTGGGCCAACTTCGAGGAGCAAATGCGCAAGGTCTTCCCGAACCGGCCGATCCGGGAAGTCGAGCTTTCCGACCCGATTTTTCACTGTTTTTTTGATATTGAGGAGAAACGTCCGGTGCCCGGGTTGCAATATCTTTACAGCGGGCGCATCTTCGAACAGGACGGCACCGCAGCCCACTACCGGGCCATCTATGACGACGACAACCGGATCATGGTGATGATCAACTACAACGTGGACTTGGGCGACGCTTGGGAATGGGCGGACTTGCCGGAGTACCCGGAGGCGTGGACCTCCTACGCGTACCGGCTGGGCGTCAATTATATTGTCTACTCGATGACGCATTAACTCGCGGCCGGGAACTCCGGAGTAGGACTCGATGTTAGACGCAATTTTCCGATTTTTCTTCCGCTATCCGCCGATTGCCTACTCGCGCGGCCGCCTGGCCTTAGCCTCCGGATGGCCCGCCTGGGTGCTGGTGGCGGCCATCCTGCTGGGGGCGATCCTGGTCGGCTGGTACTTGTGGCGGCTGCGCCCCCGGCCCCCGCTCCGGCACGGCGCGCTGGTTTGGGCGCTGCAATCGCTGACGTTGGCCATCCTGCTGGTGCTGCTCTGGCGGCCCTCGCTGGTCCTTTCGACGATCCTGCCGCAACAGAACGTGGTGGCGGTGCTGGTGGACGACTCGGCCAGCATGGCCATGGCCGACGGCGGCACGCCCCGCGTGGACCAGGTGCGGAACGTGCTCAGCGATTCCGGGCCCGTGATGTCCCAACTGCGGGAGAAATTCCAGCTTCGCACCTACCGCTTCTCGAAAGACCTGCGCCGGCTTCCCGCGATGGCGGACTTGGCGGCGAGCGGACGGGCCACGCGGATCGAGGACGCGCTGGCGGAAGCGTATTCGGAATTGCGCCACCTGCCTCTGGCCGGCTTCGTGGTGGCCAGCGACGGCGCGCAAAACGGCTCGGAGGCGCAAGGGGAAGCCTTTGAGGAACTGAAGGCGCGGAAGATTCCCATCTATACCCTGGGCGTCGGCAAAGAAGAATTTGACCGGGACTTGCAGCTCGACGACGTGGCCATGCCGCGGGCGGCTCTGCCGGGTTCGTTGGTTTCCGCCACGGTGACGGTGCGGCAGCGCGGCTTCATCGGCAGCACCGCGCGCCTGGAAATTCGGGAGGGAGCGAGCCTGCTCAAGAGCCGCGACATTCGTTTCGGCCCCGCTCCGGTCGAGACCGTGACGCTGAACTTCACGCCGCGCACCAAGGGACTTCGCGAATACACCGTCTCGCTCGTTCCGCTCCAGGGCGAAGCCCTGCGGGAGAACAACGTGCAGTCCCGCCTGGTGGAAGTGCAGGACCGCTCGGCCAAGGTTCTCTACATCGAGGGAGAGCCGCGCTGGGAGTACAAATTCGTGCGCCGCGCGCTCGAGGAAGACAGGAACCTGCGCCTCGTCAGCCTGCTCCGCACCTCGGAGAACAAGTTCTACCGCCAGGGAGTCGAAACCGCGCAGGAGCTGGCCGAAGGCTTGCCGCCGCAGAAGGAGCTGTTCCGCTACGAGGGCCTCATTGTCGGGAGCCTCCAGGCCGCGTTCTTTTCGCCCAAGCAGCAGGAAGAGCTTTATGCGTTCGTGAGCCGGCGCGGCGGCGGCGTGCTGTTTCTGGGAGGCCGGTTCGCGCTCGGCGACGGCGGCTACCAGAGCACGTCGCTGGCGGATTTGTTCCCCGTGCATTTGCGCAGTTCGGCCGGCGGCTCCAGCTTGCAGCGCAAGCCCGCCAAGTTCCAACTGACCCCGCGCGGATGGGACCGCCTGCAACTCTCTGAAGACGAAACCGTCAACCGCAAGGATTGGGAAGCACTGCCTCCGCTCGGCAATTATCAGGTCACCGGAGAACCGAAATCCGGCGCCGTGATCCTCGGGGAGGCCGTCCCCGACGACGGCCGGCGCTATCCCGCGCTGGTGTCGCAGCGGTTTGGCCGGGGCCGGACGCTTCTGTTTGCCACCGACGCTTCCTGGCGCTGGCGCATGGATGCGGCGCACACCAACCATTCGCACGAAATCTTCTGGCGGCAGATCATCCATTCCATGATCAACGAGACGCCCGCGCCGGTGAGCATCTCCGCCGAGAAGTCGCTGTACGTGGACGAGCAGCACGTGCGGTTCATGGCGCAGGTCTATGATGAAGACTTTCAGCCGGTGAACTCCGCCACCACGGCCGCGACCTTGTACTCCCCGGACGGGACCAGCCAGGAGTTGCCGCTGGCGCCCTCGCTCCAGGAAGACGGCGTCTTCCGCGGCGAGTGGGACGCGGCGGCCCCGGGCGTCTATCGCGTGGAACTGGTGGCGCGGCAGGGCGAGAAGGAGCTGGGCCGCTCCAGCTCCTATTTCCAGCGCGCCGACGGCCAGGTTGAATTTTTCTCCCCCGAGCAGAACGTGGGGTTGCTCAAACGGCTGGCCGAGCAAAGCGGCGGAAACTATTATCCCATCGAGCAAGCCGAGGCCCTGCCGGAACAGTTGACGTATTCGCCGGCCGGCGTCACGGTGCCGGAAGTGCGCGACCTCTGGGACCTGCCCGCGTGGTTCCTGCTTCTGTTCTTGCTCAAAGGAACGGAATGGGTTTTGAGAAAGAAATGGCGGACAATTTAGGGAATAGGGAATGGGGAATGGGGAATAGGGAACACCAACGGCGAGCTCGGAGTTGTGAGCCGCAAATGGGGAGTGTCTCCGTTTGCGCCGACGCGGGTTCGCCGATCTTTTCTCTAGCCCAGGCGTTTACGCCTGGGTTCGTGTGCCACCAAAACCAGCAGCCCCCTTTAGGGGGCCTAGACAGGCAGCGAGCAGCTCCACCACAGGACGGCCTGCCGTCCGAAGCCTCGGCGCAGGACGGAAGCCCCGTGAACGGGGCTCCCAAAGAATCGGTTGGGATCGCCCACCCAGGCCTGAAGGCCTGGGCTACAGAAAACAAGCCCCTGCGACACTACCGGCGAATCACGAGCCTCGTTATGGCGGCTGGAGTCGTGTTCCTGGCGATGGCGGGAGCCGTCCCGGCTCGGGCGCAGTCGGCCGAGGGGGTCTCCTACGCCGTGGTGGTGACCGGCTTGGGCGGCGACGCGACGTACGAAAAACTCATCCAGGGATGGGGGAAAGACCTCGCAACCGCGCTGCGAAAGGACGGAGCCGCGGCGGGCCGCGTCTTCTGGCTGGCGGCCAAGAAGGAAGAAGGCGTGCACGCCGATTCCCGCCGGGAAGAGATTGTGAAACTGTTCGATCAACTGGCGGCGCGCGTCCGGCCCGGCGATGTTTTTGAACTGTTTCTGATCGGCCATGGCAGCTACGACGACTACGATTATCGCTTGAGCATTCCCGGCGGGGACCTGACGGCCGCGCAGTGGGCCGAGCAGCTCAACCGTATCCGGGCCGAAAAGCAAGTGGTGGTCAATATGACCAGCGCGAGCGGCGGGAGCCTGGCGGCGTTGCAGCGCAAAGGCCGGGTCGTGATCACCTCGACCACCGCCGGACGCGAGCGGAATTTCTCCGTCTTTGCCCGCTACTTCGTTGCCGCGCTCCAGGACGCCGCGGCCGACGCCGACAAGAACCAGGAAATCTCGGCGCTCGAAGCCTTCCGGTTCGCCACCCGGGAAGTCACGCGCTTTTATGACTCCATGAAACGGCTCGCCACCGAGCACCCCATTCTCGAAGACCGCGGCGAAGGCGAAGGCGTGCGGGAGCCTAGCCCGCAAACCGGGCAGGGGTTGCTGGCGTCCAGCGTGGCGCTGGTTCACCTCGGAGGCGGGCAGACCGTTGCGGACACGCCCCCAGTCCGGGAGCTGCGCGCCAAGAAGCGCAAAGTCGAAGAAGGGATCGAGCAACTGAAGTACCGCAAGGCGTCCATGGACACCGAGGAGTACGCCAAGGAACTCGAGAAGCTCCTCCTGGACCTCTCGCAGACGCAATTGCAGCTCGATGACTTGGAAAAGCAGTGACAAGTGACGAGTGACCAGTGACGAGCAGGCAACCGCGAGCGGGCATGTCTGAAGAAAACGACCACGTCACGATGTTCCCCATGCCGCAACCCATCCGCCCCACCACGCCCCGGGGAACCTGGGTGATGCTGACGGTGATTGCTATCTTGGTCTTATGGAGCGTGTGGAGCGTCTTGTTGCCGACCGTGCGGGCCGTCCCGCAAGGCGGAACCCCGCAGGAGATGCTCGCCAAAGGGCAATACCAGGAAGCCATTGCCCGGTTGGAGACGACTGTATCGCGCACCCCTCTCCAGCGGGAGGCCGCGGCGCTGCTGCTCGAAGCAAGACTGGAGACCGGCGATTATCGCCGCGCGCTCGAACAAGGACAAGAGTGGCTCAAGACCGCTGCGGATGCCGGCATCGCCGAGCGAACGGCGGAGGCGGCTTACTGGGTTGGCGAGTACGACCGCGCCACGGCCCTCATTGAGCCGTACTCCTCTCTCCGCGCCGACTGGCTGAAAGGAACGCTCGCAGCCACCCGAGGACAAAAAGAGGCCGCGCGAACCGCCTTTGACCGCGTGGTCACCCAAGGGACTCGCCGCGCCCTGACGCCCGAGGAAAAAGGAATTGTGGCTGCGGCGCTGGTCGAGCTGGGGAGATTCAAGGAAGCGAACGATCTCTACCGCGATGCGACCCGGGGCGCTCCGGAGAATTCCCGCCTCAAGTCCGACTGGGGATTGCTGATGCTCGAGAAGCACAATCCGGGCGATGCCGAGGGCCTGTTCCGCGAGGCGCTCGAAGCCAACCCCAATGAAACCCGCGCGCTGGTGGGGCTGGCGGCGCAGGCCGCGGGCCGCTTTGAAAGCAAGACCCCGGAGCCGTTGACGAAAGCCCTGGCGGTCAACCCGAATCTGGCCGAAGCCCGCCTCCTGGTCGCGCAAATCCACCTGGAAGCGGAGGACTACAAGGCTGCGGGCGAGCAACTCGACGCGGCGCTCAAAGTGAACCCGCAACTCGCCGACGCCTGGGCGCTGCGCGCCGTCGAGCAATATCTGCAAGGGAACCCCGCCGCCGAGCAGGAGACCATCCCCCGCATCCTCCGCCAGAACCCTGCGTACGGCAAGGTCTATGCCGAACTGGGGGACTTTCTGGTGATCCGGCGGCAGTACGGCAAGGCGGTCGAGTTCTACCGCCGCGCCGTCGAGACGGACCCCGACCTGGCCGATGCCCGCTCCGACCTGGGGATCAACCTGTTCCGCCTGGGCGAGGAAGCCGAAGCGCGCAGGACGCTCGAAGAAGCCTATAAGCTCGATCCCTACAACGTCTGGACCGTCAACACGCTTCGGCTGATGGACAGCTTCGTGCGGTTTGATGCCTTCGAGACGCCCAAGTTCCGCGGGAAGCTCCACCAGAAGGAATCGGTCCTGCTGCGGCCCTATGTCGAAGAGCTGCTCGAAACGGCGCTCGGAAATCAGATTGGCCGCTACCACTACGCGCCGCCGCAGAAGGTTGTCTTCGAGATGTATCCCGATCACGAAGACTTCGCGGTGCGGACGCTGGGTCTGCCGGGACTGGGGGCGCTCGGCGCATCCTTTGGACCCGTGGTGGCGATGGACAGCCCGTCGGCGCGGCCTCCGGGAGCGTTCCACTGGGGCAGCACGCTCTGGCACGAACTGGCGCACGTGATCACGCTCGGCATCACCGACAACCGCGTGCCGCGCTGGTTCACCGAAGGGCTTTCGACCTATGAAGAAAATACAGCCCGGCCGGGCTGGGGCGATCAATTGGGGCCGGAGATTATCGGCCCTTTGAAGCAGCGCGGGCTGATCCCGATGGAGAAGCTGAACGGCGTCTTTGTCCGCCCGGAATACCCGGCCCAGATCGGCTTTGCCTACTTCCAGTCCGGCCTGATCTGCGAATTCATCGCCGAGCGATTCGGCTTCCCGAAGATTCTGATGATGCTCGCCTCCTACAAGAAAGGCACGGATGACGCGGCGGCGATTCGAGAGGCGCTGGGTTTGAGCCTGACGGACTTTGACGCGCAGTTCCGCGCCTATGCGCGCGAGAAAACCTACGGGTTTGCCGAAGCCGTAAATCTGGAGTGGGCCAACCCGGAAAAGAGCCTCGAGGAAGTTCGCGCCGAAATCGCCAAGAACCCGAACAACTTTTTCGGGCGCCTGCGCCTGGCGGCCGACCTGGAAAAGCAATCGCAGTTGGACGAAGCCATCGCGCAGGCCCAGGCGGCCAAGAAACTCTTTCCTCCCTACACCGACGACGGAGACCCCTACC
Source organism: Acidobacteria bacterium RIFCSPLOWO2_02_FULL_61_28 (assembly GCA_001767035.1). Lineage (GTDB taxonomy): Bacteria > Acidobacteriota > Terriglobia > 2-12-FULL-54-10 > 2-12-FULL-54-10 > 2-02-FULL-61-28. The sequence goes on from MEKR01000046.1 coordinate 11,090, forward strand.
GTTTTCTGGCCGGCATTTACGAGAAGCAGGGGCAGAAGGACAAGGCCGCCGCCGAATTGCTGGAATGGAGAACGCAGAAGGGCCGCGACCCGGAAACGTTCCAAAAGCTGGCCACGCTGCTCCAGGAGCTGGGGCGGACGCCGGAGGCCATCCGGACGCTCGAAGAGTCGCTCCAGATTTCCATGTATGATTTAGAGACCCACCAGCGGCTGGGAGAATGGTACATGGGCAGCAACAACGCGCGGGCGGCGGCGCGGGAATATCAGGCGGTGCTGTCGCTCGATCCGCCCGACAAGGCCGAGGCGCATTACCGCCTGGCGACCGCCTACCGGGCTATGGCGGACAATGAAAAGGCCCGGCGACAGGTGCTGGCGGCGCTCGAGATCGCGCCCGGATTCCGCCCCGCGCAGCGGCTCCTGCTGGAATTGTCCGGCAGGTGAGAAAGAAGGAGTCAGAAGTCAGAAGTCAGAAGAAAGCCGTCCGAGCGGCGAACCAAATCTGTACCCCGACCCTTCGACTTCGCTCCGGCAGGCCGCAAGGGAAGAGGCAGAAAACAGTGACCAGTGATGAGTGACAAGCGACGAACAAACAATCAAAGGTTTTGCTTTCTCACTATTCACTAACCACTACTCACTAATCACTCTATTTGAAGGAACTACTCGCACATGACCACACAACCGATACCGGAGATTGCGGAGAGCAACATCCGGGAACACTTGAAAAAACTCCAGAACTACCGCGAGGCCATTCTCCAGCAGGTGCGCCGCGTGATCGTCGGCCAGGATGAAGTGGTGAACCAGGTGCTGATCGTGCTCCTGGTGGGCGGACACGCTCTGATCACCGGCCTGCCCGGCCTGGCCAAGACGCTCTTGGTCAAGAGCGTGGCGGGCGCGCTGGGCCTGAGCTTCCACCGCATTCAATTCACGCCCGATCTGATGCCGGCCGACATCACCGGGACCGACATCATCGAGGAAGACATCACCACGGGCCACCGCAAGTGGACCTTCGTACCCGGCCCGGTGTTCGCCAACGTGCTTCTGGCCGATGAGATCAACCGCACCCCGCCGAAAACGCAGTCGGCGCTGCTCGAAGCGATGCAGGAACTGAACGTGACGGTTCTCGGAAAGACCTATGCGATCGAGCCGCCGTTCTATGTGCTGGCCACGCAGAACCCCATCGAGCTGGACGGCACCTACCCCTTGCCGGAAGCGCAGCTCGACCGCTTCATCTTCAACATCATCATCGGTTACCCGAGCGAGGACGAAGAAGTGCGAGTGGTGAACACGACCACCGCGGGCGAGCTGGCCACGACGGAGCCGGTTACCACGGTCTCCGAGGTGCTGCTGTTCCAAAAACTGGTCCGCAAGGTTCCCATCGCCGACAGCGTCACCCGCTACGTGATCCAGTTGGTCCGGGCGACCCGGCCCGCGAATGCGGAGGCCCCGGATTTCGTCCGCCAATACGTGAATTACGGCGTCAGCCCTCGCGCCGGGCAGTTTCTGGTGCTGTGCGGCAAGGCGCGGGCGCTGCTCGAAGGGCGGTACAACATCTCCATCGAGGACATTCAGGCGCTGGCCGCCCCGATCATGCGCCACCGCCTGCTGTTGAACTTTCACGCCGAGTCCGACGGCGTCAATTCGGATGAGATCGTGCGCCGGCTGATTGCGGCCGTGCCGGTGCCGAAGTCGGGGTTGTAAGAGGAAGTGACCAGTGAGTAGCCACGGCATGCAATTTATGCCGTGGGCACGTTCTTGGTTCCGGTAAAAGCCCACGGCACACAAAGCGTGCCGTGGCTACCCAGGTTCTAACCCATGTCCGTTGCAAGCCAAGCCAGCATGCCGACCGATGCCCAGCGGTTCCTCGACCCGAAGGTGCTGGCGCGTCTGGCCAACCTGCAACTGGTGGCCAAGACCGTGGTCGAGGGGTTCCTGATCGGCCTGCACCGCTCTCCCTACTACGGCGTCAGCATTGATTTTGCGGAGTATCGCCCCTACTCGCCCGGCGACGACCCCCGCTCGATTGACTGGAACGTCTATGCGCGCACGGACCGGCACTACCTCAAGAAGTATCATGGCGAGACGAACGCCGAGGTGACCATCCTCCTCGACGCCAGCGCCTCGATGGGATATAAGTCAGGGAACAGGGAACAGGGAACAGGGAATAGGAACGCAACTGCATTGAGCAAGTTTGAGTATGGCTGCTTCCTGGCGGCGTCGCTCGCCTACTTCGCCATCCACCAGCGCGACGCCCTGGGATTGGTCCTTTTTGATACGGAACTCCAGAGCCGCATCCCGGCGCGGACCCGCCGCGGACAACTCTCCGCCATCCTCCATACGCTCGACCGGGCGCGGCCGGGCAAGGGCACGGATTTTGCCGGCCCGCTCCGCAAAGTCATGCAATTCCTGCGGCGGCGCGGGATCGTGATCCTCATCTCGGACTTCTATGAAGCTCCCGAGAGCGTCATGAAGTCGGTGCGCGGCCTCCAATTCGGCGGCAACGACCTGATCCTGTTTCATATTCTGGACCCGGGCGAACTCGAGCTCCACGTGGACCAGCCCGTGATGCTCGAAGACCTCGAGACTGCGGAACGGATCGAGATCATCCCCGAGTTCGTCGCCCCGCAGTACCGGCGGCTCTTGCAGGAGCACATTCGGACGCTCCAGCACGAGTGCCGCTCGTCGCGCATTGACTACACGATGCTCGATACGGGCCGTCCGCTCGACCATGCGCTGTTTACGTATCTTTCAGCAAGACAGCGTAGTAGGATGTGAATTATGGGACTGCTTGCTCCGTGGTTCTTGCTGGGAACGCTGGCCGTGGGGGTGCCCCTCTGGGTGCACTTGATCCGCCGCGAGCAGGCCGTGCGGCTGCCCTTCAGCTCGCTGATGTTTCTGCGGCGCGTCCCGATCAAGTCGGTGTCCCGGCAGCGGCTGAAATATTTCCTGCTGCTCTCGATGCGTCTGCTGATTATTCTGCTGGTGACGCTGGCGTTTGCCCGCCCCTACTTTCCCTCTGTGACCCGGGCGCTGACCGGCGGCGGCAGCGAGCGGCACGTCGTCATTCTGCTCGATGCCTCCATGAGCATGCAGTATGGCGACCGCTGGGAGCGCGCGCTGGCCGCGGCCCAGGAGGCCATTGGAGGAGTCCGCGAGCGCGACCAGGCACAGATCGTCCTCTTCTCCTCCGATTTTCAGGTCCTGAATCTGCCGACCTCCGACAAAGCGGCCCTGCGGGCGGCGCTGGCCCAGGCCGCCACTCCGACGGCTTCGCCGACTTCCTACGCCCAGGCCTTCCGCGCCGTGGAACGGATCGAGGAGGACGCGCGGCGTCCGCTCTCGGTGGTCCTGATTTCCGACCTCCAGAAATCGGGCTTGGGCAACCCGCCCCAAGCTCTTTCGCCGCCCGTCTCGGACTTCCGGCTGGTGAACGTCGCCGAGGGCGAAGCGCCGAACTGGGCCGTCGAGGGCGTGCGCAGCCGCCGCACCGTCTATAAGGCCCGCTATCCGGACCGCATGGTGGTCCAGGTGCGGGGATACGCAACCGAGGCGGCCACCAAAGAAGTAACCTTCTCCATTCGCGGCAAGGTCGTCGAGAAGAAGACGGTGGCGCTGCCGGCGTCGGGGACGGCGACGGCGGTCTTCGAGCGGTTTGACGTGCCGCTCGGCTCGAACCCCGCCCGCATCGAGATCACTCCCCCGGACCGCCTTCCCTTGGATGATACCTATTACTTCACCCTGGAGCGCCGGGAACCGAATCGGGTGCTGTTTCTTCGGGAGGCCGACAGCCAAGCTGAGCTATACTATTTACGGAGCGCCCTGGCGGCTGAAACGGATTCTCCGTTTCTGATCGAGGCGCGGTCCCCGGCGGAAGCCGCCTCGGTGCCCTTGCGCGAGTACGCCATGGTCATTCTGAGCAACGTGCAGCGGCTCCCGGGGGCGGTGGCGTCGGAACTGCGAGACTTTGTGCAGCAAGGCGGCGGATTGCTGATGACGGCGGGCAGCCGCACCTCTCCGGCTCTCGAGACGGAACTCAAAGAGCTTTGGCCCGGCAAGACTTTGGAAAAACGGCTGATGACGCGCGAGGGCGAGCGCCTGGTGCTGCTCGGCGAATTTGACCGCGATCACGCCATCTTCCGCGATTTGCGCGAGGCCGGCGCGGACTCCTTGCGGGCGGTCGAAGTTTACGCCTACGTTCGGATGCAGCCTGAAGGAGCCGTGACGCTGCGGTATTCCAACGGCGACCCGGCCCTGATCGAGAAGGCGGTGGGACAAGGGCGGGTGCTGCTGTTTACTTCGTCGTTCGACAACGTGTGGAGCGATTTCCCGCTGCACCCGGTCTTCCTTCCCCTGGCGCATCAACTGGTCCGCTACGGGACGCAGTTGGGCAGCGAGATGCCCGCCCATACGATCCCCAGCGCGGTCTCGCTGCGGGAGTTTGCGCGCGGGTCCGCCGATGCGTCCTCCGACCGCATCTGGACCATCATTGGGCCGGACGGGAAACGTGAAGCCTCCCTCACCGGGGAGACCCAGACTGACTTCCTGGTCCTGCGCCGCCCGGGTCTCTACGAGATCCGGCAGAAAGACCGGATCAACCTGCTGGCGGCGAATCCCGACCCGCGCGAGTCGGACTTGCTGCCGCTCTCGGCCGAAGACCAGGCCTTGTGGAAGTCCGGCAGCCGCGCCCAGTCCGCGGCCGGAGAGACGCTTCCGGCGGCCGAGCAGGCCCGGCGGCAGGCCGTTTGGTGGTACCTGCTGCTGCTCGCATTGCTGATCGCAGCCGTCGAAGTGTACCTGGCGAACCAGTATTTAGGACCGAAGCGAATCGCAGTTGGAGCGGAGATGGTTCCCCCGATGGCCGCATGAGCGTTTTCACGATTGGTGTAGAGTGCCGTTCGGGAGGGTAGAAGGTAGATTGTTCCATGCCGCTCTGGTCAGCCCCGGAGGGGCGGCAGAATATAGCCCAGGACGTGAGTCCTGGGAATGGGGAGATTGAAAGATTCCAGCCCCGGTAGGGGCGACAGATTCGTCGGGCGAGATTTTCTTTCGCCCCTGCCGGGGCTGGATCGACCGCCGGTCCTCTTACCCACGGCTGCCGCCGTGGGCTAGACTCTTTCGCCCCTTCGGGGCTGAGGGGGGCGGAGAGAACCCGGCGCTATGCGCCAACGCTGAAAGCGGTCGAATGGCCCAAACGATAGCCGAGGAGAAATCCTATGTCGCTTAGAGAGCAAGTCCGGGATTACATCCGTCAGATACGCCGCCGGCTGCGGCTGGAGGTGACGGCGCGCGGGCTGGGCGCTTGCGGCGTCGTGGCCTTGGTCGCGACCATCGCCGCGGTGCTGGGCGCCAATGCCTGGCGGTTCTCCGAGACGGCCGTCAGCGTGGCCACCGCTGCGCTTTGGCTCGCCGTCGCGCTGGCGGTCTTCTTCTTCCTGGCGCGGCCCTTGCTCCGGCGGCTCGAAGATATTCGCATCGCCCGCTTTGTCGAGGAGAATCATCCGCAGCTTCGCGACCGCCTGATCACGGCCGTCGAGCTGGCCGAGAAATCGCCCGCGGAGGAAACCTCCCGGCTGTTCACGGAGTTGGTCTCCGAGGACGCGCTGACGAAAACCGCGCCCTATCCCCCGGAAACGCTCGTCGAGCGCCGCCGCATCCTCCGGCCCTTGCTCTGGGCCGCCGGGTCGGTCGCATTGATTCTGCTGCTCGGTTTCTTCGGCCCCGGCATTTTCCGCTACGGCACCAAGGCGCTTTGGATCGGGTGGGCGCAGGCCAAGTCGAACCCGCTCTACCAGCTCCAGGTTACCCCCGGCGATCTGACCGTGGGGCGCAACACCGACCAGGAAATTGCGGCCCTGCCGACGGGCTTCGTGCCGCGCTCCATCCGCGTCTTTGCGTTGAACCAGGGCCGCCCCAACTGGGAGTCGGCGCCGATGCTCCCCGCGCAGCAGGGCGGGGGCTACCACTTCCTCTTCATGAACATTCGGGAGCCGCTCCAGTACTACGTGGTTGCCGACGGCGTGCGCTCGCCGCAGTACAAGATTTCCGTGATTGACGTCCCCCGCGTGCAACGCCTGGAAATCCGCTACCACTACCCGGCTTACACCGGAATGCAGGATTCCGTGGATTCAAACGGCGGCGACATCATCGCGCTCAAGGGCACCAAGGTCACCGTGATTGCCCACACGGACGTTTCGGCCAAGGGAGGCCGGATGGCCCTGGACGACGGCAGCGAGTTGCTGCTCACGAAATCCGGCGACCGGGAACTCCAGGCGAGTTTGACGGTGGCCAAGGACGCCCTCTATCACGTCCGCCTTCAGGACCACCTGGGGCGCGAGGCGCGGGCCAGCGAAGAGTATCTCATCCAGGCCCTGGCCGACGGGCCTCCCACGGTAAAGCTGACTCGTCCGGGCCGCGACCTCGACCCGACCCCGGTCGAGGAAGTGGTCGTGGGATTCAGCGCCCAGGACGACGTCCGGATCGCCGATCTAGCGATGCATTATTCCGTCAATGGCAGCGCGGAAAAGACCGCGCCGCTCGCTTCCGGGAACCGCTCGCAGGAAGCCGCCGGCAACCAGACGTTGCAGCTTGAAGACTATCAACTCGTCCCCGGCGACCTGGTGACGTACTACGGCGTAGCCAAGGACGCCGCCGGAGCCACGGCGCGGACCGAGATGTACTTCCTGCAAGTCCGGCCCTTTGAAAGGAATTATTTGCAAGGGCAAGCGGGCGGCGGCGGAGGAGGCGGGGGCGGCGGCCAGGAAAACACCTTCCTGTCAGAGAAGCAGAAGGAGATCATCGCCGCCACCTGGAACGTGGTTCGCAAAAAGGACCAGCAGCGCCCCGACCAGCTCGCCGAGGCGGCGCAGGTGCTCTCGACCGTGCAGCGCAACCTCCGCGAACAGGCCGAGACCCTGGCGAGCCGCGTCAGCCGCCGCGAACTGAGCGGCGTCAACGAGGAGTTCAACGCGCTGGTCGAGAACCTCAAGAAAGCCGTGGGGGCGATGGAGCCTGCGGCCGAACAGCTTTCCACCCAGAAATTCCAGCAAGCCCTCTCCCCGGAGCAGACCGCCTTGCAGCATCTGCTCCGCGCCGAAGCCCTCTTCCGGGACATCCAGGTGGCGTTTGGCCAGCAGGGCGGCGGCGGGGGCGGGGGCGGCAGCGCCGGACGCGACCTGAGCGACCTGTTCTCGCTCGAACTCGACACCAGCAAGAACCAGTACGAGACGCTGCGGCAGATGGGCAGCAATCAGGCCAGTCAGGAGCTGGACGAGGCGCAGCGGAAGCTCGAAGAACTGGCGCGCCGCCAGGAAGACCTTTCGCGGCAGCAGCAGCAAAACCAGAAGGAGTCGCTGCGCTCCGCCAACCGCTGGGAGCAGGAGATGCTCCGCCGCGAGGCCGAAGAACTGGCGCGGAAGCTCGAACAGCTCTCCCGCCAGACGAACAATTCGCAGGTCGGCCAGGCCAGCCAAATGGTCTCGCAGGCCGCGCGGAACATGCAGCAGGCCAACAGCCAGTCCTCTTCCCAGGGACAGCCCTCTTCCGAAGGCCAGCAAAGCTCCGGGAACCAGTCGGGTTCGGAAAGCGCGCGCGCCTCGGACCGGCTGCGCGAAGCGGGACAAACGCTCTCCGGACAGCGCAATCAGCAGGACCAGCAGGCCATGGACCGCCTCAAGGAAAGCGCCGAACAACTCGCCCGCCAGCAGCAGAAGATCGCCGAGGACGTTCGCCGCATGGCCGAAGGGCGGCGTCCGGGCAACGATCCTTCCGGGCAGCAGGCGCTGAATCAGGCGTTCCAGGATAAGCGGCAGTTGCTCGAAGGCCTGCGAAACATAGAGCAGCAACTCAGCCAGACGGCTGGCAGAATGGCCGCCAACCAGCGCAAGACGGCGCAGCAGCTCCGCGAAGCCTCCAGCTCGATTCAGGAAGAGCGGATGGCGGATAAAGTGCGCCAGGGAGCCTGGCTCGAACAGCAAGGCATGTGGCCGACGGCGGCCCCCGTCGAAGAAGACCTGCGGGGGGACCTGGAACAGCTTGCCACGCGTGTCCGGGACGCCGAGCGTTCTATGGGACAGCGGGGTACCGAAGATAAATTGCGCGAAGCCTTGAGCGCCGCCGAACGCGTCCGTCAGGGCCTCGAAGCCATGGAACGAGGCGGTCAGCAGGGCCAACAAGGACAGCAGGGGCAACAGGGTCAGGGGCAGCAAGGACAACAGGGCCAGGGCCAGCAGCAAGCCAGTGGCGGCCAACAAGGCCAGCAAGGACAACAGGGTCAGCAAGGACAGCAGGGCCAAGGCCAGCAAGGTCAGGGCGGGCAACAGGGCCAGCAAGGGCAACAGGGTCAGGGAGGCCAGCAAGGTCAGGGTGGGCAGCAAGGCCAACAGGGTCAAGGCGGACAAGGCGGCGGTCAGTTTGGAGGTCAGCCCGGACAGCAGAACGCCCAAGGCTCTCGGCCCGGACAGAATCAAGGGTCCCCGACGGCTGGCGGCTCCACCACGCGGGGCGGTGCCGGCTTAGGCGGAGCCTGGGGTTGGCGCTCGGGCGGCGATGGCGGAAACTGGGGCGGCATCAACCCGCTCATTCCGGATCGGCCGTTGACTGCCGAAGAACAGCGCGAGCTGGAAGGGCAGTACCGGGAGCTGAACCGCGAGGCCACGGAGTTGCGCGGCTTGCTCGCCGACGAAAGGGAATTGGCCCGGCTGGCGCAGGAATTGGCCCAGGCCATGCAGAACCTCGACCCGCGACGAATCCCCGGACCGCGCGAACTCGAAACGCTGCGGGCCGAAATGGTCGAACGATGGAAAGAACTGGAGTTGCGGCTGCGCCGCCAGTTGCAGATGGATCAGCCCGAGGCCGCGCGCGTCGCCAGCCAGGAACGTGTTCCGGAACGTTACCGGATCATGGTGGAGGAGTACTATCGCTCGATCTCGCGGGAGAAGAAGCAGTGAGGCAATCCGAGCCGCGCGCGTAAGCAAGCGGACCATCTTGTTTTTTCGCGGTTTCGTGTCCGCTCCCTTACGGTCGCGGCTCTGATTGGAGCTATCGTGGCGCCAGTTCACGTCGTAGAGTGGTCGGGCGAGGAAAAGCGGAAACATAAGCGGGCTCCGCTGCACGTTCCCATCGAATGCCGCGCCGGCCAAACCACCGTCGAAGCCCGCGCGGAGAACGTGAGCATTAGCGGCTTGCTCATCCGCACCGAAACCCCTTTCGCCGAGGACACAGAAATCGCCCTCCGCTTTTCTCTGCCCGCTTCCTCGGAGCCGATTCACTGCCGCGCCCGCGTGGCGCACACCGTGCCCGACGCCTTTATGGGCGTCGAGTTTCTGGACCTTTCCCAAGAATCGCTCGACCGCATCGAAAAGTACATCGCCGCCGCCCCCGCCTTGCCAGCCAAAAAACAGTGAGTAGTGCAGAGTGAGTGCCTTCTTCTTCGCACTCGTCACTCGCCGCTCTTCACTGTTTTTTGAATCTTGACAACTTTGTATTTTAATCTTGACAGACTTGTATGGGTTTACTAGAATGTCTTGGGGAGGAAAGTTATGAGCACATCCGCCAATCAGATAGAAGTCATTGCGAATCAGGAGTATAAGTACGGGTTCGTAACTGACATCGAGCAGGAAACCGTCCCGCCGGGGCTGAACGAAGACGTCATCCGGCTGATCTCAGCCAAGAAGCAGGAGCCGGAGTGGCTGACCGAGTGGCGGCTGAATGCCTACCGGCATTGGCTCAAAATGAAGGACCCCAAATGGGCTACCGTGGAGTATCCGCCGATTGACTTCCAGAGCATCGTCTACTACTCGGCTCCCAAGATGAAAGAGGGGCCAAAGAGCTTGGCCGATGTGGACCCGAAGCTGCTCGAAACCTACGAGAAGCTCGGCATCCCATTGCGCGAGCGGGAACTGCTATCCGGAGTGGCAGTGGACGCGGTCTTTGACAGCATCTCCGTGGCGACCACTTTCAAAGATAAGCTCGCGAAGCTGGGGATCATCTTCGGCTCATTTTCCGAAGCGGTGCAGGAGCACCCGGAACTGGTGCGGAAGTATCTTGGCTCGGTCGTGCCTGCGACGGACAACTTCTACGCGGGGCTGAATTCGGCGGTCTTCAGCGACGGCTCGTTCTGTTACGTGCCGAAAGGCGTGCGCTGCCCCATGGAGCTTTCCACCTACTTCCGCATCAACGCCAAGTCCACCGGGCAGTTCGAGCGCACGCTGATCATTGCCGACGAGGGCAGCCACGTGAGCTACCTCGAAGGCTGCACGGCGCCGATGCGCGATGAGAACCAGTTGCACGCGGCGGTCGTCGAGCTGGTCGCGCACGACAACGCCCAGATCAAGTACTCGACCATCCAGAACTGGTATCCCGGCGACAAGAACGGCAAGGGCGGCATCTACAACTTCGTCACCAAGCGCGGCAAGTGTCTGGGCGTGAATTCCAAGATTTCCTGGACGCAGGTCGAGACCGGCTCGGCGATCACCTGGAAGTATCCGAGCTGCATCCTCCAGGGAGACAACTCGGTCGGTGAGTTCTATTCGGTGGCGCTCACCAACAACCGCCAGCAAGCCGACACCGGCACCAAGATGATCCACATCGGGAAGAACACCCGCAGCACGATCATCTCGAAGGGCATCTCGGCCGGCCACGGCAAGAACACCTACCGGGGGATGGTGAAAATCCTCAAGGGGGCCGAGGGCGCGCGCAATTACTCGCAGTGCGACTCGCTGCTGATCGGCGACCAGTGCAGCGCGCACACCTTCCCGTACCTGGAAGTGAAGAACTCGGCGGCGCAGGTCGAGCACGAGGCCACGACCTCGAAGATCGGCGAAGACCAGATTTTTTACTGCCAGCAGCGCGGCCTCTCGACCGAGGACGCCGTCTCAATGATCGTCAACGGCTTTGCCAGGCAAGTCATCAAGGAACTGCCGATGGAGTTCGCCGTCGAGGCGCAGAAACTGCTCGGCGTGAGCCTGGAAGGCAGCGTCGGATAATCCGAGCCGTGACCTAATCAGAGCCGCGCCTGCCCTGAGCGAAGTCGAAGGGACCGTAAGGGAGCGGACAGGAAACGGCGAAAGAGCAAGATGCCCCGCTTGCAGGCGCGCGCGGCTCTGACCAATCGCAAGGGAAACAGAAACACATGCTGACCATCAAAAATCTACATGCCAGCGCGGCTGGCCGCGAGATACTGCGCGGCATTGACCTCGAAATCAAGGCGGGCGAAGTGCACGCCATCATGGGGCCGAACGGCTCCGGCAAGAGCACGCTGGCGCAGGTCCTGGCCGGCCGCGACCTCTACACGGTGACCGCAGGCAAAGTCCTCTACGACGGCAACGACCTGCTGGCGATGAAGCCCGAGGAACGCGCCCGCGCAGGCATCTTTCTGGCGTTTCAATACCCGGTCGAAATCCCCGGCGTGAGCAACCTCTATTTCCTGCGGTCGGCGGTCAACTCTATCCGCAAGGCGCGGGGCCTGGAGGAACTGGACGCCTTCGATTTCCTGCAAGTGTCGGACGGCAAGATGAAGCTGCTCGGAATGGACCCGAGCTTCCGGGAACGCCCCGTCAACGCGGGGTTTTCCGGCGGCGAGAAGAAGCGTAACGAAATTTTCCAGATGGCGATGCTCGAGCCGCGACTGGCGATTCTCGACGAGACCGACTCGGGCCTCGACATTGACGCGCTCAAGACGGTCGCCGACGGCGTCAACGCCATGCGCAGCCCCGACCGCGCCATCCTGGTGGTCACTCACTACCAGCGGCTGCTCAACTACATCGTTCCGGACTTCGTCCACGTGCTGGCGAACGGCCGCATCGTCAAGTCGGGGAGGAAAGAGCTGGCGCTCGAACTCGAGGAAAAGGGCTACGTGGGACTGGAGACCACGGTTGCATACTGATTTTTTCATTGGAAAGGCTGCCGAATGCCGGGCGTAGTTAATCCGAGCCGCGACCGTAAGCGAGCGGGCAAAAGAAGTCGCGGTACAGAAAAGGTTTCTCAATGCCGGACGTAATCGAGCAACAAGACTTATACGTTTCCAGTTTCCGGGCGCTCGAGCGGAAGTTCGCGGCCCGCGATCCCCGGTGGCTTTCGCGCATCCGCCAGGAAGCGATTCGGTCATTCGCCGAGCTGGGTTTTCCCACGGTCCGCGACGAGGAGTGGCGCTTTACCAACGTCGCTCCCCTCACGAACGTGATGTTCCAGGCCGCGCCCGACGAAACGGACTCGTGGAAGGGCGAGGGTTTGGAGCGCGCCCTGGCCGGCGACTCCCCGGACATCCGCCTGGTTTTTGTGAACGGCCATTACAGCGAGCGCTTCTCCGTGATTCGGAATCGCGCAGTCGGCTTCGAAGCGGGCAGCCTCGCGGCCTTGCTGCGGCAGAAGGATGGGGCGCTCGAGGCTCATCTGGCCCGCTACGCCAATTTCCGCATTCATCCCTTCGTCGCTCTGAACACCGCGTTTTGGCAGGACGGCGCCTATCTGCGGTTTCCCAAAGGACTCGTGCTGGAGAAGCCCGTCCAGGTGGTTTATGTTTCAACGGCGGATGAGACCCCGCTCATTTCTTCGCCCCGCACACTGATCGTGGCCGAGCGGGAGGCGCAAGCGACCGTCGTCGAGAGCTACCTCGGCCTGGGGCCGGGGGTTTGCTTCTCGAACGCCGTGACCGAGATTGTGGTGGGCGAGAACGCGGTCTTGGACCACTACAAGTTCCAAGGGGAAAACGAGCGGTCCTTCCACATGGCCACGTCGCAGATCTATCAAGACCGCAACGCCAACTATTCTTCCGGCTCGATTTCCTTGGGCGGCGCGCTGGTCCGCAACGAAGTGAACGCCGTGCTCGACGCCGCCGGAGCCGAGTGCGCGCTGCATGGCCTGTACCTGGTCCGGGGACGCCAGCACGTTGACAACCAGACGACGCTCGAACATGCCAAGCCCCACGGCTCGAGCCGCGAACTTTACCATGGCATCCTGGACGACCGCGCGACCGGCGTCTTCAACGGCCGGGTCATTGTCCGGCCCGGCGCGCAGAAGACCGACGCCCTTCAGAAAAATCGGAACCTGTTGCTGTCCCCCGATGCCGCCATTGACACGAAGCCGCAACTTGAGATTTACAACAACGACGTCCGCTGCACGCACGGGGCTACCATCGGCCAGCTCGATCCCGAGGCGCTCTTCTACCTGCGCTCCCGCGGCATCGGGTCGGAAGACGCCCGGAATATGCTGGTCTACGCCTTTGCCGGCGACATTCTGGAGCGGGTGCGGCCGGCCGGCGTGCGCGCGTGGATCGAAGCGGCGTTCCATGCGCGCCTGGCGCAAGGTCTCTCGCCGAAGGAGGTTCTATGACTCCCATCGGAACCCCCACTACAGCCCGTCCGACCCGAACTACTGAGCCGGCGCCGGGCGGCTTTAATGCGGAGCGCATTCGCGAGGATTTCCCGGTCTTGAAGCTGAAGGTCAACGGCAAGCCGCTCGTGTACCTCGACAATGCCGCCACCGCCCAGAAACCGCGCGTGGTCCTGGACGCGCTGCGCAAGTTTTACGAAACCGAATGCGCCAACGTCCACCGGGGTCTGCATTGGATGAGCGAAGAAGCCACGCGAGACTACGAGGAGAGCCGGGAGAAAGTGCGGCAGTTCCTGGGGGCGGCTGACGTCAAGGAAGTGATCTTTGTTCGGGGAACCACGGAAGCCATCAACCTGGTCGCCCACAGCTTCGGCCGGCCGCGCGTCCGCGCCGGCGACGAGATCCTGATCACGGCCATGGAGCACCACTCGAACATCGTTCCCTGGCAAATCCTGTGCGAGCAATCCGGCGCGCAGTTGCGCGTCGCGCCCATCAACGACGACGGGGAACTCCTGCTCGACGAGTTTGAGAAGCTGCTCTCGCCGAGGACGCGCCTGGTGGCGGTTTCTCATGTCTCGAATGCCTTGGGGACCGTGAACCCCGTCGCGCAGATCATCGAGATGGCGCACAGGCGGAAGGTTCCCGTGCTGGTGGACGGGGCGCAGGCCGCTCCGCATCTGCCGGTCAACGTCCGGGAACTCGATTGCGATTTCTACGCCTTCTCCGGCCACAAACTCTTCGGGCCGACTGGAATCGGAGTGCTCTACGGGAAAGCGCAGTGGCTCGAGGAAATGCCGCCGTACCAGGCAGGCGGCGACATGATCCGCTCCGTCACGTTTGAGAAGACCACCTATAATTCGCTTCCCTACAAGTTTGAGGCCGGGACGCCGCACATCGCCGGCGTGATCGGCCTGGGAGCCGCCGTGGATTACCTGAGCCGGGTCGGCCTCGCCCGCGCGGCGGCCTACGAGCGCGAGCTGCTCGAATATGCCACCGAGCGCCTGCGGCGCATCCCGGACGCGCGGATCATCGGGACGGCGCGGGAAAAAGCCGGCGTGCTCTCCTTTGTTCTCGAAGGCATCCACCCGCACGATGTCGGGACGATCCTCGACCAGGAAGGAATCGCCGTGCGCGCCGGACACCACTGCGCCATGCCGGTGATGGACCGGTTCCAGGTGCCGGCCACCGCGCGCGCTTCCTTCGCGTTCTACAACACGCCCCAGGAAGTGGACGCCCTGATCGCCGGGATTGAAAAGGTCAAGGAGATTTTTTCCTGATGTCCGAGGTTCGCGAACTCTACCAGGAACTGATCATCGAGCACAGCAAGAAACCGCGGAACTTCGGAAAGCTCGACGGAGCCGACCATGAGGCCACCGGCTTCAATCCGCTCTGCGGGGACAAGGTGACCGTGTACGTCAAGCTCGACGGCAACGTGGTGCGCGAAATTCGCTGGGAAGGCTCCGGCTGCGCCATCTCGTCCGCGTCGGCCTCGCTGATGACCGAGCGCTCGAAAAGCAAGAGCCTGACGGAAACCGACGCGCTCTTCCAGATATTCCATAAGCTGGTCACCGGCGGCGAGCTGGAGGAAGCGGAAACGGCGCAATTGGGCAAGCTCGCAGTCTTCTCCGGAGTCAAGGAGTTTCCCGTCCGGGTCAAGTGCGCGACGCTTGCCTGGCATACACTTCGCGCCGCGCTCGAGGGAACCAAGACCGTGACCACGGATTGAAGGGACGATGCGGAAGTCATCAGAGCCGCGACCGCAAGGGAGCGGGCCCTGAGACGAGGTAGAAACTATGAATGAGTTGGTTGCCAAGGACATTCAGAAGCCTGTGGCCGTCGAGCCGAATCCGCAGGCAACGGCGGACGTCTCGATCCTGGAAGGCAAGGCGAAGGACGCCTTGCGGACGGTCTATGACCCGGAAATCCCGATCAACATCTACGAGCTGGGGCTGATTTACGAACTCCAGGTCGAGCCAACCGGGCAGGTCAACGTCAAGATGACGCTCACCGCCCCCGGTTGCCCCGAGGCACAGTCGCTGCCCCTGCGCGTCGAGCAGGTGATCCGGGAAATCCCCGGCGTGAGCGACGCGAAGGTCGAGGTCGTCTGGGACCCGCCGTGGACTCCGCAGAAAATGTCGGAGGCGGCCCGGCTCCAGCTCGGGATTTTTTAGGACGGAAATGAGCCACAGAGACGCAGAGGCGCAGAGATGAAAAGAAGGGAAGAGGGAATAGGGAACAGAGCAGAACTGGCTTTTCCTGTTCCCTATCACCTGTTCCCTGTTCCCTGGTTTTCTCTGTGTCTCCGTGCCTCTGTGGCTTCATGAAGGCTGGCGGGAAGGGAGAGCGGCGATGAAATTTACGGCGCAGGAAGAATACGGGCTTCGCTGCCTGCTGGAAATCGGACGGCAGGGCAAGGGAGGCAGCCTGACCATCCCGGAAATCGCGGTTTCCGAGGGGCTTTCGATTCCCTATGTCGCCAAGCTGGTGCGCATCCTCCGCCAGGGCGGATTCCTCAAGAGCACGCGCGGCCAGAGCGGCGGCTACACGCTCTCGCGCTCTCCGGAGGAGATCGTGATCGGGGAGGTGTTGGCCGGCCTCGGCGGGCGCTTGTTCGCGAGCGAGTATTGCGAGCAGTATCCGGGGACCCTGGCAAGCTGCACGCATACGGTGGATTGCTCGATCCGCTCGCTGTGGGGGGCCGTGCAGCAGGGCGTGGACCAGGTTCTGAGCCGGACCACTCTGCGCGACCTCTTGGGGAATGAGCAGCAGACCAGCTCGTCGGTCAAGGAATTGGTGCAGGTCGGCGACTCGCGCCCGCGGCAGTCCTTCGTCGGTCTCGCTTCCGGCCTGAGTGATTGACTATAGTGATTGACTATGGTGACAGAACAACAAGTCCTGACGGCGCTGCGGCAGGTCATGGACCCCGACCTCCATCGCGACATCGTGACGCTCGGGTTCGTGAAAGAGCTTCAGATCAGGGACGGCGAGGTGGCGTTCACCCTCCTGCTGACGACCCCTGCCTGTCCAGTCAAGGACCGCTTGCAGCAGCAAGCCGAAGAGGTCGTGAAGGCGATTCCCGGCGTGCGCCGGGTCCAGGTCGAGATGAAAGCCGAAGTGCGCCCGACCGCTCCGTCTCCGGGCCTCAATTTGATCCCCGGCGTGCGCAACGTCATTCCGGTCGGTTCCGGCAAGGGGGGCGTCGGCAAGTCCACGGTCTCGGCCAATCTCGCGGTGGCGCTGGCTCGGACCGGCGCGCGCGTCGGCTTGATGGACGCCGACATCTACGGTCCCAGCATCCCCACGATTCTCGGAATTACGGAGATGCCCCAGCCGGGCGGGCGCGGCATCCGGCCCGTGGACGCCTATGGCGTGAAGGTCATCTCGGCCGGCTTCTTCATCCGGCCCGACCAGGCCGTCATCTGGCGCGGGCCGATGCTCGCCAAGATGGTGGACCAGTTCCTCACCGGGGTCGAGTGGGGCGAGCTGGACTACCTGATCGTGGACTTGCCGCCCGGCACCGGCGACGTGCAGTTGACGCTCTGCCAGCGTATTCCGCTGACCGGCGCCGCCATCGTCTCGACGCCCCAGGACGTGGCGCTCCAAGTCGCCGAGAAAGCGCTGATTATGTTCCGGCAACTGCGCTGCCCGATCCTGGGACTGATCGAAAACATGAGCTACTACGTCTGCCCGCACTGCGGCGAGAGGGACAACATTTTTGACACGGGGGGCGCCGAGCGCGCCGCCGAGCGCTGGCAAGCGCCGCTGCTCGGCAAGATTCCGCTGGCGACGGGCATTCGGCAGGCATCCGACAGCGGCCGGCCGGTCGTGCTCGAAGACCCGAACTCGCCTTCGGCGGCGGCGTTCCTGGAAATCGCCCGGAACCTGGCGGCGCAAGTGAGCATCCGCAACCTGAAGGAAGCGGAAGAGCCCGCCGTCCGGATCAGCTTTTAGTTTTTCCGCAACGAGAGGTAGTGCAAACCCAAGGGAGGCTGCTTTGCCGCTATCTCGCGCAGGCAAGATAGCGCTGTTCGAAAGGAGAAATTGCCATGGCGGGCATGAAGAGGTTCCTTCTGAACGGTATGAACTTCGAGCAACTGCTTGACAGAATGTGGCGTGAATCGGAACAAAGAAATCTTCGCGAAGCCGAGCGGAAAAGCATCCCGCAAAATAGAATAAGGGGCGCCGGAAGAATCACTGCGAAGCAGTCGGCGGCGAAGTCCCATGTCCGCAGCACCGCCGCCTAGTCCTGTCGAAATCAGC
Source organism: Acidobacteria bacterium RIFCSPLOWO2_02_FULL_61_28 (assembly GCA_001767035.1). Lineage (GTDB taxonomy): Bacteria > Acidobacteriota > Terriglobia > 2-12-FULL-54-10 > 2-12-FULL-54-10 > 2-02-FULL-61-28. Next base: position 28,672 of record MEKR01000046.1, read on the forward strand.
CGGTCGGGTGAATCGGACGTTCGAATCCGCTGGAGCGACGGGAAAGCAAGCGTTTTCCCGGCGCGCTTCTTGCGTCTGGCCTGCCGATGCGCCCATTGTGTGGATGAGATGACCGGCCGGCGCGTGCTTCAAGAAAGCTCGGTCCCCCAAGATGTGCGGCCTCTGGCGATTGCGCCGGTCGGACGCTACGCCATCGAGATTCAATGGAGCGACGGACACCGCACCGGCATCTATACCTGGGACCTGCTCTACCGGCTGGCAGGCCAACTTCCTGGATTCTGAACTGTGATGAACCCTGTGGCGTTGCCATTGGGATAATCCGTTTCCGCCTTGACGATACCGATGCCAGGTAGTAGTCCCGTCTTCGGGCTGTAACCCCTTCCCCGACAACAATATAATCCGCAAAAGAGAACTAGAAAACGGCGCTCAGGAAAGCCGAAGTCAACCCGCGGCGTCCGGACGGGCCGCCAAAGCATCGAATAAATAGGCCCGTAAAGAGCCGAAGGAGGTGAAAATAGCTATGAGGGCCAAACGATTTTTCGCTGTTTTCTTTTTACTTCTGGTGGGCATTCCGGCAGCGGCCCAGACCGCAGACGAACTCTTCGACCTGAACGCTCTCCAGGAAATCCGGCTTACGGTCAATCCCGCCGACTGGGACCAGTTCAAGGCCAATTTCATGCAGAATGACTACTACCCGGCTGACGTGGCCTGGGGCGGCATCGCGGTAAAGAACATCGGGATTCGTCACCGGGGAACCTCCAGCCGCAGCGGAACCAAGCCATACATTGGGCTGAAATTCGACCAATACGTCAAAGGGCAGCAGTTCCTGGGCCTGTCCAGTTTGAGATTGAAGAACGCGATCAACGACCCTTCGTTTCTGCACGAAATTCTCGGCATGCTCCTGTTCCGGCGCATGGGATTGCCGGCGCCGCGCGAGGCCTACGCACGGCTCTATGTGAATGATGAATATTCCGGGCTGTACTGGATGGTCGAGGAAGTTGACAACGCCTTCCTCGATCGCGTCTTCGGGGAACGCACGGGTTGCCTTTACAGTTACAACTGGGTTGGCGAATATCACTTCGAATATCTCGGTGATGACCCGTCGCTCTATGCTCCAGACCGCTTCGAACCCAAATCCTGCCCGAGCAGCACGGACCCCGCCTTCCTGATCGAAATGATTCGTACTATTAATCTCTCTTCCGACGACGAATTTATCAGCCGGACCTCCGAGTTTCTCGACCTGAAACGGTTTCTTCGGTTTCTCGCGGTGGACCAGTTCCTCGGGAATTGGGACGGCGTGCTGGGCTGGGCCGGGATGAATAATTTTTATCTCTATCGCTTCGCCGGAACGAAGCGATTCCAGTTCACTGCTTGGGACAAGGACAATACGTTTGAGAACCCGCAGCATTCCCTCTGGTATCAGACGGACGAGAATGTGCTGACGCGCAGACTTCTCCAATACCCGGAGTTTTACGCCGCCTATCAGGAGGCGCTGCGCCGGACCGCCCTGGAGGCGGGAGGGGTCGGGGGGTGGCTGGAACAGGAACTGATGCGGGCCTACGCGCAAATCCGCTTTGCGGCTCTGGAAGATCCCTTCAAGACGGCGGATAATGCTGCATTTGAAAACGGCGTGCGGGAGGCCCGGGAGTTTGTGCGTGCGCGGAAAGAGTATGTCATCAGCCAGGTCGGCCCATCATCGCCACCCTTCATTTCGAGCGGCGGAGTTGTCAACGGCGCGAGTTACACGCAGAGTCTGACGCCGGGGAGCATCGGGACGATCTTTGGCGCGAATCTCGGCTTTACCGACATGGGGGCGAACGCCGTTCCGCTGCCCACACTGCTTGATAAGACCGCGGTGCAAGTGAACGGCATCGCTGTCCCGTTGTTTTTCGTTTCGCCTGCGCAGATCAATTTCCAGGTCCCCTGGGAGCTGGCCGGGCAATCCCAGGCCTCGCTCCTCGTAACGGTAGACGGTATGGTGAGCGACCCTCAGCCGGTCAGTCTGACGCCAATGGCTCCGGCGGTGTTCTCCATGACGAGCGGCGGCCAGGGAGCGATCCTGATTGCGAGCACGGGGGAACTCGCCGCCCCCCTCGGGAGTGTCAAGGGGCACGCCACGCGTCCGGTCCGGCGCGGCGAGTTCATTTCCATTTATTCCACCGGACTGGGGCCGGTGACGAACCAGCCCGCTACCGGGGGGAAACCTTCAGGGGAGGCGCGCTCCCTGATGACAGCGACCCCCGTAGTGACGATTGGAGGCGTGCCGGCGCCGTTGACGTTTTCCGGACTGGCTCCCGATTTCATCGGGCTTTATCAACTGAACGCGCAAGTGCCGGAAGGCACGCCGAGCGGTGATGCGGTGCCGGTCAAGGTCACCATCGGAGCAGTCGGCTCCAATACGGTAACGATCGCCATCGAATAGCACGCGATCCTCTGCCGCGCGGCGCTTCGTGCCAGGATTGTCCCATCGTTCGATACCCCGGTCGGAACTAGTTCCTCACTCCGAACGGCGCGGGGTGGCCGTGTGACCGTTCGGAGTCCCCTTTGGGCCATTCGGAACAGCGGCCCGTCGGGGAACCGCTTCCATCCTCTGCCCAAACGGTGTAAACTATCTAGAAGTGATGAAGACGGATCGCAGGACGTTTCTCAAGTCCTTAATCGGCTTCCTGTCAACGCCGATTTGGTATCCGTACCGAGCCCGCGCCGGCACCCTTGTTAGCCATCCTATTGTCCAGAATGTGGGAACCGACTGCGCCACCATCGTCTGGGGCACAGGCGAAGGCGGCAGCAGCGCCGTACGGTTTACCCGGGACCGTGGCCTGACGCGCTCCGCCGCGGCGGTGGCCCGGGGGTTCCCGCCCGCCGATACCGATCTTCCCGCTCCCTACTACCAGCACAAGGTTGCGCTCACAGGACTTGACCCGAACACCGATTATTCGTATGCGGTCTTCGCGGATGGGCAAGGTCTGGCGGAAGGGGACGGACTCAATTTCCGCACCTCCGGCGCCGGACGGCTCTCCTTCCTGGCGTTTGGAGATTGCGGTTCGGGGGGGGCGGAGCAGAAAGCCCTTGCGGAACGGATGCAACAGGAGCGTCCTTCTCTGGTCCTGCCCTTGGGGGACCTTGCCTACGGCCGAGGCTCCTTTGAGGAGTTCCAGTCCCGGTATTTCGGCGTGTATCGCGAGATCATGAAACGGGTCCCGTTTTTTCCCTGCCTGGGAAACCACGAGTACATGACCCGGAATGGCTTCCCGTACCTGGCGCTCCATGATGTGCCCATTCCGAGCGACTTGCCCGACACGGACCGCGGCCGCTACTACTCGTTCGACTGGGGCAACGTTCACTTCGTTGCGCTGGACAGCAACGATCCGCTGGAGCGCGCCGTGCAGGGGAGCGGGCCGATGCTCGAATGGCTGGAAAACGATCTCCGCAGCACCAGGAAGTTTTGGAAGATCGCTTATTTCCATCATCCACCCTATGCCGGGGGGGCGCATGACGACGATCCCCTCTCGGCGCTGGTCCGCAGCCATGTTGTGCCCATTTTGGAACGTTACGACGTGGCTCTGGTTCTCTCCGGCCACGAACACAGCTACCAGCGCAGTTATCCCATCCGCAACGGGGCGATCGTGCGCGACGGGGAAGGAACGGTCTATGTGACCAGCGGCGGGGGCGGCGCCGGTCTCTATCCCGTTTCTCCCAACTCGCGCGTGATGTTTGGGCGGTCGGTGCACCATTACCTACAGGCGGAAGTGGACGGATCGCGGCTCGCGCTGCGGGTCATGGACATTTCCGGAAACGAAATAGATCGTCTCGTGCTCGCCCCGTCGCCGCGGGTTTCCGAAGCAGGAGTCGTCAACTCGGCCTCCGGCGCGCCGCCACTCGCGCCGGGCACGCTGATCAGTATCTTCGGAAGAAATCTGGCGACCGAGGACCAGCAGGCCGCAGGAACGCCCCTGCCCCGGGAGCTTTCGGGAGTCTCCGTAACCGCCAATGGAGAATTGCTGCCACTCCTGTTTGTCTCCCCCACTCAGATCAATGCCCAGTTGCCCTTTGTCCTGCGGGACGGGGCTGCCCTCCGAGTGCGCACGGCAAACGGCGTCTTCGATACGCCCGTCATTGTTTCCGAAAGCGCGCCGGGAATTTTTGCCGTGGCTCATCAGAACGGCGAGCTGGTTTCTGGCGCGTCTCCTTCGCGTCCTGGAGAATACTTGACTGCTTATGGGACAGGGCTTGGGGCGGTCACCGGCCCGATTGCCGCTGGAGAACCGGCTCCATTCGCTCCCTTGCTGACTGCCAGGTTGCCCGTGGAAGTCGAGTGGGGGACCGCACGGCTCCGGCCCTCGTTTGCCGGCCTGACCCCGGGAAGGGTTGGGTTGTACCAGGTGAATTTTCAAGTGCCCGCACAGCTCCCCAGCGGGCAGCAACCTCTCCGCCTTCGGGTCGGTGACTCGACCAGCCAGCCCGTGCCCGTGCCGGTCGCTCTCGATTGAGCTTCTTCCCTACCTTCCTAAACATTCCCGTTCGAAAACGCCCCGCTCGCATAGCCGTCGAGCTGGCGGTTGATTTCATGGCTCGAGGCTGGACACGGGAGCAAATCCTTGCGAAATATCCCAATCTCACGGCCGAGGATATCCGCGCCTGCCTGGCCCGCTGCTTTAGGGAACGACGACCTTCACGTCCGTTCGCCGAAAGTCCCGGTCCAGCGTGAGCAGCGGACAGCCCTCTTGCTTAGCGAGAGCGTAGGCGAAGCAGTCGCCCAGATTCAGCGGATAGCGAAGGCGCGCCAAGGCAGCTACTTCGGCCTGCTCCGCAGTCGGCGGAATCAGCCGCATCGAGGACTCCTCGATTTTGTCCCGAATCTCCTGAAAGAGCCGCGGCTGCCGGTCCTGAATCAAGATGAGAGCCTCGGCATAATTGACCGTGCTCATTTGCAGATCGTGGCGGTTTCTCTGCAACTGGTCCAAGGCCCAGGGTCCCGCAGGCTCGTTGAAGAAGACGGCCAGTACGATGGAAGTGTCTACGACCAAAGCTCGTCCTCGCTGCGAAAGCGCGGCTTTCGGCGCAACGGCGCCTTCAACCCCAAACCAAGCCAACTGCGAAAGTCATACTCCTCCTCGCCTGTCGAACGCGTCGCCGCTTCGCGCAAGGCCTGTCGGATGGCCTCGGACCTTTGGGAGATCTTGTGCGACTTCATGTACGTTTGCAGGTCGCGCTCAAACTCCGCCGTAACATTTAGATTCAGTTGCTTCATACAGGTTATCTTACAGGTCTGGGCTGTATACCGCAATGCAGACATTGCTGACGCCTGCCACGCCAACCACTGAGGTTCACAAATAGATCGAAGAACTGGTCGGGACGCCGGGATTTGAACCCGGGACCTCTTGCACCCCAAGCAAAAAATATCAATCACTTCCCAGCACCCCAAAATGATAACACAAGACTTAGCAGAAGGGGTTTTGGACTCCAGTTGGCACCACACGGGAGTTTCTGTTGCCTCTGGACTCCATGTGGACTCCAGTGCGACTCCACATTGAGGTTCGTAATTCACGTGCCTTTCGCGCACTCGCGCGCAGTTGTTAACGCCTTTCGTTTGTCGTCTGGAGAAGACGAAGACAACAAATTTCCTTATATAGCCCCCATGGATACCATTGTGGCAGGCCGCCTCAGTAATTCGCGCACCAACAGAAGAATGGTAGTATCCGGTGCGTACTGCCACCGCTCGCGGTTGGCAATATCAGAGTCGCCGTCGAAGCAACAGATGTAAGCGCCTGTTCCCGAGGGCAGGCCCCTTTTCTATGAGACTCCCTGGCGGTGAACATGCCATTGTTGATATCGCAATACTGCGGGATTACTGCCTCAACGAACGGCATCCTCGCGGTCGCCACAAGGCGCGTGTCTTTGCATCTGTGCTAGGCTTGACGGGAGGGGATGCAGACGTCCTGCGTCATTTGTTATTGAAGGCTGCGGTTGATGGTGAAGTGGTGCTCGGCGAGCGGGATGACTATGGACAGAGGTACGTGTTAGACTTCGAAATGGCTGGCCCGCGTGGGCGAGCGACAGTCCGCAGCAATTGGATTATCCTGAGAGGTGAGACGTACCCTCGGATGACTAGCTGCTATGTGTTGTAGGCAGGAGAGGGTTATGGAAACCATCAAACCGTTTGACGTGGTAGCACTCCTGGAAGACTTGCCAGAGCGAGATTTGCAGCGGGGCCAAGTGGGAACCATCGTGGAACAGCTCGCGCCTGATGCATTCGAGGTCGAGTTTAGCGACAACCAGGGAAGAACTTACGCGAGCCTTTCCCTGCGCTCTGACCAGTTGATGATTCTACATCACAGCCTAACTGGGGTGTTCTGAGCTAGTCAGAACTCCCGATTGTCCCAATTCTCGCCTGCAAGCCCCCGCCTTAGTTGTCCGCAGAGCGCCTTTACGACTAGTTGATGAAGGTCGTGGCTAGGTTCTCGGCACCGCCGATGAGCGCAGTTCCATTGGAGCCGTTCGCGCCTTCAGCCGGTGACGGGGGAACTGCGACCTTTTGCTTCTCTCCGACGCTCGCCAGTCGCTCCTGGATGGCGCGGGTCAACTCCTGCTGGCGCTCGATGTCCACGAACGTGTAGTCGGCGGTCATATCCACGTCGGAGTGGCCGGCAATCTTCGAGGCTTCAATCGCGCTACCTCCCACTTGTTGCCGCCACGTGATGTTGGCGCGGCGGAAGGAGTGTGGCCCAAGCCCTTCGAAGTCACAGCCTTCGGCCTTTGCCGCCTGGTGCAACACATCGCGCACGCCGGAGTCCCATAACGGCTTGCCCGGGTCCCGACGTTGCCGGAACAGCCAGGCCTCTGGATCGGCGCCTTCTTCGGCGGCCTTTGCGATGTACCGCTCGACCAAGCTGCCCAAGGCCAACGTTCGCTTGCTGGTGTCGCTCTTCGGCTCGTCGATGTCCTGGTGCCACAGGCGCTGCTCGATCCGAATCGTGCCGGCCTTCAGGTCCACGTGCTTCCATTTCAGGCCCAACACTTCGGAGATCCGCCCCCCAGTAGCTATGCAAGTCTCGATAACGAGCAGGATCGGATCCTGCAGGCGAGCGGGTACCCGCGCCGTCTGCTCCATCGACAGGATCTGGCGGGGGCGCTTGTACCACTTCTTGCCGATCTTCACTTTCTGGATTGGGTTGCGCTTTCCTTCTTCCCACAACCCCCACCCTCGGCCTTGCGGAAGATGCGGCCCATGATGAAGCGCATTGCATGGCGCGTCCACCAGTAATCGAAAGTGTTGTACAGCCAGTCTTCCACGTCCTTTGGCGGGATCTCATTCAGGCGATACTTGCCCCACCTCGGGATGATGTGCAGATCGAGATGGCTTTCTTCCTTGATGCGGGTGGGCTTTGAGATCTGGTCGTCGCGCGAGAGGTAGCCCTCCTTGTACATCTTGGCTACCTCGCCGAAAAGGGCAGGCCCTTTCGCTAGCGCCTGTTGCAGGGTGGGCGTGTTCAGTTTCCCGAGAATCTTGTCGCGCTCGACCTCGGCCTCCTTCTTGCTCAAGGCGTTTTCGCCTCGGCTTGGCGCGATTGTGAAAAACCTCCGGATCGTCCGGACGGTGCCATCCGGTTGCGGTTCGTCAACCCACGCGCGGAAGAACCAGTAGTGGCCTTTGCGGTCCTTGCGCTCGTGCACCTTTGGGTGCTGTACTCTCGTCTTCAATCTCACACCTCCTGTGAGCGTCAGGAGGGTTGCTTCATTCAGGGGCATAAAGCAAGGCGAATCTTACCAGTTAGATGCAGACGGCCAGGGCCGATTCCCTTTGGCAGATGTAGAGCGTTTCGCGGGCTCTGGTCATGCCCACGTAAAACAGCCGGATGACCGAGTCGCGCAGCGGTCCGAACCTCTGATAGGCTACGTCCCCCGCTCGGCTCAAATCCGGGAATAAGAACACCACGTCGGCTTCGCCACCCTTTACCGAGTGTATCGTTCCCACAATGACCTTTGGCTTCTGCGCCAGGGCTTGCGGCCCGCGGACCCAGGCCACACCAACTGGAAACTGAATCCGGGAATGGAACCTCGGCGCGATATTCCGACGCCACCAGTCGAGCAGTCGTCGGTAATCGCCTTCGAAGGCAGCCAGCAGTGTTTCCAAGGCTGCCTTTTCAAACAGCGCGTCGAGCGTCATCTGTGCGAGCTGTTCCCAGGCCTTTGGCTTGATCTTTGGGATGAGCAGGTCGACGGCACTGGCGATGCCAAGACGCAGGCTGCGCTGGTCAATCAGTTTGCCGACGTGCGAAAATTCGATCTTGTTGTTTTCGAGCTGCATCTGGTAGCTAGGTTCTTTCCCGGTTATTTTCACGAGTCGGATGACACGGACACCCAGCACCTTGGAAATCTGTTCGCATAGCAGTGCCTTTGCGGTCGCCGGATCGGATTGCTCCCCCGCTGAAGCACTCTGGGTATCGGGGCTGACCGTCGAGGGCCGAACCTGTTCTTCCTGGTCCGGCAAGTTTGGCGAAGCGACACCTCCTGACCGCCTAAACGCCTTGCCGATCGTTCGCTGAAAGTAATCCAGTCTGGTTCGTGGCCGCTGATTGTGGATGCGCCGATGGTGGATGATCAGATCGGTGATCTGTTGTTCGCAGAAACCGGCGTCGCATCCGAAGTTGGCGAGCGCCAAGTCATAGCCGGACTGGGATTGGTCCTTAAGGTCGTGACGTTCACGCAGCCATGTGCTTTTGAAACGGGGGTCCGCCGCCGCGAGCCCGTCGAGCAGCTCCTGCGGTACCGTGGCATTGGGGTTAATGACTAGCGGCTTGTCTCGAAACCGCTCCGCCCACTCGCGTGCCGCCTGTTGCTCGGCCTCGGGGTCGGGAATCCCGGCTTCATCGAGGAATTCCTCAAAGTCCGATGGGTTGTAGCGGCGATTCGTGCAACACTGGACCGTCACCGCCTTTGGATTCTTTGGGTCTTTCAAGTTGCTGGTACCGGGAATCCGGAGCACACGCGCGAGGTCCGAAAGCCGGTCGAAGACCCAGCCGCGCTGCGACGTGCGCACGCGCAGCAGAGTCTGCCAACGAGTGACAAGCCTCGCTGTGTCTTTCCGTTCCTGGTCGCTGTCGAATACGAGCGGTTCTTTAAACAACCACCAGGCGTGAGCGCCGTTACCAGTCGCGACGGCTATGGTCGGTGGCATCGTTGCTGGAATGACGGACAGCGCGTCGGCAATCGTCGGCGGGAGTGCCTTCTTGTTGTGAGCGTCAGATCGGAGGTCGAAATCTGCCCAGAATCCCGTGATTCCGGCAATCTCATCGGACCCGCAGCGATGCGCCGGACCATAATCCCGGCTGGCAAGCCCGACGCCTACGTAAACGTCGCTGTCCTTGAGCGTGGAGACCAAACTCAGCGGCGGCGGTGATCCTCTGGTACCAGTGCGAGCGCTTTTCGGCGAGGGTCCAGACGAGGATGTAAAGGTCCTCGGGCTTGTACTGCCAGAGCAGATTGAGGAAGTCGAGCGGGGTCACTGTGAACCCTTTGCGACGTGTTTTTCGGCCTGCCACCCCTCGCGCGGCGGCCCGTACCAGTATTCAGCCGTCTGCATTGCGTGATTGCGAAAGGGAGAAGCGAAGTCTTTTCTCCGGGAATCCGGTTGGCGAGACCCGGCGTACATAAGCCAGCGCTCACCGTCTTTCACAATCCAGACGCGAGTGTCCCCGCAATCTGCCCAGTGCGCGGGGCATGTCTCATCCGGTTCGGGCTTCGTACGATTTTGGGACACGCAGCGGTACCAAACCCATTCCTCCGGGGTGTACCGTTTTCCGTCAAAGATGCTGGCAGGCGGAGCCTCATCCCTCTCGAGGCCGCGGGTGGTCTTAACGGGGACCAGTTCCGGTTTCGACATCTTTTTCTCTTCCTGAAACCGAAGCCAAGCTTCGAGGCTGTAGGCTGGTTCACTCATGTGATTGCTGGGCGAACAATGGACAGCGCCTCGTCGACACTGTGGGCCACACCCGCAAGCGCTCCGCTTCTGCGCCATTCCGCAAGGCGTGCTTGCTGGAGCGGTGTAGGTCCTTCACCCCGTCGTTTCACCTCAATCTCGAAATGTCGGCCGTTGATGGAACCGTAGAGGTCTGGATCGCCGGCAATACCCCAGGCTGTTCCGTGCCGCTTGCGAACGACACAGCCTGGAACGGCGCGAAGCTCACCGATGATCCCGGCAACCAAGGCTGTCTCGCGGCAGGCCATCCGTTACAGCTCCAGACCGAGACTGCGCGCCAACGCCAAAGTGATCGCTCGGGGCTTGGAATCACCCGATGCTTTACCCACCTTGCCGCTGCGCTCAACCTCCACCTGAAAAGCGCCCCCGATCTGAGAGATTGCGTAGCGCATCGGCTGGCTGTGATCGAGCAGCCGAAAGGCGTCCTCGAGCCGCTCGAGCGGATTGAACTTCCATTTGGGAATCCAGGAGCGGTTCCCGGTAAGAAAGCGATCCGGTGCAACACACCAATGCAGGACTTCCTGCGCTAGCCGATCAATTAGCAGGTTGTCGGTCACAGCTTCACCTCCGGTCGCCAGCTACTGATCGTCACGCACCTCGGACGCGTCCAGGTCCACAGTCATCTTCTGAACCAACGGCTTGAGCATCTCGTGGTACTCCTGGGCTTTATGTACTTCGTCCGGAGTCAAGCGCCGGACGAAGGTGAACGTTGCCCGGCTATAGGCGATTCCCTGCTTGTTCTTCGTTCGCTCCAGGCCGACGCGGGTGACCACCGAGTAGTAAGGAATACCCTGGGACGTGAGTTTCAACAGGTACTGCTTGGCGGCCTTCAGGCTCGTAGGTGGTAGCGAGATCACCTCGGGCAACAGCAGGCTGCCGCGCAATACGAACACCTGCTTGATCTGCTTGCAGGCCTGGCCGCGGCCCCCAGGCGCGCTGCCATACTGGGCAAGCGGGCAGGTCATGCAAGTGCCGCCGGGTTTGCCCGCACCTGTGGTGCCGTCGGCGGAAAAGCAGTCGGGTGGCTGGTTGCCGCCGCCTTCGCTCAAGGGTTGGGAGTAATAGGCGCGAGTATCCCGCGCCAGCACAATGACACCCTCTATGACCGACTCCATTGTTTCGCCTTCGAGCGAAGGCACGGGCCACTGGAGACCTCCGCCGGCGGGAATCTTGATCCGCGGCAGATCAAATTCGGTCAGGCCGCCGGCGCCGATGTTGGTGCTGATGGCGGCGTGGATCGCAGCCAGATCGGTCTGGAATGCATGAATAAGGGATTGCGGTTCTGCTTTCACGAGTTGTTGAGACATGCTTGGCTCCTTTTCTTGTATTTAGGTTTTCCTGCTGCGCAGGGAATGAATGAACGAAACCTTGAGGGCTTGGCCGAGCGGCGCTGGCAGCGCGGCCAAGACCGCCTCCTCGGTGAGCAGCTTGTCTTGCTGCTCACATTGGAGGCGGACCTCCTCCGCCACCTCGCGCACAAAGGCCCTGAGCGATTGGCTATTGAAATTCTCGGAAACGTACTGCCCGAGCTCGGATTTCTTCAGGGCTTCTACAACGGCCGCCCGATCAGAAGCCGGGCTGGGGTAAATGTCTTGGGCCACATAGACCACGCGGCCGTCAATCTTCATAGACTGGACACCGTCTTCCAGAAACTGCGGCACCAGGGACTGTTCGAGGTCGTCAAGTTGGGCAGCGATGGCTTTGAGTTCCGAGTCGAGTTCTTTCTTTCGGTTCTCCAGGGCGACAAATTCCTTCAGTTGTTCCATGTTCATGGTGTTTACCCCTTGATCTCGGCGAGGATGGCCTGAATGACTTCGGCGCGCTTCTCGAGCGCGCGCAGGATTTTTTCGTCGACGGTGTTCCGGACTACCAGGTGGATGTGCTCGACGGGTCGGGTTTGTCCAGGCCGGTGGATGCGGGAGAGAGCCTGGTCGTATTCACCGAGGCTAAAGGAGAGCGAATAGTAGAGACTATAGCGGGCCCGCGTCAGGTCTACACCGACGCCGCCGGAGCCGATCTGTACCGCCAGGATCTGTCCCTCCCCTTCCTGCCAGCGCTTCAAGTCGTCCTGGCAGCCAGAGAGCTCAAGGCTCTGGTAGTCCAACTCGCGGCAAACCTCGTGGACAGCATCCATGTCAGCGTGGAACCGGCAGAAAACGACAACCGGCTCGCTGGAGCCAATGTCTTCCAGGGTGTCCTTAAGCAGGTTTTGCTTCGCGGAATCGACGCGGTGGAGTTGGCCGTCATCCGTCTTGGCCCAGCCGCCGGCCACTTGCTGCAGGCGCAGAAGCTTCACCATGGCATTGGCGGCTGTGACCGTGCCGTCCTTAACCTCGGCGATAAAGTCCTCTTCGAGGTCACGGTAGATGCGTTGCGCCTCGGGGGAGAGCACGCAGTGGTAGGTAACGTGCGTTTCCGGCGGCAGGTCGAGAACGTCCTTTGAAACCCGGAACGTGATCGTCCGCATCAGGGCTTCCAGTTCGTCCAGGTTCTTGAAGCCGGTGACCTGCTTGTTCTGGAATCCTCCCATGACGGCGAACTTCTGCCGGAAGGCGTTGAAAGACGGTCCGAACGGGGCGATGTCGAGGAAGCGAAATTGGGCGTAGATGTCGAGCGGGGAGTGCGGCATGGGCGTGCCAGTGAGCGCCAGCCGGTGCCTGGCAGGGGGACGTAGCCGCTTGAAGTAGAGGCTTGCTTTGCCGCCAGGCTTTTTCAGTTTGTGGGATTCGTCGGCGATCACCAGGTCCCAGGCTTGTTTCTCAGCCCACGCGCCGAACGGATCTCTCCAGACGGAGTCATAATTAATGATAAGGACGAACGGCTGGCCGGTGGCCTCGGCCAGCCGGAGCTTCTCCTCAGCCAGCTTTTGTTTACCGGCAACGCTGCCAGCGCTGTCGTCCAGGGCCAGGATCACCATCGGCAGATCGAGGTGCCGGTCAATCTGTGCTTGCCATACCGGAACCACGCGCAGCGGGCACGCGATCAGCGTGCGCTTGGCGCCGGTGCCGGACAGGAGCATCAGCGAGACCAGAGTCTTGCCTGTGCCCATCTCGAGCGCCAGCATCGCAGCGCCCGCGCCACGGATGAGTCGCTCCATCGCGAACTGGAAGGCTTCGATCTGGTGCCTCCAGGGTTTGGTCTTGAGTCCCGCGGGCAATACCGCTTTTGGATCGGCAGGCTTGACGGTTCGGTCGCCCACTTTGCTATTCCGGCTGAGCAAAGCGGCGAACTGCTCGCCTACATCAAGCTGAGGGATGAGAGAGCGAATTAAATGGGCATGGCGCGCGGTGGCTGGATAGAGCCAGACTCGCCTACCGGAATCCCACCATCCGCCCGGAATGCTCCGGCAGCGGAGGAGATGCACGAAGGGGGCGCGGAGAACGATCTTGCCGCCCGCGACCTCGGCGAAACTAGGGGTGTGGACTACCTCAGGCATGGACGCCTCCCTCGGGAGCGGGAGTGTCCACGACCTCACCGCCTGACGGACGGCTATTCAGCCAGGCGGTCACGTCGGAAGGTGCGTACCGGACCAGTTGGCCCACCTTCCGGAATCGCGGGCCCTTGCCCTCGCTGCGCCAGTACCGCAGCGTGGGGATTGACACGCGGATTAGTCGCGCAAGTTCTTTCTCATCAAGGAGTGTTTCTAAGGTGTGATGATTCATTCTGCCCGTTCCTCCCGCGATCTTCGCGGTTAGTACGGGCCAATGATGGAGCAGCCCTATATGGGCGATTCAATGGGCGATTTGTGGGCGAAATGTGGGCGATTTTACGGGCGGGGACGCTTCGTCAGTCCGCGGCACAGCAATGCTTCGATCCGTTTCGATTTCTTTGAGGAATCTTTGATCTGGCCAGCAATCCATTTATAGAGGTCGCGAATGTCCACCTCTGCTTCGTCAGCGACCTTTTGGGCAGTGATATCGTATTTTGCTCGAAATGTCTCGATTAGGCGCTGCCGTTCGTTAAGGGGTGTGCATGGTACCCGGTCAGTGTTTTCCAGCGGATCAACCGAAACAAACTTGCCGTGATCGTCCAGAAGCACTTGCTCCTCAAGCGAGACAAAGGTGATCCCGCGACGCAGAATCAGCTCTTGCGTGCTAACGTTACGATACTGGTGGGTCGGAACAAGAAGCACGAACGGACCTTCAACCTCAACAAGCAGATCTCGAAAACCCGAGTGGAATTGCTCGGAGAATGACACGGCAGCGAAGAAGACCGGCTGGTGCCGGTTTGCCCGTCGAGTTGAGAGACCGACGCTCCAGATACAATGGCCGCGGCGATTAGGCGCGTGCCAGCGGATGCCTAGTGCGACAGCAATGTCCTTCGTGAAGGCGGTAATGTCCAGCTCGTGGATAAGGGTATCCACTCGGGTGAGCGGTACCTCTCCGCAATTGATCCAGGGATCGCGGCACAGCGCGACGATTTCGCCGTCACCGTAATCTACGATTCTTCGGGGGCAGTTACCGCCGCCCATTGCTGGGCACGGGTAAGTGGAACCGCAGGAATCCGTGGCGCGGAGATACGGGCGGATCACAGGATAGTCCGGCCCGCAGTGATGTTCCCAAAAAGCGGAGATCGCTAGCAGGGCTGGGATTTGCTCAAGTGCCTGCCACAGCCGGTTCAGTTTCCTCATGCTCGGGCCGCCATTCCAATTAAGATGAAACCACGCGCCCGTAGCCATGTTTCGATGATCACAGCTTTCTCTCCCCGACCATAGGCAGCGGTGTTCCGTGGGCGGATCGACACCGAACGAGGCTTCTTCTCGCCCTCCAGTTTCACACTGAAAACAGCCTGAGGGATCTCCGCCTTCAGGTCTATGCTGCGGTTCAGCGCCGCTAGCGATTGAAATACGTCGTCAGCACTGTACTTTTCAGCTAGGTTAAATGCATTTGGCCAGGAGTACTCAATCTCCTGCAAACGCACCCACTCGATTCCAGGAACATCGCGGCAGCAAAGGGCAGCCGGCCCTTGCTCCCTCAAGGGATCAAGCGTGTACTTCGCGGTGTACACGAACTTTTCCTCGTCGCCAAACAGGTGCTTGCCGAATTTCTGGACGTAGAGACGGAGTTCCCCCAGCGTGCTGGTGTTGATTCGGAATTCGTTATTAACCAGGTCGTAGATCACTACGTCGGTTTTTTCGGGGCGAAAGAATGTGCACGTGGACTGGGCACCTTTCCGGCTGGGCTCCCGCTTGCACGGCTGCCCGTGCTGGATGAGGAAGCGAACCTCACCAGGAGAGTCTTTCCGGATTACTTTGCAGCCCACGCCCCGCTTCCGGGACTCGAACCAGCCGTCCAGGTCTTGTTCCAGTTCGGTGAAATCCCGCGGTAGCGATTCTGCCGGGGCCACCTCCTTGGGATTTTTCGCCCGGAAGCTCTCAAACTTCTTCCGGCGGTGGAAGAGTTCGGCACGCTCCATCCGCACGAGCGCCTCGGGTACCGCTAGCCAGATGCGGGTCGTCAAGTCTTTTGCCGTCGCTTCTCCGTCGCCGGTATCAACGGTGTTCCGCCGGGCGATATCCAGCAGTTCATCGAAGTTCTCATCAGTCCCGATGTTACCGATGACATGCAACGCCTCGACAAGGCTGGATTCCATGTTTTCGTCTGGTTGCGCCAGGATGCCGGCCAGCTTCAGGTAGTTGATCTCTTCGACGCCATCGCTCGGAAAGGAGAATCCCTTCTCTTCGAAAAAAGGCTGGTACGGGATCAAAAGCTCCAAAAGGTTCCGTACCTGAACCTTCTTGAGGAGGTCCGGTTGAGCAAAGCTCTTCGGATTGAATCGCGCCATGTAATTTGTCCTCAGTCAGAAGTGGGATGGGTAACAATAGGTATCACTCCCTCGAACCCTCTCCAGCGGGTTTGGGTCAAGTCTTAAGAGCCCTGATTATATCATGGCGAATATAAAGCGAAAGGAAATATCGGTTGTCAATCCCTTGAAAAGGCGGTTGATCCCCTAGCGGACCGAGCAGTTCAAGAAGCGGTTCAAGAAACGGTCCATGACGGTCCTGGACGGCAGGAGTTTATAAATGCCTATCGCGTAGCCAGACTCAAATGTGAATGAGATCGGTGCCCACAGCCTACTTCCATCTCCAGGCTTTGGGTTCCCCCACCTGGCGGGAGCAACACCATGCAGGACAGGATTTAGGAACTGAGCAGCGGCTTGTCCGGCGTCCTTGAGGGTGGGCCAGGGGAGATCCAATTCCCGTGCTAACTTCTTATAGGGGGCGGAGAGTCGAGTCGGAGGCTCTGGCATCTTTTCGGGAATAGCATGGGTGCCTCTGGCTTGAAACGTGCCATCGATGGCGCGCCTCAGCTTGGTGCTGGCAAACTTGCCGATTGAAGCCGCCAAAAGAACATCTGTCAGGTCCCGCACGCGGCTTGTGGCTCCACCTGCGTAGGCCCGCGTATAGGCGTGCAGCTTCTCAGCAACCTGCGTCGTTAGCGCATAGCAACGGACGCCGTAAGAACTATTCCAGCGAAGGCAAGGAAATCGGGCACCGTGACCATCTCAGGGGCATCCAAGATTGGGTCCCCTTGTCCCACGTAGAAATGGAAAGTCTCAAACAGGCGGCTATCACCCACTGCGCGAAATCATTAGAGAAGGAAGGGTAGTGGTGGGATTCCAGGCTTTGAAACGTGTGGTTGAAAATGCAGGCGTCAGAAACTTTGGTCAGGTTCTGGGCCA
>MEKR01000047.1 GCA_001767035.1 Acidobacteria bacterium RIFCSPLOWO2_02_FULL_61_28
CTTTTCGGAACCGCCGCCGCCGTTACCGCCGCGATTCTAAACGGCGCCCACATCGTGCGCGTCCACGACGTCCGGCAGATGCTTCTGGCCGTACGAATCGCCGATCACCTGCGGGAACTTTGAAAGACAGCATAGCCCCTCAAACTTGGCGGAAATTCCCGCTTATCATTTCACCACGCCCTAAGTCTAAGCATGTTTGGTGGTTAGCTAAGAAGCTGACAAAGCCCTCTGGATGGAAGCTGAATCTTCTCTCTTGAAACAGAGGATCTAGCAGGCTCCTGTACCTCTCCTCAACGGGGGATCGGTTCCGGGTCGTCGCAAGGACTTCCATAGCGTCAGGTCCATAATCAACAACAATGAGCTTATATAGTCGGTGATTTTCTGAAAGAGCGAGGGTTAGAAGGTATTTGAAAAATGCATCAACTTCTGGCAATGAATAGCCAATTATGCAAATTCTCGTAGCGGCGCTTAGCTCTTCAATCGCCTTTGCCCAGACACGCTTCAAGAGCTCGCGATATTCGCTCTTGTCCCAAGATGGAGGAATTAAGAGAATGTGGACGGGGTCATCCCCACACGCGCCACAGCGCAGAGATCGAAAATCCGCTGGATGTTCGGTAATTTTCCCAGGGACGATAAATGCTGTTCCACAGCCCGTACATGTAGCCCAATTAGCCGATCCATGCAGTTTCAGCAGGGAGCAGGTTTGTCTATCATCAGGTTGGGTGGGAGAGGCAACGTTCAGATGATAGTTGGCCTGGATTCCCATCCGACTAAGCGCATGGTCAAGCACTAAATCATAATTGAAGGTGATGATCGTGTCGCTTCTAGTGCTTCGGCGTTGCTCATCATCAAATTGACCGGTAACCAAACCCGCAAAGTAGTCAAATACATCCGCCTGCAAATGGTTCTGACCGATCTATGTCATTTCGTTAATAAGCAGCGCTCTTTCCCACTGTTCTGGCTTCACATTGAATGCGAGGGAAGGCCGGCGACCGGGTGAGACTGTCGAAAGCTGTAAAGTTTTAGCAATTAGATAAACGGTACTGAGCCATATTTCCCTCTTTGTCTTGCCGAGTTGCTGGGAAATTTCGACAAGTCCAAACAACTGTTCGATATTGTCAAGATCAATACGGATTTTCTCGCGGGCCTGTGCGACTGTACGTCTAAACTCAAACACATCCTCAAAGTGTTGGCGTTCCACATCATCGAGCCCTGAGAAAGGATTATCCAGATACTCGCGAGATCGATCCAGAAAATTGTTAATTAGTGGTGCGCCAGCAGAAGCCGAGAAGCCCGCTCCGAGAATATAGACATTCCGATCGGTTGCTTTTGGCATCCCCAGACCAATTCTCCACTAGCGGCGAAGCTACAGAAACAGCGGGGCCATGACCAGCGTGATGGTCGAGAGCAGCTTGATCAGGACGTGCAGCGACGGCCCGGCCGTGTCCTTGAAGGGATCACCGACCGTGTCGCCGACCACGGCAGCCTTGTGCGGGTCTGATTTCTTGCCGCCGTACGCGCCCGTCTCGATGTATTTCTTGGCGTTGTCCCACGCCCCGCCGCCGTTGTTCAGGAACAGGGCCATCAGGATGCCTGTGATCGTTCCGACCATCAGGAAACCTCCTACGACCTCAGCGCCGGTGGCTCCCGTGGCGGGCTGGCCCATGGCATAGTACAGCCAGCGGAAAACGAGTCCCACTCCAATGGACATCCCCACCACTAATACTCCCGGCAGGACCATCTTACGGAGCGCCGCCTGGGTGGCAATGTCCACGCATTGCCCGTAATCGGGCTTGGAAGTTCCCTTCATGATGCCGGGATTGTTTTTGAACTGTTGGCGGACGTTATTGATGATGGCGTAGGCGGCTTCCCCCACCGCCTTGATCGCCAGCGACGAGAACTGGAACACCAGCACCGCCCCCAGCATGGCCCCGACGAAGACTTCCGGCTTGTTGAGATTGATCGTCCCCTCAAAGCTCGGCATGTAGTTATGGACCTCATCGAGGTACGCGCCGAAGAGCAGAAACGCGGCGAGGCCCGCCGATCCCACCGCGTAGCCTTTGGTGAGGGCCTTGGTGGTGTTCCCCACCGAATCGAGCCGGTCGGTCTTGTCGCGGATTTCTTTCGGCTGCTGGCTCATCTCGACGATCCCGCCGGCATTGTCGGTGATGGGACCGAAGGTGTCCATCGCCAGAATGAACGCGCAGGGGCCGAGCATCCCCATGGTCGCCACTGCGGTCCCGAACAGCCCCGCTTCTTCCAGTCCGGAATGTTGGCCCAGGAAATAGGAGCTGATGATGGCCAAGCCAATGACCAGGATGGGGAATCCGGTGGATTCCATTCCGACCGCGACGCCGGCGATGATGTTGGTGGCGGGACCGGTCTGGGAAGCCTCGGCAATGGACTTCACCGGGCGGTAGCGGTACTCGGTGTAGTACTGCGTAATAAACACAAACGCGATCGAGGTGAGGACCCCGATCACCCCGCAGAAAAAGAAGTTCAAGTAATGCTCCGGCCCGAGCAGCCAGCGCGAGGCGATGTAGAAGCCGACCATGGCCAGGAGCGAGGTGATGTAGTAGCCGCGATTGAGCGCGTGCATGGGGTCTTCGTCCTCGCGCGCCCGCACCGACATGATCCCGACGATCGAGGCGATGATGCCGAAGGCGCGGGCCACCAAAGGAAACAACAGGATCCCGAGCAAGGTTAAACCCTGTCCTTCAAACTCAACCTGATTGCTCCGGTAGAGCGCCGCCGCCAGGATCATGGCCCCGATGTTTTCGGCGGCGGTGGATTCAAACAAGTCCGCGCCGCGGCCCGCGCAGTCGCCGACGTTATCCCCCACCAGGTCGGCGATGACGGCCGGGTTGCGCGGATCGTCCTCCGGGATTCCGGCTTCGATCTTGCCGACCAGGTCCGCCCCGACGTCGGCAGCCTTGGTGTAGATTCCGCCGCCCAGTTGAGCGAACAGGGCCACGAAGCTCGCGCCGAAGCCATACCCGACGATCAGCAGCGGAATCTTGGTGACATCATCGGTCACTCCGAACGCATTCACCAGGGAGAACAATCCCGCCACTCCCAACAAGCTCAGGGCCACGACGAAAAAGCCGGAGACCGCTCCCCCGCGCAGCGCCGTTTGGAGCGCGCTGTTCATGTCTTTTGTGGCTGCCGTGGCCGTCCGGATGTTGGCGCGGATCGCCACCCACATCCCCATATAGCCGGCGGCCACCGAACAGGCCGCTCCCAGAACAAACGACAGCGTCGTCCACAACGCCAGGTCGCCCGGGCTGGCGGGATCGTGCTCGTTGTGAGCGCGGACAAATGCGTAGAGGATATAAATCAGGGCGGCCAAGGCGACGGCCAGGGTTGCGATGGTCCGGTTTTGGCGGCGCAGAAACGCTTCCGCCCCTATCTTGATGGCGTCGGAAATCTCCTGCATCGCCTTCGATCCGGTGTCGCGTCGCATGACATCTCGGATCAGAAAGACTGCGAAAAGAAGACCTAAGATGCTAATTCCGAATATTAAACTAAGTTCCACAGTTGCTACGATCCCCTTTCAATAAGACAGTGACAAATGATTAAAGACAGTGACCAGTGCTTCGTGACCAGTGACGAGAAAAGAAGTCAGGAGTCAGGGGTCAGAACTTCTTCCAACCATTTCTCTAGCCCCGGCCTTCAGGCCGGGGTTGGTGCCGGAATTGATCCAGAGGCCGCTGTAGCGGCCTTCCGCTTTTCGGCTTCAGCCCTTGCAGCGCCGATGGCCGAAGCCGGCTTCCGGAAGCCCCGGCAAGCCGGGCTGGGGGAATTCGGTTGGTTTCGTGGACCCAGGCGTAAACGCTGGGCTAGACCATTTTCACAATTGGTGTGTAGTGCGCCCGAGGGGTTGATTTCTTTCGCCCCTCCGGGGCTTGATTCGATCTTTCCTTTCTCACCCACGGCTTGCGCCGTGGGCTAGAATCTAGCGCCCCTCCGGGGCTGGAGGATCGGCGCTATACAGCAACGCTGAAAACGGTCTAGAGAAAAAGATCGGCGAAAACGCAGTGGCGCAGCCTGAGATCCTCCCAACGATTCTGAATTCTGACTCCTAACTTCTGACTTCTCTCTTCGGATTAAGCCAGCAAATCCTCGTCCCAATTTTCCAGGTACCGCTTGACCGCCGCCATGAACTGGTCGGCGACGGCGCCGTCTATGACCCGGTGGTCATAGCTGAGCGAAAGATACACGATGGACCGGATGGCGATCGCGTCGTTGATCACGACCGGAGCTTTCTGGATCGTACCGACTCCCACGATGCCCACCTGCGGCTGATTGATGATGGGCGTGGCAAAGAGGCTCCCATACACGCCGGGATTGGTAATCGTAAACGTTCCGCCCTGCACTTCCTCCACCGACAGTTTCTTGGCGCGGGCCCGGTCCGCCAGGTCGTTCATGGCGCGCGTGAGGCCCAGGAAAGTTTTCTCGTCCGCATGGTGGATCACCGGCACAATCAAACCCCAGTCGAGCGCCACCGCGATCCCCATGTGAATGTCTTTCTTGTAAACAATGTTGTCCCCGGAAACGGAGCTGTTCAAAATGGGGAACCGCCGGAGGGCGTCCATAATAGCTCGCACAAAGAACGGGGTAAAGCCGAGACGCGTATTTTCCTTCTTCTCAAAACGCTCTTTCTCGCGGTGGTAGATTTCCACCACGCGCGTCAAATCCACCGCAAAAACGGTCGTTACGTGCGCCGAAGTCCGCCGGCTCAGGAGCATGTGCTCGGCGGTCTTCTTGCGGATGGGACTCATGGGGACGATTTCATCGCGCGTCCCGGCGGCCGGCCGGGGCGTCACCGGCGCCGCTTTGGGAGCCGCTTTGGGCGCCGCGGGCGATCCCGCCAGGCCAGGAGCCGCCGTCTTCTGCCGCTCGACGTAAGCCAGCAGGTCTTCCTTCGTGATTCTCCCACCCGGGCCCGTGCCTTCCACATGGGATAAGTCCACGTTGTGTTCTTTGGCGAGTCGCCGGACGAGCGGCGAGGTGCGAACGTGCTCCCCCTCTTCCTCGTGCTCCGCCGGGGCGGCCTCGGCAGGTTCGGCAGGCATGGGTCTCTCAGCGGGCTCGGTGGGCGGGGCTACGGCCGGAGGCGGTGCAATGGACGGGCGCGGCGCCGACTCGGCAACCGAGTCTGCCTCAATTTGCGCCACCACTTCGCGCACTGCGACAGTCTGTCCCTCCGAGACCAAGACTTTCGCCAGCACGCCCGCCACGGGAGAGGGAATTTCCGCGTCCACTTTTTCGGTCGAGATTTCAAACAGCGGCTCGTCTTTGCCGACCCGGTCCCCGACCTTCTTGAGCCACTTGGTTACGGTTCCCTCGGTGATACTCTCACCCATTTGCGGCATCAGCACGTCGGTTGGCATCGCTCCCTCCTCTCTCGGCTCTCCGGCTGCGCCTCGTTCATGGTGAGACCGAACAATTCCCCGAGATGCCGCGTCAGCGATTGCTCCACCCCGGAACGAGCTATGCTCCGGCCCAGACACTCCCGGAAGGACGTGACCGACGCGCCCGCGATTCCGCAGGGAACGATATGCCGGAAAAAGCGGAGGTCGGTTTCGAGGTTCAAAGCAAAACCGTGCGAGGTTACCCACCGGCTCAGGTGCACTCCGAGGGCTGCCACCTTGGCCTGCTTCACCCAGACCCCGGTCAGACCGCTCCGCCGCTCGGCGGGCAACCCGTACTCGCGCGCGGTTCGGATCAACGCTTCCTCCAGCGTGCGAACGTACCAAACTACGTCCTTGCGGATCAAGTGCAAGTCGAGAATCAGATACCCGACCAACTGGCCCGGCCCGTGGAAGGTGACGTCCCCGCCCCGGTCGCTCTCGACCAGTTCGATACCCAGCCGGTGAAGCTCGTCCGCCGGGGTCAGCAGGTGCTCTGGTCGGGCGTTGCGGCCGAGCGTAATGACGGGCGGATGCTCCAGGAAGAGCACACTATCGGGAATCTCCCCCGCCTTGCGGCGCTCGACGAGTTTCCGCTGGAGGTCCCAGGCCGCCTGGTAGGGAACCAGCCCCAGACTGTGGACGACACAGGGTCGTTCGCCAGAGGGAACACCTACGGCCCATTCCGGTTGGCTCCGGCGAATTGACACTGCTTCGCCGTCCGGCGCAGTCTGTTGCTGGAATTGATTACGCATTGATGGTCACGGAATAGACCGAATTGGCCGCGTCCAAGACCGCCTCGGAGAGGGTTGGATGCGCGTGCACGGTGTACATGAGGTCTTCGGCGGTCCCCTCCAGGCGCATCGCGATGACCAGCTCCGCGATCAGCTCGGTCACCGACGGCCCGATCATGTGGGCGCCCAAAATCTCCCCGTGCGACTCCTCACAAACCAGTTTAATAAATCCTTCTTCCGAATTGATAATACTGGCCTTACTGCTTGCGCGGAAGGAAAATCGGCCGACCTTGACGGCATGGCCCATCTCCCGCGCTTTGGCTTCGGACAAGCCTACGGAGGCAACTTGCGGCTCGCAATAGATGCAGTCGGGGACCTGCTCGAAATTGACCGGAGGCACGGGCTTTCCGCAAATGCGCCCTACCGCCACAATCCCCTCCATCGAGGCGGCATGGGCCAATTGCGGAGCGCCCAGCACAATGTCGCCAATGGCATACAGGTTCGGCTCCGCCGTCTGCATGTACGGATCGGTTTTGACAAAACCCCGCTCGGTCTCCGCGCGCGTTTTCTCTAACCCGACGCCCTCGGTATTGGGCTTCCGCCCCACGGCCACCAGCGTTTGCTGGGCCTGGAAGACTTGCGGATTGCTTCCCTGAGCGACCTCGACTTCCACGCCGGAATCTTTCTTTTGAACCCGCTGGACCTTGGCTCCCGTGAAAATTTGGATGCCCTGTTTCTTGAGCGCCTTTTCGAGTTCCTTGGAAATCTCTTCGTCCGCCAGGGGCAGGATGCGCGGGAGCATCTCGACCAGGACGACCTCCGAGCCAAACCGGCGATACACCGAAGCAAATTCCACGCCCACGGCCCCTGCCCCGATAATCACGATGGACTTGGGGATGGTCTTGACCTCCAGAATTTCCCGATTGGTCAGAATCCGTTCGGGATCGGCTTCCAAACCCGGCAGCATCCGCGCCTCCGAACCGGTGGCCAGGATGATGTTGCGCCCCCGGACCTCCCGCTCGCCGTCCGGTCCCTTTACGTTCACGCGGCCATTGCCCTGGAGCCGTCCGTAGCCGCGAATCGTCTCAATCTTATGCTT
>MEKR01000048.1 GCA_001767035.1 Acidobacteria bacterium RIFCSPLOWO2_02_FULL_61_28
GCATGGACAACGCCATCGGGCACATGGCAGCGGCGGTTGCCAAGTTGACGGACTATCAACCTCCCATGCGGTTGAACGAAACGACCCGGATGTTCTTCCAAAGACTGACGACCATCAGCCCGCCTGCGGAAGCGTTTCTTTACACTCACCTGGAGGACCCGGCCGTGGGCACAATGGTTCAGGAAACACTGCGCCGGAGCAAGAATAGAGCGCAAGTGACGTACAACTCGATGCTCCGCACCTCGATCACGCCCACCATCATCCAGGGAGGCTTTCGTAACAATGTCATTCCGGCAGAAGCCGAAGCGACATTCGACATTCGTGCTTTGCCCGACGAAAATATCAATGTCTTCCTCTCCGAACTGCGCCGCGTGATTGACGATCCGGCTGTGGAATTGATCCCACTGCCACGCTACCGTCCCATCAGCCCGCCCGCCTCGCTGACTTCCGAAATGTTCCATGCACTGGAAAAGGCGCAATCGCTCGTATTCCCCGGCTCCATTACAATTCCCATCATGGGCACTGGATCGAACGACTCCGCGCAACTTTTGGCGAAGGGCGTTCAGGCTTATGGAGTCGGTCCCCCTGGGACCGACGAGGATTCGGAAGGCTCCCACGGCAACGATGAGCGAGTGTCCATCGAAGGGCTGGGCAAGTTCATCGAATTCATTTATCGCGCGGTCGTGGACGTGGCCGCCGCCCGTTAGTCCGAGCCGCGATCCCGCCAAGCGGGAGAGCGTTGGCTCAGCTTGATTCGATGTCCCACACGAGCCATTCGGCCGGTCAGAGAGAAGCTTCTGAGGAGATACTAAGGATGAAAAAATTCCTGTTGGCAATCGCCGTCGTTTCAGGATTGTTGCTTTCGTCTTCACTGCTTGCCCAAGGGACGCCCGACTTTCGCGTGGCCCGCGAGGAGGCGGTTCAAAACCTGCAAGCGATGATCCGCATTGACACCAGCAATCCGCCCGGCAACGAATCCAAACTGGCCGAATACCTGAAAGCCATCCTGGACAAAGAAGGGATTGCGTCGGAGATCATCGCCGCGGAGCCGGGCCGGGGCAATCTGATTGCACGGATCAAGGGCAACGGGCGGAAGAAACCGCTGCTACTGATGGGCCACTCGGACACGGTCGGCGTCGAGAAAGAAAAATGGACGGTGGATGCCTTCGCGGGTCTGATCAAAGATGGGTTTGTCTACGGTCGCGGCGCGTTGGACGACAAGAGCGGGGTCGCCGGGATGTTGCAGGTGTTCTTGATGGTCCATCGCCAGAAGATTCCGCTCGACCGCGACATCATCTTCCTCGCCGAAGCCGGGGAGGAAGCGGGCGGAGGAGTGGGCATTGAGTTCCTGGTCGAGAAGCACTGGCCGAAGATCGAGTGCGAGTTCGCGCTCAACGAAGGCGCGGAAATCTACGCGCGCGACGGCAAAGTTCAATACGTGGGTGTAGCCACGACCGAGAAGTTGGTTCGGACCATGCGGCTGGTGGCGCGGGGAACCTCCGGCCACGGTTCCATGCCCCGTGTGGATAACCCCATCGTCCACCTGGCGGCGGCGGTCGCCAAATTGGGCAACTATCAGCCCCGCTTGCGGCTGAACGAGACCACGCGGACGTTCTTTGAGCGCCTGGCCAAGATCAGCCCCCCGGCGGAGGCGTTCCTCTACACGCATCTCGAAGACCCGGCGGTCGGCAAGATGGTTGAGGAAACCATTCGCCGCACCAACGTCTATTACAATTCCATGCTCCGCACCTCCATCTCTCCGAACATCATCAAAGGCGGGTTTCGCTTCAACGTGATTCCGGCGGAGGCCGAAGCTACGCTGGACATCCGCGCGCTTCCGGACGAGAACGTGGAGGCGTTCCTGGCCGAATTGCGCCGCGTGATTGACGATCCCGCGGTCGAGTTGAGTCCGCTCCAATCCCTCTGGCCGGCCACACCGCCGTCTTCCATCCACTCGGACATGTTCCGCGCCCTGGAAAAGGCGCAGGCGCAAGTGTTCGCCGGAGCCGTAACGCTCCCCGTCATGCTCACGGGCGCCACCGACTCCGCGTCACTCCGCGCGAAAGGGGTACAGGCCTACGGGATCGGTCCTATCGTCACCGACGACGATGTCGCGCGGATGCACGGGAACGACGAACGCCTCTCGGTCGAGGGGCTGGGCAGGTTTGTCGAGTTTCTCTACGGCGCCGCCGTGGAGGTGTCCGCCTCACGGTAGCACCGCGCAGGGGCGGCCGCTTTCCGGGCGACGGTGTGGCCCGCAATCTCATATAATGGCTTTGGGGGAAGTGCGATTGAATAGCGATTTGCATCGCGTGCGGGCAGGGCGTTTAATCCGTGGCGGCTTGCTTCTCGTCCTCGCGCTCGGGCTTCCCCGCAGCGCCGGAGCCGCCGGAGCCATGGACTGGCCGTGGAAGAAAAAGCCTCCGCATGAGGTCACGGCGCGCTGCTCGATTGAGCCGGCGGAGATCGAGCAAGGCCACTTGGCCCGGCTTCGCGCCACCGTCGAGGCTGCCGATTCCCACAGCCACCGCCTGGCGTATGTCTGGTCGGGCAACGGCGGCGTGCTCTCGGGCAATGGGCCGACCGTGGAAGTAGATGCCGGCAGGCTCCCGTCCGGAGTGTACCGCGTCTTTGCGGCGGTGCAGGATGCCGGCGGGAACCGCGCCGCGTGTGAGGCCGAATTTCAAGTGGTCGCACAGCCTCAAGTCCAACCGGACCTTCTGACGATGTCTTGTAGCTCGGAGCCGGCCATGGTCGAGCCAGGCGCGCCGGTGCGGGTCCGCGCGGAGGCCGCCGACCTTCTGGGTCACCCGCTGCGCTATCTGTGGTTCACCAACGGGGGCCAGATCGAAGGAGACGGCCCTGCCGTGCAGCTCAATACCACGGACCTCCCGGCGGGCAGTTACACGATCACCGGGCGGGTGGAGGATGGTCTGGGGCGCGCCTCTGACTGCGTGACCCTGGTGAAGGTGGAAATTCCTCCTCCGCCCCCGCCGCCTCCCGAACCGCTGAACATCGCCCAAATCGTTTTCCCCCGGAACCGGGAGACTCCGGGGCCGGCGGAACTGGCCCGACTGGAAGCAGTGCTCGAGCGCCTGCATACGGAACCGCAAGGCCGCATTTCGATCGAATCCTACGCGGATCCCGAGGAGCGGGAACCGCAACGGCTGGCTGCGGCCCGCGCCGGAATGGTGCTGCGCTATTTTCTCGAACGGGGCATCTCCCAATCCCGCCTTGCGACGGTGATCGGGCTCGGCGGCCGGCGGGGAGGCTCGCGCAACCGCGCGCTCGACATCATCTGGCTCCCCGACGGAGTGTACTTTTGAACCGAACGACAAACGCAGAGGGTCCTCCCGTGGAAGAAACGACAGAGCGCCGCAGCAGAAAGGCGCACCGGCGGGTCTGCCCCGAATGCGGCAAGGAGCAGGTTCATCGCTCCCGCCGCCGGACCTTGAGCGATTACCTGCTGTCGCTCGCGGGCCTGGTTCCGTACCGTTGCCATGAATGCGATCACCGCTTTCATGTCCGCCGGCGCCAGCGGACGCCGCGGTCCCGGTGGGCGAGCTGTCCCCGATGCAGCTCCAACGATCTCCAGCGAGTTGCAGGAAAAAAAGTTCCCCACACCTGGGGAAATCTTCCCTGGCGGCTCATCTCGATCCCTGCGTATCGCTGCCCGGGATGCCGGAATCGGTTCTTTGACATCCGGCCGCAGCAGCCGGAGGAAGCGAAGCGCTCCAAGGCATAGTCGCCGGGAATCCCGGCTTTCCCGGGCCGGGGCGCCGGAAACAAGATCGGGATTCGTCATCGGTTCCAGACCGTGCCGGTTTCGTTCCCATCGAATTTGCAAAATGGAAACAATCGTGGCCAAACAAAAAAGCGGCTCGACGGCTGCCGCGAAGAAACGCTCGCGCTGGAGCCGCCTGCCGTCCGAACTCAAGACGCAGGAACTGCCCCTGGACCTGGTCCGGGGGTTGCAGCATTTGTTGAAGTTGGTGCAGAAGGTGGGGCCGGACCATGCCGCCGGAATCTTCTTGCTGGACGAAGAGACGCGGACGATTCAAGGGCAGGTGACGGACTTGTTTGACCGGGACCTGAGCGAGGGCGAAGGGGCTTTGCAAGGCGCCTTGCGCAACACCGCCGCGTTTGTGATCGCCCATCTTCCGGCCAGACCCCCGACGGCGGAATGTCCCCAGTGCGCGCGGGCGCAGATCACCGTGCCCTTCCGCGCCTCTCCGCACGTGCGCGGCGCGTTGATTTTGCGCTCTCGCAAGCCGCAGGCCTACACTCCCGAGGACGGGCGGGCGCTCTCCGAGTTTGCGACCCAGGCTTCCGTTGCCATCGAGAGCGCCCTTCTCCACCAGAAAGTCCTACGCGAGGCCAACACCGAGGTGGAGCGGGATTTGGTGATGGCCCACGAGATCATGGCCCGCTTGATCCCGCATAAGGCGCCGGCAATTCCCGGCTTTGAAATCGCCAGTCTCAATGTTCCCGCGAAGATCGTGGGCGGCGACCTCCTGGACTACATCGAGCTGCCCGACGACCATTACGGGTTCCTGGTCGCCGACGCCTCGGGCAACGGCATCCCGTCGGCGCTGCTGATGACCGGGTTCCGCGCCCTGTTCCGGGGGCTGATCCAGAACGATTTCAACATCCGCTCGGTGTTTCGCAAAGCGAACCAGCAACTGGT
Source organism: Acidobacteria bacterium RIFCSPLOWO2_02_FULL_61_28 (assembly GCA_001767035.1). Taxonomy (GTDB): domain Bacteria; phylum Acidobacteriota; class Terriglobia; order 2-12-FULL-54-10; family 2-12-FULL-54-10; genus 2-02-FULL-61-28. The sequence continues at coordinate 4,688 of MEKR01000048.1, forward strand.
CGAGAGCACCGCGCCGCACCAGTTTGTCTCGGCCTTCTATGCGGCGCTCGACGCCAGCACGTGCCGGCTGATCTATGTGAACGGGGGGCACGTGCCGCCGGTGCTCTATCGCCCGTCGCAACCCGTGCGCCACCTGGACGTAGGCGGGCCGGTCTTGGGAGTGCTCTCCCAGGCGTCCTACCATGAGGACTCGGTCGTGCTGCGGCCCAAGGACATCCTGGTGTGCTGCAGTGACGGCCTCTCGGAAGCGGAAAACGCCGCCGGCGAGGTCTTTGACGCCGGCCGCATTCTCCAGGTCGTCGAGCGCCACCGCCACCGCTCCGCCGAAGCCATTCGCGACGCCTTACAGGAAGCCGCGCATCGGTTCGCCGGAGATCTCCGCGATGATTTGACGATTCTTGTGCTGAAGTTCCCGTGAGTGGACGACGAGATAATCTGTGTCCGGGCCGCCGTCGCGATAAAGATGACAGGTGGGAAGTGGCTCATGCTTAAGCCTGCATTTGCTATCAAAACGGGGAAACGCTTTAATTGGCAACTTATTGATTTGGCAGCGGTTACAACAAATCCATCAAGCCTTTCATGGATTCGATTAAATAAGAAATCAGGCCCAGAACGGCAAATATCGGGCGTATTTCTTGGAGGTGCCGACTTTTTCATCGGGCTTAATCAAGCCAGAATCTATAGTTGCAGCAATTATCTGCGACGCAATTGTGCTCTTTTCTTCGGGCAGATTAAACCGCTCCCGCAAGGACTGGTTCGTCATTTTCTCTGACATGACCCATTTTAACGCGCAATGCTGGTAACACGCTCGGACGCGATCCTCCCGTCCCATTTCCTCGAATTTTATGGGTCCGAAAATAGTGACGATAGTGCTCTGGTAACCAACACGAAAATCAGGTGCTGGTAACTGGTAAAACTCTGCTGCCTGAATCACGCGGTCGATCCCACTGCTTTTCTCCTCACAGATGCCCATCCGACGCATCAGGGTTGCAAGGCGCTCATTGCGAGATTGGTAGCCGTCAATGAATCGCTCAACTGGAACCACCGGCTCGCCTGGATTCGTGATCTCTAGACGGTTGCTATATATCTCTACCATCACGGAGGTCCCACCGATCCTAAAATCTTGATGTATTAAAGCATTTGCGACTAATTCGCGAATCACAATCTCAGGGACCAGTTTCACTTCTTTACGGAGCGCATCCTCGATTATTTCATTTTGTGGCAACTGCCCGCTAATGGCGCTAACTATTCCTTGAAATCCTACCGCATAACCCTTCACTCCTCGCCGGTCGAGTTTTGTGTCCAGCTTCGAAGTGCCATTATAGACGACGATTCGTATCGCCTTCCTCGCCAAATCAGGGAACTCCTCTAATCGCTTTGCCAGTAAGATTGCGCCTAGACGCCGGATACAATAAGAGCCGTCCACATCATCTATCAGTCTTTCATTCAGTAGCCGCTCGATGACACCACTGCGTTCCGTAGGATATGGTGTTGTGAGCAATTCGAAAAACCGCTGCGTATCGAGCAATTCCACGACCCGTTGAGCGTCCAGTCCGGTTTTCGAGTGCTCCTCCAACCAATCCGGTTCTCCTTCCGCAAATATCTTTCGGAGCTGGTCTTCGCTCATTGGAACTGTGGATTCGCCGGACCGCATAAGATATTTTCCCTCTAGATGGTAGGCGATTCCCCGTGGCCTGCCCGGAATGTGGAAGACCACTACTCTGCCCTCAGGATGTGCAACCTCCTCTATATCCACACGGAAGCCAACACGTTCGAATATTGTTTCGGCGGTCTTTATGGGATTTGGAAAAGCTTGCGTGCCAACTATTGGACGAGGAGGTTTGTCGGCAATACCCAATAGCAGCGTGCCGCCACCTTCATTGGCGATTGCCACACAATATTCGAAGAGCGTTTGATTGCCTAATTGATTTTTTGCTTCCTTGAACTCCAATCTCTGGTGTTCAGAAGGCGATGCTCGCCACAGATCAATCTGTGCTGGCGTGGTGGTCAAGAATGGGGCTCCCCTGAAATCGCAATCACAGTCTCCTCTCATAGATTGCACTGTCCTGAATTTTTTGACAAGCCAGCTAGTTTGTGGAAAAAAACCCAGGGAACAAACTCCTTATCCCGCCGCCAGAGAAGGCAATGGTGGATGATTTGACGATTCTTGTGCTAAAGTTTCCCTGAGGGATAAGTCGTCCGTGGCGGACTATCCATCATCAGAAAAGGCATAGCTGGCTTAGGGAAAAAGGAGACTATATGAGACCAACCGAACTATCCCGAGCGCGGCGCGGCGAGCTGGCATGGTTTTTCTCGCGGTTATCGGGCGCCGCAACCGTTCTCTTCTTGGGTTTGCTCTGGACCGGCTCGCTCGGGGCGCAAGCCCCAGGCGCCGGGGCGCAGGCTCCACCGCAGCCGGCAGCGCCGCAGGAACCCTGGATGAGTCT
>MEKR01000049.1 GCA_001767035.1 Acidobacteria bacterium RIFCSPLOWO2_02_FULL_61_28
CATGCTCAATAGCTGCGCCTCGAACGTCGCCGTCGTCAACATTGACAACGGCTTCGGCGCCGCCTGCTTCGCCTCGGTCATAAACCGGCTTTAGGTCTGCGATTTCTTCTTCGGAACTATGCGTAAATCAGATCTTTTTGGAGGAAGTGCTTGGGTGGGAGCCTTCTTACACTCTTCACACAACGGCACTCAAAATCTCTTCGATGAACTAGTCAGTGACTTCACTTCCAAGCTGAAGACTTCATCAGCCCATTGGCGGCATTCTGTGCCCGTCTGGTGTGGGCAATCGAGAACACATCTACAGCGTTCCCGATCAGCGGCGTACTTCAGTGCTCTTCGACAGTCGTCTGTAGTCAGACTCAAACGAATGAGAAAATCCTTTAATGGAATGTCGAATGTCGTCCCTCCTTTCTTTTGAAACCCACAATTCAACGCGAATGTCGGCCTCACCTGGTATTGTCCGAATGACTATCTTGCAGCCGCGCTTCAAATTGAACCAGATCATCGCGCAACCGCCCGCTGGCGACGCTTGTGGGATGGCCTCTGTGGCAGCCTCGCCGCTGCGTTCTTGACGGCCCGAAGGGTTTCATTGACTGCCTCGTCATTGGGGAAGACCTCTGCGACATCGCGGTCCAGCAATGCGAGATTCGTGCCCTGCCGATACCGCTGCACGTATTTCCCTCGCACTCCACCCGGCATTTTTGCAAAATCATATTCGGGCTGGAGGTCGTCTTTAGTTTTTCTACCGCTCTTCTTCATAAAACCTCCGCTCACGACGGGTCGCTCGTCGTGCGCTGATGATCCTGACGGTGCCCTCTTCTTCCGTATGGGCGACAACGATAATTGTACCTCTCTCTGTCATGCCAATCGTAATGGAACGCTGTTCCTCTTCCGAGTGAGCCAGGTCGGGATACGTTGTTGACAGTGGATCACCCAATATCGTGGCAGCTTCCCGAAAAGAGACACTGTGTTTTTCTTGGTTCTGTGCCTCCTTTCCCCTGTCCCATTCGAAGAACATTCAGCGAGTTTATCACGAGGCATACGATCTGACAGTAAGGCCCACATTGGGATTCCAGGTTCCGAACAGCCTGGCGAAGATGGTGTCCTTAGTGACAGAGTTGACTGGGAAGCTGCGGCACTCTCGCTGCGCCTCGAACGTCGCCGTCGTCAACATTGACAACGGTTTCGGCACCGCCTGCTTCGCCAGCATGGTGAATCGGTTGTAAACTGACCTCACGCGGCGAGTCCGGCAGATAAGCGCAAAAGCGAAAACCGCTACCTTCCCGCGCCTTCTTCATGCGAGACTTCTAGAGGATGGGGTGCGGGAATGGATCGTTCGTCCGAAGCCTCGGCGCAGGACGGAAGCCCTTCGACTTCGCTCAGGACAACCCCAGTGAACGGGGCTGAAAGAGAATCGTTGTTATTGCCCACCCAGGTCCCGCCAAGCGGGACCTGGGCTAGAGAAAATTAGCCCCTTGCTCCAATTGAGACACTACGGGCGAAGCTATTACATTGATTTAGCTCGACTTGTGCGGTACAATCCCTCTTTGCCCACGCGCGATCCATCAAGGGTACCGGCTGAAATTCCCTTTGCATTTCCCCGCGCTCGATGGTAGGCTGTGCCACGTTTTGATGACTTTTGGAGAGAGCGATTATTATTATGCGAATTGTTGACCTGATCCAGAGAAAGCGCGATGGAGGAGAGCTTTCCCGGGATGAAGTGGATTTCCTCCTCAAAGGCGCCGTCAGCGGCGAGATACCGGAGTACCAGGCCGCCGCCATGCTCATGGCCGTCTTTTTCTCCGGTCTCACCGAGCAAGAAACCGTGGACTGGACCGAGAGCATGTTGAGCTTGGCTCCCGCCCTGGACTTGAGCAGCCTGCCGGGACCGAAGATCGGCAAGCACTCCACGGGAGGGGTGGGGGACAAGACCAGCCTGATCGTCGGGCCGCTGGTAGCCGCTGCCGGCGTCACCGTGCCGATGATTGTGGGCCGCGGATTGGCCCATACCGGCGGCACCCTTGACAAGATTGAGTCCATCCCGGGTTTCAACTCACGGCTGACTAACCAGGAATTGAAAACGGTCCTCAAGAACGTCGGTCTGGCGCTGATCGGGCCTTCGGCGGAACTGACCCCCGGCGACCACAAGCTCTATCCGTTGCGGGACGCCACGGCCACGGTCGAAAGTATCCCGCTGCTGGTTTCCTCGATCCTCTCGACCAAGTTGGCCGAAGGAACCGATGGAGTGGTTCTCGATGTAAAAACCGGATCGGGCGCGCTCTTGAAAAAAATGACCGATTCCCGGCGGCTGGCGCAGACGCTCGTCACCGTGGCCAAGCGGCTGGGCAAGAAGGTGGTCGGCGTGGTTACCGACATGGATCAGCCGCTGGGCAACGCCGTCGGCAATGCCCTGGAGGTGATGGAAGCCGTGGAGACGCTGCGCGGGAACGGGCCGGCCGACCTGGTCGAGCTTTCCCTGGAATTGGGTGCCCGGATGCTCCTGCTGGCTCATCCGGACCGCACAGTTGAAAGCACCAAGGAGCAATTGTTTAAGTTGCTGAACGACGGCGCGGCTCTCCAGAAGTTCCGGCAGGTCATTGAAGTGCAAGGAGGCAACCCGCAAGTGATTGACAGCTTCGAGCTGTTCCCCACGGCCTCCGCCGAATTCGTAGTCTCCTCGCCGCGCGCCGGATTTGTCTCGCGCATCTCGGCCGATGACATCGGCCAGGCGGCCATGCTGCTCGGCGCCGGCCGCGATCGGATGGACTCGAAAATTGATCCGGCCGTGGGCATCGTGCTCGAGCACAAGGTCGGCGACCGCATTCAGGCGGGTGAGCGCCTTTGCACGATGTATTACAACGAGGAAACCCGCGTGGAAGACGCCGCGCAAATGGTCGAGGACGCCTTCCGCATTTCTTCCGCGGCCCCGGAAGCGCGTCCCTTGATCTACGAGGTCATCCAATAAGAGAGAGGGAATAGGGAGTGGGGAATGGGAACAGGATTGCCAGCGGCCCCACTTCCTCCTCCCCACTCCCCACTCCCCACTCCCTCCACAGTAGCGTCCCGCTGGGCCGTGTGGCTAGCCACGGGCCTCGGCGCAGGATACCTGCCGGTGATGCCGGGGACCTACGGCTCCGCCCTCGGCGTGGTGTTTTATTTGGGCCTGGCGGCCCTGGCACGAACGACCGCCTATCCGGGATGGGTCCTCGGCGGAGCGCTGGTGGCCGCGTGCGGCATTGCGATCGGGGTCGTTTCCGTCGCTCTGCGCAGCTTTCGAGAACATGACCCGCAGGTCATCGTGCTCGACGAAGTAGCCGGCCAGGCGCTCGCGCTGCTTCCGTTGCCCCTGACGGCCCCGACGCCGGCCTCGTATTGGGGCGCGGTAATAGGGGGCTTCCTGCTCTTCCGCGCTTTGGACGCCATCAAGCCTTACCCGATCTGGAAACTGGAACGGCTGGGAGGAGCCTGGGGAGTGATGGCGGACGACCTGGCCGCGGGTTTGATGGCGGCCGTCCTTTTGGCGATGATTCTCCGTTTCGGATTCGGAATGTAAGGAGGCCCACATGTTATCCGACAAGGAACTCGTGAAGTATTCCGAGGAAGACCTCTTTTATGAAATCTGGATGTTGTTCGGAATTGGAGAAGTTCTGGCTCGCTCTCCGGTCACCTCCGAGATATTCCGCTATGCGCTGATTGAATCGTTCGTCATCCACCTGCACACCTTGATTCTCTTCCTCAACCCTGCGGGCAAGGCAAAGGCCGGCGGCGTCACGGCCGCGCATTTTCTCGACCGCGCGGGAAAAGGGAAAAAGAAACTGCCCGCGCTGTCCGCAGCGCTCCGCAAGGCCGGAGCACAGGCCCACAAGGATGTGGGGCATTTTACTGCCGGGCGGATTTCTCGCGCCCTTCCAGAGAACGCCTGGGACGTTCGAAAGCTCTTGGACGACTTGAAAAAGCGATTGACGTTGTTCGCGCAGTTGGCGTCGGAAACGCGGCTTCATCCAAACGTGAAAAAGCTGGTAGATTCGATTTCGCGCAGCGCCGATGAAAAAACTGGCTAGTTGGGTCGTACTTCTGCTCCTCGCCCTCGCCATCGGAAATCCCTTCACGATGGCCTGGATCGCCGGCCGCCTGGTCGTCTCCGACGAACTGGAGCCCGCCGACGCCGTCCTCTCCCTGCGAGGGTCGCACGAAGAAGAACAACTGCGGATCGGAGAAGCGGCCCGCCTGGTCCAGGGAGGGAATGCGCCGCTGTTGCTGGTCAGCGTGGAAAGCAAACCGTATTTCGGCCAGCCGGTGCGCCGGCTGATCGAGACGGGTTTGCGGGCGAAAGGGTTTCCGATGCAGAAGCTGCGGTTTTGCGAGAATAACGCGGACTATACGCGGGAAGAAGCCCTTGCCCTGCGGTCTTGCCTGCGACAATTGCGGGCCAGAAAGGTGACCGTGGTGACATCGGAGTACCACACCCGGCGGACCCGCTCCATCTTCCGGCGCGTGCTCTCGAACAGCGGAATCGCGGCGCGGGTTCACCCGGTCTACAATCCGAATTACTGGGACCCGCACTGGTGGCGCCGGAGACGCTGGACCAAGACCTTCGTGATCGAAACCCTGGCGCTGGTCTGGAACAGCATCGAGCAGTTTTGGCCTGTCCCGGAGCCGGCCGGCTCCTGATTTTTCCTGCCTTTGAGGAAGCCGGATGTTCAAGGCAGCACTTTGAAGATAGCAGAAGCGCAAAGGCTTCCGGGTGCCTGGCGTGGCTCCATCCAGCAGCCGCCTGGTTATCGCACCCCCGCCGTGGCTCTCTTGAGATTCCCTTCCAGGAAACTCTTCGTCTTCTCCCAGGCGTCATTGGCCGCGTCGGCATTGAAGGAAGCGCGGTCGCTGCAGAAGAAGCCGTGCCCGGCGCCGGCGTAGACGTGGCTGGAATAATTCTTGCCCAATTGTTTGAGTTTTCCCGTAAACGCCTCGACGTGCTCCGGCAGGATGAACTGGTCCTTCTCGCCGTAAAAGAGCAAGAGCGGACATTTCACCTTGGAGGCTTCGTCCATGGGATTGAGCGTCTGACCGCCGCGCATGTTCTCGCCTGCCAGCCCGCCGCCGTAAAACGAAACGGCCGCCGTAATGTATTGCGGATACGTTGCCGCTGTCAGCGCCGACAGGCGTCCGCCCATGCAGAAGCCGAGCGTCCCAATGGCGTCGGACTCCACAAAATCCTGCCCGCGCAGGTAGCGAAGGCAACTTCCGGCGTCCGACATAATCAGGTCGTCTTTCAGATTCGCCGCCAGCCCGAAGGCCGCCTTCAAGTCCGTGTAGGGTACGGTCCTTGTGTCCAGACGCCAGTAGTAGTCGGGCGCGAGCGCCGCGTAGCCTTCCTGCGCGATCCGCCGGCAGACGTCCTCGATGTGTCCGTTGACGCCGAAAATCTCAAAGTGCACGATAACCCCGGGCGATTTCTGCCCCGCCGGATGGGCCAGATACCCGCCCACTCCGTCCACTGTCGTGATCCGTTTCGTTGTAATCTCCACGTGCCTGTCTCCTTCATGGATAGAAAATCCGTGCCCGCTTCGTCCTGAAGGCACGTCCGAGAATTCTACCTGCGCCAGCGATTCCCGGCAAGCCGGGGTGGAATGAGCAAAGACTGCGGGCAATTCGACTCAGCGTGCGGGTCAGCCCAGTCCGAGCCTCTTCGCCTCTCTCTTCGATAGCTGTACGTTCGGAATCGAAGCGTTACCTTTACGGGCAAGTTTGTGCAATGCTTCATCAACTGAGGTTGTCCATATGTGCAAGCTAACCTCAAGAAACCTGCGAAGTTCTACGAGGCCTTTGATATGCCTAGCGGGTACGGCACCGCCCGGCCCTGTGTAAGGAGAGAAGATAACTACATAGACGTTCTCGTGATTCGGTTTGTTTTGATCGAGACCGACGATATGGATGGAGCCCTCCGTGAGAACCTTAACCTCTTGCTCCAGAGTCTTGACGAGGGTGTCATTTGGGCTCAGAACTGACACTCTGAGTATCGGAACATCTTCGTAAATACCTGCCTGCTGAAGCGCCTTGATGACACGGGAAACCGCTTCGTGCGCCCCTTTGCTGTCATACAAGGGAGTCGCTATGACGAGTTGCCACTCCTCGATCTCGGAAACATAGTTCCAGTCAACTAATGTAACCGGAATCTTACCTCTGCTCAGGGCCTCCAGTATGCGACCCTCGATTTCGAGATCACTTCTTACCAACGTTGCTTTATCCATGGTAAAAGTCCGTTCTCTGCTGTAATAGCCTCATACAAGGCTTTGCCCTGGAGTCCTGCAGTGACGTATCTTTTGCTTTCATTCCAATCCTTGACGACAAGCCAATTTTCTGCAAGGGCATGGTTTTTCTTCATGTCGTCTTCGAGTTGCTTGTCGAGGTCTGCCAACCCGAAAAGGTCCTTCAATTTATGCGTGTACACCTTGTCAACGTATTCTTTTTTCGGAAAGTCATGCCGTTTTGTTTTCTTGGCAATACACGCTTTCAGCGCGCATTCGACCGCGTATCCAGCCAGGTAGTAAGCACCTTCCTCGCAACGATTGCGGGCAAGATTGCCCGCCTCCTTTGCTCGCAAGCCGGCCAGACGTTGAAAGTCCCGCCGTGTTAATGGTAACTCGCTCATCGCTATGAGTGTACCTTGAGGACGCCGTTAGAGGCGAATCGAAAGGGCTGCCTTTGGTTCCCAGCGACGGGGTATCCTACGGAAGCCCTAACACGGTTGCCGGGTTTCGCTTGGACATGCGGTCAATGTCGGCTTCCGTGAACCCTTTCTCTCGGAGCGCCCGGAAAAAGGCCGCCAGCCCGTCGGGGTGCAGCGGGTTGCCGACCTGGCCGAGGTCGCTCGACAGGATGCAATGCTCGGGTCCGACGGCGCGGATGGCCGCCTCATACTCCTGAATGGTCAGAGGAGGGTTATCGGTGTTGACGGGCCGCGCATGATAAACGAGTTCGATGTACGCCCCCAGCTTGGCCGCCGCTTGCATTTGCGCCACGCTCATGTTGACGGAACGCGACAGGGCGTGGGTTACGACGATCCGCTCGACTCCGAGCCGGCGGGCTTCGCGGATCAGCAGCAGGCTCTCCTCGGGCGCGGAATGGCCGGTCGCGAGCGTCAGCTTGTACTTGGCGACGAGCGCCAGCACTTCGTTCACCTCCGGCCGCAATTGGCCGTTGAGCGTGACGGGGACAAACGGCCGGTTCGCTTTTTCGTAGCGCACCTGGTTTTCGGCCTCAGCCGTGGGCATCCAGACCACCCGGCCCCATCCTCCTTTGACGGCGACCATCTGTTCGACGGCCGCCGGATTCACGCCGCCCACGGCGCGGTTGAGCACGATGCCGCCGAACACCTCGATGCCCGGAACCGTCTTCCGGACCAGATACGCCAACGCGGCCGTGGACTCGTTATGGTTCTTGAAAAGCAAGGCGCGCATCCCCCGCGCCTGCGCCAGTTTCGCAAGGTCCACCGCGTCAATGGAGCGCGGCCTGCTGTCGGGATCGGCATGGACATGAACGTCCACAACGCCCGACAGCGTTTGCGCGCTGAGCGCCAAGGGGAAGAACAGAATCGCCAACAGCATCATGGTTTCCTCCGGAGACAAGAGACCGTCCTATTCCGAATCAGTCATTACTTGCAACACACGGCTCGCAACACATTGCTCGCAACACGGGTCTTGCAACACAGGCTGACGCCGACTCCTGAGACCCCTGGAGAAGCCTTCGAGAAACAATTCAGCGGGATTGTACCCTCCCCGGAACCGCGCCGCAAGGAAAACCTTCTCCGCACTGCCGCCATTTGCCGACACCGGCGGGACGGGGTAAGATGACAGTTCCCGTTTTGCGCAGACGATGAGGGCGACCCTCGCATGAACTTCGATCTCAAATCGCCGGAATTCTGGGACCCCCAGGCGACTCGGCAGGAGTTGCTCCGGGTCTTCGACGTCTGCCACGGCTGCCGGGTCTGCGAGACCTATTGCCCGTCGTTTGTGGACCTGTTTCGGTTCGTGGATGACAATTTCGGCAACGTGGACTCGCTCAGCGAGGAACAGATCGGCCAAGTAGTGCGGGAGTGCTACCAATGCAAGCTCTGCTACACGGTCTGTCCCTACGTTCCGCCGCACGAATGGGACATTGACTTCCCGCGGATGCTTCTGCGGGCGCACTTCGTCGAGGCAAAGCAGAAACGACCCGCACTCGCTGCTCGCCTGGTTGACCGCCTGGTTGATCGAATGGTTGATCGAATGTTTGGCGACACGGACCTGGTCGGGAATTTGTCGAGCCTCGCCGCGCCGCTCGCCAACTGGGCGAACCAGAATCCGAAAATCCGCGAACGGATGGAGAAATATCTCGGCATCCACCGCGATCGGCTCCTGCCGACCTTCCACTCCGAGACCTTCGCTAAGTGGTTCGCCAAGCGCCCCCGAATTAGGCCATCCGAGAAAACCGAGGGAACCGAAAAGGTCGCGCTGTTCTATACCTGCTTGATCAACTATAACGAACCGGCGATCGGCAAAGCCACTGTCGCGGTTCTCGAAAGAAACAAAGTTGACTGCATCGTACCGGACCAGCAGTGCTGCGGGCTTCCCTTCCTCGACACGGGACAGGTGGACCGCGCTTTGAAGAAAATCGAAGCGAACGTGGCGACACTGAGCAAGACCGTCAAACAGGGCTATAAAATCGTAGTGCCGAGCGCGAGTTGCAGCTATATGCTCAAGCTCGACTACCCACGTTTCCTCCAGACGCCGGACGCCACGCTCGTCGCGGAGAACACCTATGACGTGTCGGAATACTTAGTGAAGCTCCACCAGGCGGGAAAGCTCGATCTGAACTTTCAGCAGAACCCCGGCAAGATTCGTTACCATCAGCCCTGCCACCTGAAGGCCCAGAACATCGGCTTCAAAGCGCAGGAATTGCTGAGCCTGATCCCTGGCGCGGAGGTCAAGCGGATGCAGTGCTGCTCGGGCCACGATGGCAGTTGGAGCGTCAAGAAAGAGAACTTCGAGGCTTCAATGAAAGTCGGCAAGCCGCTCTTCAAATTCATGAAAGCAGAAGGATCCTCCACCGTTACCGACTGCCCGCTCTCGGCGATCCAGGTCCAGCAGGCCAACGGCCAGAAACCAGTTCACCCCATCGAGGTGCTCGCCCAGGCATACGGCCTCGGCAATAAGAAATAAGCCACAGAGACTCGGAGGGACAGAGCATGGAAGGGGACAGCCTTCCCAATTACTTTTCTCTGAGTCTCCGTGCCTCTGTGGCTAGTGTGCTTTCTTCAGAAAATCCCCGAGTCGAGCAACTGGAAGATGATTTCTGCGAGGCCTTTGTCCACCTTGCCCCTGAGCGCCCCTCCACCCCGGCCAGCTCTTCATGTTCCAGCAGGGGAAGCCACCGTGCCCCTTCACCGCTGCATCATTGGCATCTGGGGCATCTGGGGCATCTCGGTCTTTTTGAGGTTGGCGGGCAGCGTGAACAGGCCGGCATCGAGCGGTTTAGTCTCGATTTTCACCACCACCCATTCCGAGGCCGGCTTCTGTCCCTCATAAACGACCGTCCGCACCGGGAATCCTTGAATCTCTCGCAGGGCGCTCGACACGCTCCAGCCGCCTTTGGGAACCTGGCGGCTCAGCGGTTCGTAAAACGCGGCCAGGGCCTTGAAGGTTTCGAGCGCCGAAGCCTCGAGCTGCAATTGCGCTGCGGGTGCAGCGCAGATTTCTTCGGTCACCTGCCCCTGGGTCAGAACCTCGTACCGGGTGCAGACGAACTGCCCCACTTTCTCTCCCCGGCTCTTCTCGCGCACGGTCACTTGCGGGGGAGCGCTGTTGCCCATTTGCTGTTTCATCATCTGCTCGACCATGGCCCGCTGCTCCGGAGGAATCTGGGCGAGCTGGGCCTCCATCTGCTGCATCATCTGCTGCATCTGCTGCCCCATGCCCTGGACCTGCGCGGCGGTCATTTCCAGGTAGCTCCCCTTACCGGGGTCCATCATCCAGAGGACCTGTTTGGCTTGGTCAAAGATCATGGCGAACTTTCCGCTACCGGGGCCGCTGCCGGGGTTCTCCCCCTCCACGCGGAGCTTGCCCGCATCCACCGAAAGGGTGACCCGGAACCGCACTTGGTCGCTCCCCGGGTCCCGCTGCTCCTGCTGAATCACCGTTCCCGCCTGCGCCTGCCAACCAATGCAACTGAGCAACACCCAAAGACCCGTTTGCAATACTCTGATGTTCATGCAGCCCCCTAGAATTCGTTTCTATCCTGACAATTGTCCCATGTTACGGGGAAGGCGTGAAGAGGTCAATGAAAAGATGGGAAGAGCGAGCGGTGACAAACGGCGACGATACCTGAATAGCGGGGGCGCTCGTGATGGCTGGCCGGATGGAGTCCTGGAAAATCCCCAAATCGAGCAACTGGAAGACGATTTCTTCGAGGCCTTTGTCCACCTTGCCGGTGAGGGGGCTAGGCGCGGGACAGTTCCCTTTTGACCCGTTCCGCCAAAAACATTTTGAGAAGCGACTGATAGGGCACGTCCCGCTTGTTGGCGAGCAGTTTCAGTTCTTCCAGAAGGGAAGCGGGAAGTCGGAGCGAGATCGTCTTGAGAGTGGGGCGCAGTTCCGGCAGAACCACCTTCCGCGCTTGCGACCAGTTGACATATTCCGTGGAATCATGAGAGGCCCAAAAATCGCGCTCCTGATCTTCGCTGTCAAACCGAGGAATTGGTTTCTTCCGCATGACGATTGTAAAGTCTCCTCTCCTTCCTACTCATGTCTCGAGCCGAAATAACTCGGATTCGCCGGTCTCGGATGGTAAACGCCAGAAATAGGAGTCGGCCTGCGTCCGTCATCCCCAGGCAATAGAACCGCTCTTCCGGCCCGGAGGGATGAGCAGCAACCCCCACCAGAAGCGGCGCGTTCAGGAAAACCTCCTCCGCCTCCCAAAACGCAACCCGGTGCTTCTCCCAATTCTTGGCGAGATTGCCCTCATCCCAATCGAATCCGGGGCACTGAGCCAGGCGATCCCACAGGTCCACACAGATTAGTATATGACCTTTATATACGGAGTCAAGCCGCTATGCTCCCCCGCCCCTTCCAAGCAATCACTGCTCCGGATGCGAGTGCGGGTAGCCCACCAGGAGGACAAAGAAGACGAAGGGAACCTTCAGCGGAGGGATTGCTAGAAAATCCCCGAGTCGAGCAACTGGAAGATGATTTCTTCGAGGCCCTTATCCACCTTGCCGGTGAGGGAGGTGAGGGTTTCGCCTTTTTTGAGATGTTGGTCCACGATGCGGTCGGCGTCGGCTTCCTGGACGCGAGCGTACCAGACCTTATCCGGGTAGATGACCACGTTGGGGCCGTCGTGACAGCCGCCGAAGCACATGTAGGGGCGCACTTCGACGTTCTCGAAGCCGTTCCCCTGCACGCGCTCCTGGAGGCGGTCCATGATCTTCTGGCCGCCGCGCACGCGGCAATCCACGTTCATGCAGACAAAGACGTACCGCTTCTCAGCCAAACCCGTTACCTCGGCCGTTGCGGTTGTTCGGGGTTGATGATCCAACCCTTCTCCTTTTCCAAACCGATGATGAACTGCTCGTCCTGCGGCGATGGGAAGACTCCCTTCAAGTAGGCTTGGTATTTCTCGGCCTCGATGGTTTCGCCGGTCACGGTGTACGTCTTGCCCGCAAAGTCGCCGATGCTGCGGTTGAACTTCTCATCGGGGATGAACAGTTTCGGCTGCTCCGGCTTGACGTTGCGGTTCAGCGAGTCAATGATCGCCTGCACTTCCTTGTGATACTGCCCGCGCGAGATCGCGTTGATCTCCCCCATGTCCGGCGGGCCGTCAAACAGGTGCTCGTCGTAGCGCCCTTTGACGCCCCACAGATACCCCCAGTGAGCCGTCGCGGAATGGTCCTGGCCAAACAGGTCGTGGGCGGTCGAAAGCCACTTGTTGAAATACTTCTGGATAATCGTAGTGGGAATCTGGCCCGCCTTGACGATCCGCATCAGGCCCGTATTGCCGGTGAGCAAGTGATAGGCTTCTTCCTGGAGCATCGGGCGCATGCTCTTCGCCAGCGGCGCAAACGCGCTCCGGCTGAGCATGTTCAGTTGGTATTTGCCGTCGCGGTCAATAAAGTCGGTGTAGGTGAAGAAGTCCAGCCAGTTATTCACCGGCTCGTTGAAGGAGCCGAGCAAGCGCGTGTGCTCGCCCGCCCGGCGTTCGAGCAGCCGCTCCGAGCGCTTCTTGCCCGCATCCCCGAAATGGGTAACCAACAAGTAGCCCATCTGCCAGCCGTGCCGCATCTCCTCGCGGTTGACGCGGAGCATGGCTTCCTTGTCATACTGCGTCGGGGCGCGTTCGAGCAGGTTCTTCTGCTGCTCCACGGAAGCAAACTCGGTGTCACCTTGGTACTCGATCAGGTGAATCAGCGAGTCTTTGATGCGCTGATCGGGGATGTCGGCGACCTTCTCCCACTTCTTCTGGCCTGCATAGTGGCCGAACTCGATCTCGTCGCTCTCCAGCTCACCGAGCTTCGTCTCCCACAGATATTCCTTCCCGATCATCTCCGTCGGATAACCGATGTCTTCGCGCCATTGATGGAAATAATCCACCCAGTCATCAAACGTGCTCACTCGGGACTTCTTCACCAACATTGTGCTTGCTCCTTCTTCGGGTTACTGGTAACTCGCCTGCCCGCCGCCGCCAGGGGGACTGCCCGGCCGGACTTCCCTCCGAGCGGCCTGCCCGTCGCCGCCAACCGCGTCCCACGATAAGCAGTTTAGTGCCGCTTGACATTCCTGGCAAGGGAAATATAATGCATAGAGAGGTTGCCGATGCACAAGCACGAGACCGAGGGATTTCTGCACGCGCTCGGGGCGCGGGTCCGCAGCCTGCGCCTGGCCGCGGGCCGCAGCCTTCAGGAACTGGCCCGACTCGCCGAACTCTCGCCCCGCTTTCTCTCGGAACTCGAAGCCGGGCGGGGCAATATTTCGGTGGCGCGTCTGGCGCGGATCGCCTCCTCGCTCGGGCAGCCGGTGCAGACCGTGATTCCGGTGCCCGCCGATGACGTATCCCTGCGCGCCAGGGTGTGGGAGATGGTCGAGACCTGCGACACCGAGAACCTCGAGCAGCTTTATGCCTGGCTCTCGGCGCGCCAGCGGAAGCAGTTTGCAAAGAGCATCGCACTCGTGGGCGTGAGGGGAGCGGGCAAATCCACCGTCGGCAAGCGTCTGGCGGCGCGGCTGGGGATTCCCTTCATCGAACTCGACTCGCTGATCGAACGCGAAGCGGGTATGTCCTTAGTCGAGATGTTTACGCTCCACGGCGAGGGTTATTACCGGAGGCTCGAACGGGAGGCGATGGAAAAGCTCCTGGCGAGTTCGCCCCCGGGGGTGCTCGCGACCGGAGGGTCGCTGGTCACACATCCCGAGACCTGGGGGATGGTGCGCCGGCAGTGCCATACGGTTTGGCTCCAGGCGCGGGCGAAGGACCACTGGAACCGCGTCGTTGCCCAGGGCGACTTGCGCCCCATGGTCAACAATCCCGCGGCGATGGAGGAACTTCAAGCATTGCTGCGCGCGCGCAAGCCGCTCTACTCTCAAGCCGAGATGGTGATGGATACGTCCAAGCATACCTTGGAGGAAATCGTCGAACGGATCGCGCAGCGCTTCGGGCAGAGGGTTCATCAGAGCCGCGACCGTAAGCGAGCGGTGACCTCCAATCCGCGCCGCGCCCGCGTCCCCACGAAGTGACCCGCAGATTACGCAGATTACACAGAAAAAAACCGCAGGCGTGAAATGGGAAGTCTGCTATTGAACTTCGGCGCTGCCCCGTGAGAAGACCTTCTTTGTGTTTTCTCTGCGAAATCTGCGTAATCTGCGGATCAATCCTCTTGCCTGTTCTTCTGACTTCTGCCTTCTGACTCCCCCGGCCCGGCTGAGCGCCTGGCGCGGGGCCGTGGCTGACTTCTGTATTTCCCCCGCCAGTCGTTCCACCGAATCCGGAGCAGATCCAGGAACATGCGTTGCCCGTCACGCAAGGGGTGCACTTTGGTGCGCGCGTCATTGCCCCAATGAACCGGCGTTTCGAGCACACGGTATCCGAACTTCCGGGCAAGGTAGAGAATCTCGACATCAAACCCAAATCCTGGGATCGTCTGGCAGGAAAAAACCGCTCGCGCCGCCTCGCGCCGGAAGGCTTTGAACCCGCATTGGGTGTCGCGGAAATCGAGTCCGGCAAGGGCACGGACAAAAAGATTGAAGGTTCTCCCGCCGGTTTCCCGCAGCCAAGGCTGGCGCGGTTGAACCCACTCCCGCCGGAGCGCGCGCGAGCCGATCACCACGTCATAGCCTCCCCGCAGCGGTTCCAGTAGCCGCTCCGCCTCGGTGATCGGCGAGGATAGGTCGGCGTCGGTAAAGACCAGGTACTCCCCGCGGGCGTTCAACATGCCGTCGCGCACGGCGAAGCCCTTACCCTGATTGGCGGGGTGCCGCAACGAGCGCACGGCAGGGGTCTGCCGACAGACCTCAGCCACTCGCTCCGCAGTGTTGTCGGTGGACCCATCGTCCACAACGAGAACTTCGTAGCTTTCCCCGCGCCCCTCCAGATAGTCGAGAATTTGCCGGAGCGCGGACGGAATGCGGAATGCCTCGTTGTAAACCGGGATCACGACGCTCAGATGAGGACGAGCCGCTTCGGGCGAAGAGCCGGCCGTAGTTTCCGGACGATCGGAGATACCCTTCATGGTCTGCGTGCAAGCGAAGCGGCAGAGGCGGTCCCAAACGCCCGGCAGCAAAGCTCCGCCCCACCGATGAGCATACCAGGGAAACAGCGTTTGTTACACAGACGGTCGAGCGGAATGAGAGGCCCTTTCTCTGCCCCAAAGCACCGCGCCGAACAGGAGTGTTCCCAGGAAGGAGAGCGCCGTCAATACCCCTCCGATCCGCACCGATCGCGGCCGGTAGCGCATTGCGATCCGATTCTCCCCTGGCATAACGACAATGCCCCGCAGCAGGCCGTCCACCTTGTAGAGACGGGCCGGCTCGCCGTTCCGCGTGGCTTCCCATCCGGGGTAGAACACTTCGCTGAGTACCAGCAAGCCGGCGCTTTGGACGCTGGCAGCCAATTCCATTCGGTCTTCCCGGTAGTGATCGAATCGCACCGCTTCATGCGATTCCGGCGCGCTTCCCGGTTCGGTCTGTAGCGGTTCGCTGACGTACGCCGTCTGGAGCGGCTCAAATTGGTCGTCCAGGACCCGACGGCGAATCGCTTCCTCCGACGGTTCGACGATCACTTGGTGGACGATCCAGGCCCGGGGGGAATACGCCGGATTCTCGTAAACCTTCCAAACACCGCTGCGGAAGAGGAGCGTGCCTGGACGCTCCTTGTCAGTAGCAATGTAGCGCACATTCAAAAGCTCCAACCCCTTCGGATGATTCATATAGGAAGCGTAGTCTATCAGCGCCGTGGCCCCGGGAGCCCAAGTGGTTTGGACTCCGAACATATCACCCAGATTGACATACACCGGGTAGTTCGGTTCCAGGTGAACCCGAAACAACCCCGGCTGGGATTGGAAAAATTCCGCCAGAGGACGGCTCGCCATCAACTTGCCAGAGTAACCTCGCCCTTCCTTTTCCTCCCCGGCCGTATTCAGTTGATTCCAATTGAACACATGAAGATCAGACACAATGAGAGCAATCAGAAGAAATTTCTCCATGCGTGTCCGGTGGCCTTTGTGGATGGAGCGCAGCAATCCCCAGCTTGAAATCCAGAAAATCAGGCAGACGTAATGCCATTCGTTGACCTCCGGCACACCGTAAATCGAAGGAATTCCCAGGATCACCACGAACCCCAGCACTACGATTCCGAGCCAACGCAGGAACCGGGAAAAGAAGGATACGAGGGAGTCTGGGTTGCTCCACAAGGACTGCACGCCGAAGCCAACCAGCAATGCCATAGCGAAGTGGGTCAGGTAGATGAAGCGGCCGGCTTCCCGCGCCATGTCCAGGTAGGGGATCAAAATATAGGCCAACCCGAACACAAACGAGAACGGGCCAAGCGTAAAGAGATAAACGACCACCGCCAGGCCCGCCAGGTATTTGACCCACGCTCGATGCCAGTTCAAGCAGAGGCCCATAACCAGAAGCACAAAGGGAAGAACCCCCAAGTACGGACGAAACTCCGCATTGCCGATGGGCGCAACCGCAAACAGGAAGGAAAACAGAGAACGCGGCGCCAAGTACTGGCCCTCCGTCAGGACGGCATAGGGAATTTTCTTGGTGCTTACATCGGCCCAGTTCCCCGCCCAGCGGACCGATTGCGGCGCGTATTCGAGCGATGGCAGCAGTTGCACGGCCCCGGCGGCAAAGGCCACGGCGCCCACGACCAAAACCAGCGACGCGACCCATGTCAAACGAGAACGTCGTGTCAGCCGCACGGTTGCTTCGTCGGGTGTCCGGAAGGCGTAATACGCGGCGGCGCTTACAACGACCAACACGTTCATCATCGGAATGTGGAGGCTCCCCGCCAGGATGGCCATGCCGAAGCCCAATCCGCTGAAACAGGCGTTCAAAATGCCGCGCGCACGATCCTCCGAACGAAGCGCCCGAAGAAAGAACAGAAGAATCAGCGGAAGCCAGATGGAGCTGTCCAACAGGTGGGGCCACTGCGTGGTTCCCACGAAGCCGCCGAGCGCAAAACAGAGCCCGGCTACGAAGGCCGCGAAGCGATTCGCAATGCCCAGCTCTCGCGCCAGAAAGAACATGAAACAAGCGCCGAGCAAATGACCCAAGACATAGAACTGGTTAAACAGCCGTGATGAAAGAACTCCGGAGTCCCCCAACGGCCACAGATAGAGCAACAATTTGAGAGGATAAAACAAACCCGGCTGCATCTCCCCAACGAAGGAGCGGCCCGAGAAAGTGTATGGGTCCCAAACGGGGAGGATGCCCTTTTGGATCGTGCTAACAGCGAATTGATGCCAGGCGTAGGCCTGGTTAGCCCCCTCCCAATCCTCCAGAATCGAAAATTGCTTGGTGAACAGAATCTTCCAAAAAAACAGCGCCACGGCGGCGGCCATCAGCAACATCCACGGAAGGTTCGCGCCCCTGGCCCAGCAGAAAGGCAGACCCACTGCCGGGGTTGCATGATTTTCGGATTCCTGGACCGGACGAACCGACACGCGGGAGCCTCCTGCTCTGGCTGCTAGATTTCTTCCCATCCATGTGCTCCGCGCAACGGCACGAAGCGGCAGTAGCCGAGCTGGCGGGAGACGGGCTTTCCCCCGCTCTTGCGGACCTGGCACAGTTCCTGGCAATCGAGTTGGCCCACGGGGATTACCAATCGCCCTCCCTCAGCCAACTGCTCGAAAAGGCAGGCGGGAATTTCTGGAGCCGCGGCTGCAACCAGAATGCCGTCGTAGGGCGCCGCCGGCGCGTAACCCAGGCTGCCGTCCCCTTCGATCACGTCCACCACATCGCCGAGCCTCATCGAATCCAACCGCTCTTTGGCGGTGCGGGCCAGCGCCGGATCGCATTCGATGGTATAGACGTGAACGGCCAGGCGCGCGAGTACAGCGGCTTCGTATCCGGACCCGGTCCCGATTTCGAGCACGCGCTCGGTTCCCTGGAGTTCCAGGGCTTCCGCCATCGCAGCCACCATGTAAGGTTGAGAAATGGTCTGGCCCCCGCCGATCGGCAGGGGATGATCTTTATAGGCCTGATGGACCAACTCCGGCGGGACAAATTCGTGCCGCGGGACCTGGCTCATCGCTTCCAGGATTCGCTCATCCCGAATGCCGCGACGCCGGAGCTGCTCCTCGACCATGGCCTCGCGCTCTGCGGCGGCCCACTCCAGCAATTCCGTGACATGATCCTTCCGGCCTCCGTTGCCGTGTCTGGCTCGAAGAGAGGAGAAAAAACCTCGGGTGTGCGGATCGTTGGATTCCATGTCCATTCAGCGGAAGCGCAGCGTCATTTGAAAGTTTACTCCAACCAGTCCATTCTCGTCACGAATGGCCGCCACGGAGAAACGCGGGCTGATGGCCCATTCCCCCCGGATGATCTGCTGGCGCACCGAAGTGACGTTGGTGATGTAGGTCAGGGTGAGATTCTCCCGGATCTGCTGCTCGAAGGCGACGCTGGCGTTCAAGGGGCGGTCCACTCCGGCCAGTTGCGGGTCCACGCGGATGCGTCCGGCGCCGAAGATGCGGTCCAGGCGGCTTCCGAGCTGGGCCGTGAGCGCCTGCGAGAGCAGCGAGCCGGCTCCGATCTCAGGAACCGGCTGGGAGGCGGCGGTCTCGGCAACGCTGGGACGGGAACTCCCGGCCACCAGCAACGCCAGGATGTCCCGCGTCGGCAACGGCGGATCGGAACGATACGTCAGCGTGAGGCGGTCCGGCGGCCCCGCGAAGTCCATCGAGATTTCATACTGCTGCACCCGCGCCTGCACGCTCAGGCTCAGGATCGGTTCGATACGGAACGGGTTCAGAAACGCAATCTCCCCGCGACTCACGGTATATTTCTTTCCGGCAAAAAACAGTTCTCCCTCCTGGATTCCGATCCGGCCCAGCCAGACGGGACGCTCCAGAGTGCCCTGCATCCGCAGGTCCACGTCGCCCTGAAGGTTCCTGACGGCGGCCGTCTCCAGGCGCACGTCGGGGGCGGAAGTTACTTGGAGGTCCAACCGCATGTTGCGGAGAAATTCGTTCCGGGTCGAGGAGCCCGTATCGCCGCGCGAGTTGACCAACGCCTGGGCCAGGTCAAAGCCCGGGCTGACGCTCTGCCGTCGAATCACCAACGCGCCGCCCAATACGCTTTCTCCGGCGGTCCCGCTCAGCGTCAGCCGGCCGCTCAGGACGGTGCTGATCCCCCTCGGATAGCGCACCCGCACCGCGTCTGCATCCGCCGTAAGCTGAACTTGCCAGCCGGGAGCAGCGTTTTCAAAGGCCACAAATCCGCCAAACCGAAGCTGCCCTCCTCCGCTCTCCGCCGCGAAGTCTTCGAGCAGCCCCCGATTGCCGTCGAACACGACAGTCCCTTTGATTTTGGCAAGGCTGTTGGGGAGATTGCCGTAGCGGAGGCTGCCGTCGGAGAGGAGCAAACGGCCCCGCCAAACGGGTTTCGCCAGCGTGCCGTTCAGGATCGCATCGAGCGAGACCTGGCCCGCAGCCGAGAGTTGCGGGTCCCCCACCGGTAAGGCGGCGAGGTCAGCGCGGCCCCGCGCCGTCAGATTGAGCGCCGGGTCCGCCCCCAGACGAATGCTCCCCGTGGCCTCGAGGTCCAGGTTCGACCCCGCCAAGTGAAACTGCTCCAACTGAATCTGCCTGTTCTGATACCGGAAGCGCACCGGGCGGTCGGCACGCACCTCGACGGCTCCGAGCGCCGCATCCATTGTGGGAAGGTCCCCTTGAATCACGATCCGCTCCGGATGCCGGAGGTCCCCTTCGACCAGAAGCGTTCCACTCGCCCGCCCCGTCAGCGACTCGGGAGGCTGCCGGACAGGCCGGATCATGCGGGGCAGGTCCACATCCACAAACTCAAGCCGGGTCGAGGTCGGGAACGGCTCTTCGAGAAGCGTCTCGCTCGAAACCCGCATCTCGGTTCCGAACAAGCCCGCTGTGCCGCGCAGATATGCCCGCCGGTCCCGGGTCTCGACGTCGAGCGACGCCGCGCCGTCTCCCTCGCCGTCAAGCCCGAGCCGCCGGACCTCGATCTTCCCCCGCGCCTGCGGCCGGTCGCGGCTCCCTTCCCCCGTCAAGGTGATCTGAGCCACACCGGAGAGAGAGAAACTGTCCGGCTTGAGAAAACGGAACTCGCTGAGCGGCAGGTCCGATCCCGTCAGCGCGAATTTGTATTCCTCTGTTCTGCGGTTCACCGTCGCATTGCCGGCAAGCGTCGCCGCGCCGCGCTCGATCCGAACCTGGCTCGCGGTGAACAGATCGCGCGTGTCCCCGCTCAGCCGCGCCGTCAGGCGGTCAAACGGTTCGTCATAGATGGTTCCGGCGGCAATGGCAATTGTGCCCTCGCCCCGTGGCTCGTCCGGTGTTCCGAACAGTCTGCCGGATGCGTCAAGGGTTCCCAGAATCGGATAGACGACGCCCAGCAGACGCTGCAACTCATCGAGATTCACGTCGCGCACCGTCCCGTCAACCGAAAATGGATTCCGTCTGGCCAAGGAACCGTCCTCCAGACCGAACTGCGCTTGAAACTCGGCGTGAGACTTTTCTTTCACAAGCCGCCCCGAGTCAATCTCCACGCTGGCGAAGCGAACCGGCGCGCCGGCACGGGATTGATAGTGCAGAGTCCCGGAGAATTGGTCCCACGGCTTGCTCTGATAGTTAAACCCGGCCAGTCGAAAATCGCCGTCGAATCTTGGGCGGGGGACGCCGCCGCTCCACAGCAGGCGCGCTTCCACCCGGCCGCGGTCGGACAACTGAAGCGGCAGTTCGGCGTAGCTCTCTCCGAGCATCCTGGTCAGCGGGCGGACCTCTTCCAACTGCGTGGTATCGAGTCCCAGATCGAGGCGCGAATCGTGGTCATCGAGCCAGCCGCTGGCGCTCAGCCGGGTCTGCGGAAGATGAAGGACGCTGTCCTGGGTTTCGAGGCGCTTCTGCGCGGCTTGATAACTTCCTTGCAGCCTCCCGGAAGCAGGCAAGAATCCAGTGGGAACGACCGCGGGCGGCTCGACCTGCCAATCGCTGCGAATCCGCAGGTTCTCGCCCAGGCCCGCGAAATCGGCTTGCACAGGACCGGAAATCGCCCCGGCCCACGCGAGCCGCCCCAAGGGAAGCCGCTCTGTGGCCAATGCCTCGAGCAGAGCGGGCAGGCTGATTCGTTGAGCCTGAAGGTCCATATGAACCGCCGGCTTGGGCGACCTGATCTCGACGGTGGCGGAGCCTGTGAACCGGCCGCCCAGCGCCGTGACTGCAAGCCCTTGGAGTTCCGCCCGCCACGCCGAGGAGTTAGGACCATTCTCCGGCGAAGGCAAGGGAGCGAGGCGCAGCTTCGACTGGGCGCTCCACGGCACGCCGCGCAACGCCGCGATTCCTCCCTGAGAAGTGCGGACTTCCAGGTCTCCCTCGAATTGCCATCCCGGAGCCCCATAACTTCCTTCACCCCGCCAGAGGACGTCTCCTTCCCATCCACGGCTTCCCGCCAATTCGCCGGCTTCGCGCAGGTCGAGCTGTAACTGGTAGCGAGCCTGCACGCGGGGAGAGCGGAAGTCTTCCACCACGCCCTGCGCCGAGAGATGCGAGCGCGCCGTGCGCCATTCCAGCGATTCAATCTCCAGCCGGTTGGGATAGAGGAAGAACTTTGTCTGGGTTTTGGAAAGTAGCGGCGGCGCGTTCCCGAACGTCAGGGCGGCGTTTTGATAATCGAGCCGCCCGGCAAAACGTCCTTCCCTTCCCTCGAATTCGAGCACCGCCAGCAAGTTTTCTGCGCGGAAATCAAAAGGACGGCGGCGGTCGTTCCAGCGAAGCTCGCCCCGCAGAGCTTCCAACCGGCGGACGCGCAAGGCGAAGATGCGCTCGACCCACGCCCCGCGGTCCGGCGCCGCCTGGGGCCGGAGCGGGAGGTTGCTGCGGCCGTCACTCGAGACGGCAATCGAGATTCGGGGACTCGACACGCGCAGGCGAGCCAGATCGGCGCGCAGATCCCAGATCGAAATGACAGTCCATTGCGCTTCGATCCGTTCGGCGGAAAACAGCGGCGGCTCCTGCGGCCCTTCCCGGCCATGAAGTATGAAATCCTGGAAATTGATTTCCAGGCGCCACGGGTCGAATGAAAAGTCCTTCCACGCGACGCGCGCGCCAGTGGATTTCTCCAGGGCTGCGGTCAGTCGCCGCCCGATCAGCTCGTGGAACCACTGCGATTGAACAATCCAGCCGGCGAGAAACACGAGGGCGAACATCGCTGCCAGGGCTGCCGCCAGGACTGCCGCGAGCCATCGCAGGCGGCGACGGGGAGATTTCTTCGCGTTGTTTTCATCAGCCATCGCGTGCGCCTTACTGCCGCCTACGGCAGAATCTTGATCCCCCTCCGTTCGCGCAGATCGCGCAGCCACTCATCAAGCCGGCGATTGATCTCTTGTTCGGTCAGCACCTGTTCGATTCTCTCCCGCACTTCGGCCAACGGCGGGACGGCGCTTTGCCCCTGGCGGCGCAGTTCGGGCGTGAGTGTCTCCGAGTAATAGTGCTCGACCTCCGCGGGATTGAGCCGGACCTGCGGCCGGAGGCGGCGCTCGACGAACGCCATGAGATTGGCTTCTCGCTCCAGGCGTGCCACGAGGTCCGCTTCGGTGAGCCGATAGCGCGCCAGCGCTCGCTGGTACGCTTCCGGCTCCGGAAACCGCTGCCGGATTTCTTCCAGTCTCCGCCCTGCCTCCCCTTCGTCGGGAAAAGAAAGCGGAAGAGCATCGCGCTCCTGCTCCAGGAGCCGCTGGTCAATCAGCCTCGAAAGAATCGGGTCTCTCGGAAGAGATTTGTCAGGGGTTACCGGTTCCTGGCCGCCCAGGAAGGCTTGGTAGTTGGTTTCCGCCAGCACATCGCTCCAGGTAATCACCCGGGTTCCGACCACGGCCAGGATGCGGTCCACAATTTCGGCCCGCAGGGGAAGCGCGACAAGCGCAAGGAGCAAAACGGTTCGGACGGGAAAAGCTATTGCAAATCCCCTTTGTCGGCCGTCAGGGCACGACTTCAGTCGTGCCGTAAGAGCCGCGACAAGATTCCTTTTCCTTACGGCTTCAGCCGCTGCGGGACACACCTTAGGGGCTGAAGCCCTCGTGGGGCTGACTCGTTCGGCATGGCTAAAGCCATGCCCTGACGATCCATTCGTCGAGGTTACGCAATCGTTTGACTTCATACGCCACATCTCAAAAACTCTGTCCGATGCTGAAGAGGAACTGCCAGCGCGAGAGCGTCTGGACGCTCCCGGTCGGGAGCACGACGCGGGTCGGGTTCAGGTTGTAGCCCAAATCAAACCGCGCGGGACCGACCGGGGTCCGATACCGCAAGCCAAGCCCCGCGGCGTGCACGAGGTAGCGGAAATCCTGCGGGTGGGGCTGGTGTTGCCGCAGGGTCAGGTCGCGCACCCGGGCAAAGGTGTTGCCCACGTCGTGGAACATCACACCGCTGATATTTTCTTTCCATACCGGGAAGCGCAACTCCACGCTATTGAAGAGCAACACATTGCCGCCCACAGCGAAGCCCGTCTGGGGGTCGCGAGGTCCGGCCTGATTCACGCCGAAGCCGCGATGCGAGTTGCCGCCGCCTGCGAAGAAGCGTTCCGCGATCGGTATCTCGCGCGTGACGACGGACTGCCCATCCACCTCCACCCGCCTCCCTTTGCCGAACGGGGTCTGCAGCCCGAACTGGAAGGAGCGCGCCAGCGTCAGCCGTCGCCGGACCGGATGGTACGAGGAGTTTTGGAGGACGAAGCGCAGAAAGCTTGTCTCCGATCCGAGCTGCTTGGCGGCCACTCCGAAGTCCACGCTCTGGAAGAGGCCCTGCCGGGCGTCGGTGGGATTGTCCCGCGTATCGCGCAGCCAGGTCTGGCTGAGCATTCCCACCAGCACGGGACGGCGCAGGAGCGGAATCTGGTCTGGAGAAATCCGCAAGCTGGACGTGTCCACTTTCACGCGGCGGAACGTGTAGCGGTCAATCAGCGTAGTGGCGCGGCTGAGCTTGCTCTCAAACTGCAGGGCGCTCTCCAGACGCTGGGCGGAGAACGTGCGCACGTCTCGCGTCTCATCGAACAGGGCGATGGCGCTGACGTTCAGCCAGGAATAGTTGAGAAACCGCGGCGCGGTGTAGGTCAGCCCCGCGCGTTTTTGCAGAGTGCTGAAGCGGGTGCGCAGACTCGCCGTATGCGGCCGCCCGCCGACGTTGAGCCGCGCAATCTCGAAGGAGATGTTGGGGCTGATCTCCGTTTTTCCTTCTACGTCGGTCACATCGCCGGACGCGCCGCCGAAGCGTCCGATGTCCACGCCGAGGCCGATCTTCACGGTGTAGCGCCGGGCTTCTTCCAGATTCAGCAGAACCGTTCGCCCCGGCTCGGAGCCTTCGGGATTTTGAATGGCCATCCCGACCTGGCTGAAAATCCCCAGGTCGTAGAGGCGGCGTTGGGTCTCGATCATCTGGCCCTGGCTCAGCGGCTCGCCGTCCCGAAATTGCAATTGACGGTTCACCACTCCCCGGCGGGTGTTCTCGAGGCCGCTCACATAGACGTGCCGGATGTATTCCCGCTCGCCCTCTTCGATGCTGTACCCGAGATGGACGCGCGTTCCGTCTTCCGACGGAGTGGTCCGATGCGTGAAGCGGGCTTCGGGGAAGCCTTCATTGAAGTAAAACGTCAGCAGATTGTCCCGGTCGG
Source organism: Acidobacteria bacterium RIFCSPLOWO2_02_FULL_61_28 (assembly GCA_001767035.1). Lineage (GTDB taxonomy): Bacteria > Acidobacteriota > Terriglobia > 2-12-FULL-54-10 > 2-12-FULL-54-10 > 2-02-FULL-61-28. Next base: position 24,378 of record MEKR01000049.1, read on the forward strand.
AGGCCACCACGGATTCGCTGTACGGCTGGCCGCTGCCGGTGTTGATATAGGCCTCCAACTGCTCTTGCGGAAACGATCGGTTCCCCGTAATGGCAAACTCACCGATCAGCACCTGGGGGCCTTCGGTGATGACAATGTGCACGATCATTCCCTCCCCCGGGTCGGTTCCGCGCTCCACGAATCGCGCGACGGCCTGAGCCTGGGAGAAGCCGTTCGCCTGGTAAAGCGCCCGAATGGCCGCCAAATCCTGCTCGAGCAAACCGGAACTGAACCGCCCGTGCCGCAAACTCAGGCTCGCCGGCTCGATGCGCAGCCGCTCTTGCAAGGTCTCCGCGCGGAAGTACTGATTGCCGCTGAATTGGATCTCCTCCAGGTGCTCGTGGCGGCCCAATTCCACCTGATATTCGATTTTCTGGTTCCCGTCCGGGAGCATCTGGCGGACGGCGCGGACCGTAGCGTCAAAATACCCTTCCGACTCGAAGTAGTTCCGCAGGTTCCGCTCCCCTTCCCGCAATAAGTCTTCATCCACGGTTCGCTCTTCAAAGATCGGGAGGAGGCGGGCCAGTCGCGAGCGGCTCAAGTCGGCCCCTGTTACGGAGACTTCCACGCGCGGTCCCGCCGCCACTTCGAGCTCGAGGTCCACGCGGCGGGTCTGCGGGTCAAACGTGCGGCGGCCGATGCGGAGGGAGGCCTCCAGATAATTCTCGCGGCGATAGAGGTCCTGGAGGCGGGCGAGACCGTCCTGGACTTCTTTGGACGTGAAGGATTTTCCGCTCTTCCAGCGAGTCTGGCGAATGACCTGGTCCGCCGGGAACACGGGGGCCCCGGTCACGACCACGTTGCCGAAACGCGCTCGCTCGCCCGGCTGGACCTCAAACGTAACGTTAACCTGTTGTGTTTCCGGGCGCGGCTCCGGACGAGGCACAATCTGGGACTGAAAATACCCTTCGGTTTCGAGCGCCCGCCGCAGCCCTTCGACCGCCGCCGGCAGGTCCTCGTCGGAAAAAACCTGTCCGAGTTGCAGGCGCGTGGTCGCCCGCAACAGGGCCTCGGAGGGTGGGGCCGGCACGCCCCGAACCCGCACCGCTCCCACGAAGTAGCGCCCCTTCGTGAGAAAGCTAACAACCACCCCGCCCGGTTCCCGCCGGGCGTCCACCTGGATGTCGGCAAAGCGTCCGGTGGCAAACAGCCGCTCGATGCTTTCGCGAATCTTCCGGCTACTGTACGGCTGGCCCGTTTGCAGCGGGACGATTCGTTCGAGCGCGGCAGGCTCCAGCGCCGCCTCTTGCGGGACCTCGGGCTGATGGCGGATTGCCAGGACCGGCGTGTTTTCCAATTCTTGGCCCAATTGTTGGGATGCCTCTTGGGCCGGCAATGGCCGAAGCCCAAGTCCCAGCAGCACGGCCAGCCCTCCCGAGCCAAGGCGTCGGAGGGCCAGCCAGACTACGCCCGTTCCAAAGCGGATTTGCCTAAAACGCATTTGTGAAAAGTGTAACAAGCCCCATGGCGGAATGTCATCCAGGGATTG
>MEKR01000050.1 GCA_001767035.1 Acidobacteria bacterium RIFCSPLOWO2_02_FULL_61_28
AAGATCGCGGCAATGCTCGTCGGGCACACGGAAGGATTGCCCGCGGAGCTGACGCGGCTATCCACTGCCGGCCTGCTCCGCGACTGCGCGCCGCGGTTGATCGAGCAGTGGATCGAGTCCGCATGCGCCGCGGGGTTGATCGCGATGTCCGCCGATCGGTACCACACGCTGACGCTGACGCCGCTCGGCCGCCGGGTGATGGCGGGCCGCGTCGAGCAGGTCCGGATGCTCGTACCCCGCGCGGCGCGCACGCGCGCTCGCGGTCGGCGTCGAGCGCGTCGTAAATCGCGTTGAGCGGACCCGGATTATCCGCCTCACGACGAACCGAACGGGCGCCGCCCGTCACTGTGCCGGTGTGCCGGCCGCCTCACGTTGCAGATTGTGCGATCCGCGCGCGCCGCCAGGTACGCAGAAACTGCAACGGATCGCCTGTCGGATCGCGTGGATCGTTCGGATTTCCGCACAAATTAAGCTCCCGCGGCTGTGGCGCGCGCTTCGCGACGTGCGGGGCATGGGCCGCCCCTCCCCAGAGTACGCGCCGAAGACGCCTGCGCAGGGCGTGCTGTATTAGGTCGTTCGCGATCACTTCGAGACGTTCCGGACCGAAGCCGCGCGCGTCTACGAACGGGACGCGCTCCCCCGGTTCATCGAGGAAGAGTTCCGGGGATTCTTGCGCTGCGGGTTCCTCGCCGGCGGGTTCGCCCGGTTTCGCTGCGGCAGCTGCGGGCTCGATCGCCTCGTGCCGTTCTCCTGCAAGGGCCGCGCGGTGTGCCCGAGCTGCGGCGGCCGCCGGATGGCTGAGCGCGCGGCGCATCTCGTCGATGAGGTGTTTCCGGTCGTGCCCGTGCGGCAATGGGTGTTGAGTCTGCCGCATCGCTTGCGGTACGTGCTGGCGTGGGATCACGCGCTGTGCCGTGCGGTTTCGGGCGTCTTCGTGCGGGCGGTGCTCGGGTTTCTGCGGCGCCGCGCGCGGCAGGCGAGGGCACGCGGTGGCCGCGGCGGGGCCGTGGCGATCATTCAGCGCTTCGGCGCCGCGTTGAATCTGAACGTCCACGTCCATGCGCTCGTGCTCGACGGCGTCTATGTCGAGGAGGGCGGGATCCTGCGGTTCCATGAGGCGATGCCGCCGACTGATGACCAGATGGACCGGTTGCTCGAGACCATCGATCGGCGTGTCCATCGCCTGCTGGCCCAGCGTGGTGTGCTGGACGATCTCGGGGACGGGAGCGCCGCCGACCCGTGGCGGGAGGAGGCGCCCGTGCTGGCCGGCATTGCGACCGCCTCCGTGCAGGGACGACGGGCGCTCGGTGGGCGCGCTGGTGCGGCGCTGCGCCGGTGTGGGGCGTCGGCGGAACTGCTGGCGCTGGCGCCGGCCGGGCGCGGACCCTGCCACGCCGGGGGGAACGGCTTTGATCTCCAGGCCGCCGTCGTCGTGCCGCCCCGGGATCGGGCGCGGCTCGAACGGCTGTGCCGCTATGCGCTGCGCCCGCCGATCGCGGCCGACCGGCTGCACCTGACCGCGGACGGGCAGGTGATCCTCGAGCTGCGGCACCGGTGGGCAGACGGGACGACGCAGCTCCTGTTCGAGCCGGTGGAGCTGCTCGAGCGCCTGGCGGCGCTGACGCCGCGGCCGCGGATCAACCTCTTGCTGTATTACGGGGTCCTCGGCGCGCGATCGGCGTGGCGGTCGCGCCTGCGGGCCCGCGAGCCCGAGACACCGATCGTCGCGGGCGAGGCCCCGACGGCCGTGGCGTCGTCATCGCACCCCGCTGCGGCCATCCCGTCGCGCACGAACTGGCTGTGGGCGGAGCTGATGCAGCGGAGTTTTGGCTTCGATGTGCGCGCGTGTCCGCGGTGCGGGGATCGGCTCGAGCTGATCGCGCTCATCGAAGACCCGACGGTGATCCGGCGCATTCTCAGCCATCTCGGTCTCCCCACCGACGTCCCGGCCGCACGGCCCGCGCGGCCGCCGCCGCTGCCCATCGGGCGACCGGATCCGTGGTACGACGAGGACATGTCGGTGCCCTGACGCCAGACACCATACTGAGCTGAGAGACGGCGCGCGCCCGCGACGGCGCGATCGGGAGCGGTGCGTCCGCGCCATGAGTGCTCACGCGGTCGTTTGACAGGCGCGTTCAAGCTGCGCATGATTTGCGCCGTGCGTGCGGGGCAATCCGCGCTGTGCCGGCGGGAGGGCGGGGCCGCATCGGCGGCATTCCGTCAACCAAGGGCGCGAAAAACGTTAATCGTTCCTATCGTCACTGCAATTGGCGCCGTCCGGAACAGCCGGGGATTTCCTGGTTATGGCGCGAGCGCCACTCTGCGCCGAGAGCTGTATTGGCCCGCTGGAACCTGCTGTGCGACTGGCCCTTGACTGGCGGCGGTCAGGGCGGAAGAATGCCGGCACCGGCGGCGGCATTTCCGTGGAGGTCGACAACGGTTCCGGCCCTGGCAACCGGAATTGACGCCCTCCACCGAAAGAACGTTAGGTGGCTGAAATGATCGAAAGGGAAAATGGCGAAGCAGTCTGATTCCGCGCCCGAGTTTGTTCGATTCGTCGGGCCGGTGATTTCCGCCTTGGGCGAACTCGGCGGTTCGGGTCGCCCGGAGGAAGTGCGCGCGGCCATCGCGGAGGCTCTGAATATTTCGGAAGAAGAACAGGCGCGACCGTTACCCAGCGGGGTCCAGTCGCGGTTTGAGAATCAGGTCCATTGGGCGCGGTTTTACCTGGCGAAGGGCGGGTACATCGATGCGTCTCGCCATGGGGTTTGGACGCTGACCGAGAAGGCGCGTGCGCTCGGGAAGGTATCTTCGGCGCAGGCTCGGGAAATCTATCGGACGGTCGCGGTCGAGTTTGGCAAGTCGCGAGGCAAGGCATCTTCTCAGGCAGACGCGCAGGTCACTGACGAGCAAGTCGCTCCCACGACCGAAGCTGAGCATACGTTCATCACCTACAGAGAGGCGGTTGCCGCCAAGCTGCTGGCCCTCCCGGCCGCCGGTTTTGAACGGTTCTGTCAACGTCTCCTGCGCGAGTCCGGATTCGAAGAGGTGACCATCACTGGGCGTTCTGGGGATGGCGGCATCGACGGCCTCGGGATCCTGCAGGTGAACCCTCTCGTGAGCTTCAAGGTGCTCTTTCAGTGCAAGCGCTACACTGGCTCCGTGACGCCCAGCCAGGTTCGCGACTTCAGGGGCGCCATGATGGGCAGGGCGGATAAGGGCATCATCATCACCACGGGCTCCTTCACGTCCGACGCGCGGAAGGAGGCCCTCCGCGACGGCGTGCCGCCGATCGAGCTGGTCGACGGCGAGAAACTCGTGAACATGCTGGAGCAGCTTGAGCTGGGCCTGAAACCCCAGCGCACTTTTGATCTCGATGCAGCGTTCTTTGAGCAATTCACGAAATAGGCACGCCACCTAACACTGCAGCCGACGGCGCTGAGGAGTGGGAGGCGCCGCGGCTGAGCGCGAACGTTGGGCCGACCAGAACGCAATCGACAACAGATCGCCGATCACGAGGGAACGTACGCAATAGGAGCAGGGTGAGTCTTTCCGGCTACACGTGGAGGCTGCACATGGCACGACCTCTCTCGGCTCGGACAATGCGAAGGATCTTCGGCGTCCTCCTCACAGTGACATTCTTTCAGACCGGAAATGTGTTCGGGCAGGAGCCCCTCTGGCCTGCTGATTTGGCCGAATGGCAGCAAAGACGAAGTTTTGTTCTTCGAAACAGCAATCCTTTCGAGATGGCAAGGGCGCCTCTCAGACTGAACTTGTCCACCGATCTACCAGGATTCAGCGAAGCTGACTTTTCACCTGGCGGTGCGGACGTCCGCTTTGCCGATCTTCTTGGCAACGTGCTTCCTTCCTTCGTGGAGTTTTGGGATCCCGCGGCAGGTTTGGCCGTTGTCTGGGTAGCTGTTGATCTCAGCCCAGGCGACAACACCATTCTTCTCTATTTCCAGAATCCGAATGCGCCCCCCCGCGACGCCCACGACGCATTCATGCTCACATACGAGCCCTTCTCGAATGGCACTGAGCCAGCGGGCTGGCTCCACAAGACTTGTGGGCCGTCGTACTGCCAGGAATCCGATGTCGGTTATGACAGACCGGGATTCCGGTCTTTCGCGGCTTACATTGACCAGTTTCCAGGGGGAAGCAGCAATGACGGGTACGAAATCGTTCCTCCCTCCGACACACTCGATCCGACCGCGAACTACACCATCGACTTCTATGTATGGACGAATCCAATTAGCAGGGCCCGTAATGCCCCGCCGAATACGCAGGGGACGCACAACATCTATTTCTTTGATGGGCAATTGAGAATGGAGTGGCGGGAGGAAGGAGGCTTTCCATCCGTGGTCAATTGCAGAACGTCCATCGGCGAGACACTCGTGATCCGCGACCGAGACAAGTGGTACAGGTTCGTGATAATCCGAGACAGGAACGGGTACATGAGGGTGCGTGTGTTCCACGAGGAAGCTCTGGTGGGCGAATGCGATGGACCAATTCTCACATTCCCTCCAGGCTACAGCCCAAGGCTCGTGGGTGGAAATGGGGGCTATGGCGAAGCGAGGTTGGACAACTACAAGGTGTACAAGAACTTCGGTTGGGACACGCGTGACGTCGCCGTACTGGCGGATACCGACTTGGGGTAGTGTCTCAGTTTGCCTGAGCCACCGGAACCGGCGCCTCGACTTCTTCGAGCAGCCGGACGATCTCTTCCATGCTCCAGGCGTGATCCGTGAGTCCGGCCTGCATCGCCGGGGTGACGCGCAGCGTCTTGTGAATCTTCGTGAAATTGTAGAACACGGTGTAGAGCGCGATCATGTGGACGTGGTTTTCGAGCTTCTTTGAGAATCCGTTGGTCAGGCGCGTAAACCGCCGCATGTGCATCCGCATCGTGAGATTCTGGCGCTCGACGTACGACGTTGAGATGTGCTTCGGGTCGGGCTGCCCGGTGATCTCCTTCGAGATGCAACCGATGCACTTCGCCGGGCTGTAGCGCGTCTCGTTCTCGCCAGACGCGCCGTAGAGCTTCACGAGCTGCGCGTAATCGATGTCCGCGCAGAACACATCTTCGACAGCGTCCAGGTAGAGCTTCAGACCGTCCGACGTGAGCTGTACACGGTGAGCCAGGCGCGACTTGAGATCGCTGGCGAACGTGAACGCTGAACCCGCGTCACGCGGTCCCACGAGCCATGAGACGATCAGCTTCGACTCCGCATCAAGCCCGGTCCACGTCCACGTATCGCCCGCTCCGGCCGGCGCCTTCTTCGCCTTCGGAACGTTCTTCGCCTTCGCGTAGGTGAAGCTCCAGATTTCATCCACCTGAACCCGCTGCGCCTTCACGCTGCGCACCTGATCGTCATGGAATGCCGCGCAGAGCCGGCCGGCATCAATAAGCAGCTTCGTGACCGTGTTGATCGACACGTCCGCCAGCCGGGAAACGGAGCGCATGGAAGCGCCCTCACAGAGCAGCGACAGGATTTGGGCGCGCTTGGCGGCAGGCAACTTGTTCATGTCCGCAACCATACTGAACTTTATACGTATCGTCAAGGTATTTATTCATTACGCTACTTTAAATATATTACTTGAAACAGCTCCTTCAGAGGTATTATTAGGAATCAATCCTTTGGTAGGGGGTATCGTTGGCAAGGGTTCCGATTACGGTCATGGGCTGTCGTTGCGAGCGATGCGGTTACGAATGGATCCCGCGGGAGCCAGACGTCGAGCCGGAGGCGTGCCCGAAGTGTAAGAGTGCGTATTGGAATCGGCCCAAGAAGCACGGGGAGAAGGTGGCGTCCATGACGAGTTACGACGATTTCAGGTCCGTCATCGAGAAGACCATACGTGACGCCGGTACACCCTTGACATGGACGGAGATACGAACGATTGGGCGATTGCCTCAGAAGTTTCCAAATAACCAGTGGGTTCACCAACTTGAAAAGGACATCGGATTGCGCAGGACCAAGGACGCGCACGGCATCATTAAGTGGGCATTGGGCTAGACTGACACCTGATGCCACAGGTAAACAGACTGAAACTTCCGAGTGCGTCCGCCAAGCAACAGGTCGTAAGGCAGGGCTTGTGGAACGATGGCCGAACCGCTGAGTCGGCCGACTTTTTCACGATTGGCTACACGGGGCGAAAGACTGAAGAGTTACTGGAGACGCTTCGGTCGGCCGGCGTTCGCACGCTTCTGGACGTTCGTCAAACCCCCGTCAGCATGTATCGACCGGAACTGAGCAAGAGCAACCTTCGTCAGCTAGTGGAGTCCTACGGGATGCTGTACGTGCATATGCCGGAATTGGGCGTTCCGAGGGACATTCGGGCAAAGGCCATTGAGACTGGCAGCCGTGACGCGATATGGGAGTGGTACGACGAGTACGTTGTGGATCCCTATCTCCGGATGAACCTTCACCACTTCCTAAACAGCGTCGAACATCCAGTCGCCATGATGTGCGTGGAGATCGATCCCGCTGAGTGCCATCGTCATCGGCTGTTCTTGGCGCTCGAAGGAATGGGCCTGCGGGGGTTCGACTTATAGCTGTTCAGAGGATCAGGCAATCGAGATTAAGAACGCGCTGATCGTCGTCCGAACCTATCCAGTTCCAGCCCACAAGGGCGTCGAAGTCTCCTGTACGGCCGCAATTACAGATAAAGGCGAATGGCTCCGGTTGTTTCCGGTGCCGTACCGCCGCCTTCACGACAATCAGAAGTTTTCCAAGTATCAGTGGATCGAGGTGGGCGTGACGAAGGCGTCCGACCCACGACCAGAGAGCCACAAGATTAGCCAAGAAACAATCAAGATCCGCTCGCAGGCCCTCTCAAGTGCCGATGGCTGGAAGGCGCGGAAGGAAGTCATCTACCCTTTGCGGGCCAAGAGCATGTGCGAATTAAAACGCCAGAGAGATACGCATGGGAGCCCGACGCTTGGAATCTTCAAGCCGGTGCGCGGCGACAATTAGATCTGCCGCATAGCGACAACTAGATCTGCCGCTTCGGGTCGGCCAGCTGGACTGTGCCAGCCTATGGATCCACGG